>NZ_NKHQ01000055.1:0-63486 GCF_014467265.1 Xenorhabdus sp. TS4 | reverse complement strand
ATATCTGCTTCCAAAGGTGGGCAGATGTACCGCGTTGAGGCGCTCCCTTTCAGGCTACGGGAGTTTTACAGCCACCCGGAGGCGATCGTTGCAGGCTCACCGATCATTTAAGAAACAGGTTAATTCTTAAAGCATCCTGTCAGGGCGTCAATCCACAACCAGATCTTCATGTCCGTTGATTTGCCCGCCGGGCTTTGCGCGATTGAGTGACCGCTTTGTCATTCAGCATGCCTTTACAGGCCGGATAGTTCACACAACCCCAGAACGGCGCGGTTTTTCCCTGCCGTTGCCGCATCCGACCGCCACAGTTCGGGCATTCGGGGGTTTTCGGCAACGTCAGATGCAGCGGCTGTGCCTTGCCGCGCTCGACTAAATGCAAAAGCCACTGCGCCTGTTTTTGCATAAAAACCGCCAGCGACGCTTTACCCTGTGCAATATCTTCCAGCGATTGTTCCCATAACGCGGTCATACCCGGATCGGTCAGTACCGCCGGCAGCCCGGCAATCAGTTCCTGCGCCAGCGGTGTTGCGTGGATTGCTTTCTTTTTCCGCTCAATCAGCTGGCGTTTAAATAACGTATCCAGAATGCCGGCCCGGGTCGCTTCCGTACCCAGCCCGGCACTTTCTCGCAAGACTTGTTTTAATTGCGGATCACTGACCAGACTGGCGGCATTTTTCATCGCGGCAATCAGGGTACCTTCAGTAAACGGTGCCGGCGGTTTGGTGTGCAGTGACCGGATTTTGGCTTCAACAACCTGACACCGATCGCCCTGATTAAGTACCGGTAGCGCTACATCAGCTTCCTGTTCTTCCTGATGTTCACTGACCTCATCAATAAATAATGACTTCCAGCCCGTGATCACATTCACCCGCCCTTGCACCCGGAAGTGTTGCCCGCCGATATCCAGTGTCACGTCGGTCACATCGGTTTCCTGCACCGGCAGAAATTGTGCCAGATAATACTGACGGATAAGCTGATAAACCTTTAGCTCATCGGTCGTTAACCGGGTGAGATCAAAAGGGTGACGCGTGGGAATAATGGCAGGGTGTGCCGTGATTTTTTTGTCATTCCAGACCCGGGAAACACCTTGTTTATCCAGCTGGCTGATAATGGTCTCCATAGCCGGGTCGGTGCGCGCCAGTGCTGTCAACACGACAGGAATATCTGCCTGCATGGACGCTGGCAAATAGCCGCAATCCGTGCGCGGATAGGTGGTTGCTTTATGGGTTTCATACAGGGACTGGGCAATCGCCAGCACCTGGCTCGCCCCCATGCCCCAGTGACGGGAAGCGGTCTGCTGCAATGTCCCCAAATCAAAACAGAGCGGCGGGGGGGTTTTCTCCCGTTTTTTGCTGACATCCATGACGGTGGCGTGTGTTGCCTGCTGACAACGTTGCTGAGCGGCCTGAACAATATCCGGCTGAATACAACGGTTTTCTTCATCACAATCATCCGTTACCGGCTGCCATTTGGCCCGAAAACGCATGCTGTCTTTTTCCAGTTTAGCCACCAATTGCCAGTAAGGTTTTGGCTCAAACCGGGCGATGGTCTTATCCCGGTTCACCACCAGTGCCAGCGTCGGGGTCTGCACCCGTCCGATGGACAGCACATCGCCAAAACCCAGGGTCTGCGCTTTCAGGGTATACAAACGGGTCAGGTTGATGCCCGTTAACCAGTCAGCACGTGCCCGTCCCAGTCCGGCCTGATAGAGTGCTGCTGTCTGCTCACCCGGCAATATCGCGGCCAGTGCCTGCCGGATGCTGGTTTCATCCAGTGCCGACAACCAAAGACGCCTGACCGTACCGGTGAAATGGCAATACTCCAGCAACTCCCGCGCAATAACTTCCCCTTCGCGGTCGGCATCAGTGGCAATAATCACTTCCTCCGTCTGTTTCAATAATTGCTGGATCACCGCAAACTGTCCGGCGGTCTCTTTTTTGACTGTCCATTGCCATTGAGCGGGCAGCACCGGCAGCACCTCCATCCGCCACGGCGGACCAAATTGCTCGCCATAGTGTTCAGGTGCAGCCACCTCCAGCAAATGCCCGATGGCCCAGGTGACAATCACACCGGAACCGAAGAGAAATCCCTGCCCGCGCTGTTTCACCCCCAGGACGTTGGCAATGTCTTTGGCCTGGGAGGGTTTTTCACACAGATAAAGTGGCATAGTTTCCCTCCCTCAGCCTTGCGCAGCCGGGCGCAATGGCGGCGAGAAAACCGACCGCAACTTGCCTGACAAAATATCGGGATGGGGTTCACCCAGCCACTTAATCGCCTCAAGCCCGGCCGGCGTTTTTTCCGCAATATCATGCCGGGTGACCGCCAGTGAACGGTAAGAGCGTACAATGCCATAAATCTGGCGAACGGCACGGCTGCCATTGTGCAGAAAGCCATCACGCTCTGCCCGTGAAATCAGCCCGTAATGGAAAACCTGAAACGTTTTCATCGCCAGCTGGTCATAGCCAACCAGCAGCCAGACACAGCGGTAGCCTAATGGTGAATGACTGTAAACCCCGATATTCAGCGGTTCGACGGAGGAAACGGCGGATAAGGTGATCTGCTGTGGTACGGCGTTCAACGTATCCTGCAAAGTGGCAAGACTCTGCTGGAGATTGGCGGAAGCCCTATCCAGCGCTTGTTCCAGCTTCACCAGCCAGGTATCGGCATACGGATTATCGGCAGCGGCATCCACACTGATCGTGCCCGCGCGTTTAATCACCTGCGGCATCCCGAGAATGCCTGAAAATTTTCGGGGATTGCTGATCTCTTCCCGTCTGCGCCCTGCCCACAGACGGATGGCATAGTGGGTATGCAGTTCAATCGTTAATGAGGAGGTTAATACCCCGGCGCGTAAACGCGGCTGGGATGATGATTTGTCTTCTGAATCAGACATGCACAAAGACTCCTTTGCCTTGATAAGTCAGTAGAACTATCAAGGCAAAGGCGTTTGCGACTCAACGAATAACCAGTTATGGGAAACGGGAAAAAGAGTGAATTTTATTCGCGACCAAAAGTGATGTTTTTTTAGCCTCATGTGCCACTGGCACAGCCGTATGCTTTTTAACCCCCCCTGACTCAGGTAACCCAGAATGATATCCAATCTGGAGTACCTCGCTCAAAACCGTGCACTTTTTAATCGTGTGTGCCACGGGCACATACGCCTGTTTTTTAATCAATATTATCATTGCGGTATTTTGCCATTGTCAGCCGCTGACGAATATCTTTCACCATAGTACGCACATGGGCTTGTGAGGAAGGTGAAGCTGATCGCACGACATGTTGATTGCATTCAACAGGTACCTTAGCCGAGGCTGGCGGGGTAACCGCCGTTTCAGGTTGTCCATATAATTTCCCCTCCCGTGCCCGTTTCATCATCACCAGCAACCAGCCGACCGGATTACTAATTTTCCCGTCCCGTAGCGCCTTACCCAGACAGTTCAACACGGTTTGTGCCTGCTCAGCGGGCAACGCTTGCAGCTGGCTGTTCAGCATCGTTACCGCTTCCGGCTCCAGTTGTCGGCAAAGCCCTTCTGGCAGAAAAAACGCGGATTGCGGATCAACGTATGTTTTTTTATTCACACTCTGTGTGAAAGAACGTACATAACGGTTCGGTTTAGCTGATCCACTATAAGACGTTGATTGTAGACTGAGTTCGGATACCGAATTCAGCCCAGCCCGCCCCATGAGTGGACTCAGTTCGGTTTCCGAACCCGGCTGAATTCCCCTGAGTTCGGTTTGCACCGCTTCCTTTTGCAACTCAGATCCCAGCTTCTGGCGCATGATACTTTGCTGCGGAGTCTGCACGGCATTCAGCCTTGCTTCCAGCAGGTGAATATGGCTGTGACGATGGCGCATCAGCGGATCGTCTTTGATGTCGGTCAGGACGTCCCGGGCCGTCTGGCTGATGGTGCGGTTTTTACTGCGGCAGGCTTCCGCCACCGTATCCAGCCAGTGGGGATCTAACATCTCGGCATCACGGCAGGTCAGCGGCTCATCGTGTTGCGCATAAATATTGCCCCGCACCCGGCCGTGTTCATCCCTGATCCGCTTACATAAACTCAGCCAGCCGGTGATCCGCAGCATCAGTAATACCCGGCTGACGGTTTCACGGGAGGCTTTGCCTTTATAGGGCGAAGCCAGCAGGACCTGTAATTCATCATAACTGGGAAAAACGGCCCCTTCATGGTGTTGCGCATACAGACGGATCATCATCCAGCCCGTTTTATCCAGTGGCGACAGGCGATCATCCAGCAACAGACGGCGGGGATAGGCATCCTGAATATTGCCCATAAACAGCAGGCCACTGCGCAGTTGTGAGACGTCATTGTCCGCCTGTTTTTCCAGACGCATTTTCATTTTGGCAATGGTGTGTGCAATTATGCTGTCGGCGGACAGGTTCATCATGTTCCCTTTTCTGCGGCGTTAGCCCTAAAAAATAATGTCAGGGCTGCACCCTGTTGCAACAGGGTGCAGAATGACACAACTTCAGTCACATTCAGGATTTACGAATTTCATTGTTGTAGCGTTCATGGAGCATCAGCTCCCACGATTGCCCGTTATCACGGCTTAACAGCCGCCAGAACAAGCCCACATTGATTTTCAGATACCCCTTGCCTTTTTCTTTCAGCCGGACATAATTGCGCTCGCCCTGCTGGTAGCACCGTACCTGATGTTGCGCTTTATGGCGCAGTGACAACGGTGCGGTGGCGGGCACATGCAGGCCGGGGATCATTTCCGTTAATTTTCCTGACATTGTTTCCCGTTCTGTTTTTTTAACTGAGGGCTTTCATGCCTGTTTTTTGACAGGCTCAGGTGCTCCGCTGTTCTGCCAGTCCTTCACGGCACGCCAGACGGACGTCAGTGAGACCGCATGGTGCTCAGCCATCGCCATCATGAGATCCAGCCCTTCAGCACTGTCCGCATCGGTAATCATTGCCGCCTGCCAGCGTTGCCACAGGTCACGGCTTTCCTCTTCCGTCAGGGGCGAGCCACGCCCCGGCCGGACGGCCATGCCGGCAATACGTCGCCGGGCGGCGATTTCCAGACTGGACAGGCCAAAAAAATAGTGCATCAGCTCGATGGAGCCGCCTAATTCCAGTGCCCGGTCAATCCGTTGCATCCGCTGCTGCTCGATACGCGCCTGTTGTAAGAGGCGCACCAGATTCGTGTGATGAATATGGACATTCAACACCGACACCGGGCTGTTACCCAGATAGTGCAAATCCTCAATCGTCAGGCGCTGCAACATCAGCATCTCGTTGGGGGCCAGCCCCAGCGCCTCACAACGGCGGATATAGCCGTTCTTCAAATCCATCACCAGCTGCATCAGCAGGCTATTTGTCGCTTGCGATAAATGATTCATCCACTTCCTCCACTATCAGGCCAGTCAAAATGTCATGAACAACACATTGGAAAACAGATACCCCGCACGATGCACCGGGATCACGCCATCGCTATCACCTCTGATGTCATTTGACGCTGAAGCTCACGCAGACGACGGAGCACCCGGATAAGCCGCAGGAACTTGACGGTCTGGATATCATCCAGTAACGGTAGACCTTCATGACTGGCGGTACCGAGCAAAACGGCAGCCAGCGTCAGTTCACCCCGATCAGCCGTGCTCTCTCCGGTCAGACTGAACAATAAAGACGAAAAAGGATGGGTATCCTGCCCATCAGTCAGGCCAAAGCCCGCCGAATCCACTGCTGACACGGGCAGTAAATCACCGTCACATGCCATCACTTCTGCCAGTTCAAACGCCAGCCGGAATGCCATGTTTTGCAGGTGTTCAATATCATCCTGCATTGGGGAAATCGCCCAGACCGAACTGACCGGCTCCAGCCCCGTCTGGGCAAAAGCCAGACATTCGGTTTCAGGGACAGGCAGCGTGGATACAGGTGGGTTATCCGCGCTATCCGGCTGATAAGGCGGAATAACCGGATTTAACGGCGCAGACCCGGGTGCCTTATCAACCAGCGCGGGTTCCGGCGCTGGTGCCTGCACGGCCTGGGCGGCGGGCTGAGAAAGGGGGCGCGGGTTCGATCCCCTGTCTGGCGCTCGAACCCGCGCCGTTTTTTTCGTTTCAGGCTCTGCCGGTACCGGCACAGGATCAAACGTGCTGGCCTGCTCACCAAAGAGCTGTCGGCGGTTGCTTTCTTTCGGATCTAATTCCAGTACCCAGCGGTCGTAATTAAGCTGCGGGTGTGGCAGGGCCGGTAATAAATCACCAATCAGCTCATCCCTGAACATCTCCGGCGACCAGATTTCCGGCGCATCAAACTTGCGGCAGCAGGCCCCAAAAACCTCATCAAAGGTGACGGCAGGTTTTAGGTTTATACTGGTCACATGCTGTTGCCAGACGGCATCTGCATCCTGTCGTAATGCCAGCAATGCCCGGATTTGCGCGACGCCCAGCCCCGAATTCAACAGGTTGGGCATCCACGGATACAGGTACTGCACCGTATCTTCCATCCGGCTGATATAACTGCGACTGACGGGAAAACCGGCTGCCCCCAGCAGGGCAGACAGTTCACTTTGGGTGATTTTCTGCTGTTTCTGCGCTTCATAAAGGGTTCTGGCCTTGCAGACGCCTAACGCTTTTTCAATGAAGCTGAGTTCACCCCGCAGCTCATTTTCGGCCAGGTGCCCGATAACACACTGTAAACGCCCCGGCCACGGTTTAAACAGGCAATGAACCCGATAAAAATGTTCATCCCCGGTCTCCTGCCACAATTCGGACAGGATTTGATAGCGCGTATTCCCGCCATCACTGAAGATGTAGACTTCATCGCCATCCGGGTCACGCGTGACTTTCGGCACCGTATCCAGTCCACGGACTTTTATGGACGCTTTGATATCGTCATAACGCGGGTTTCGGCGGGTTCGGGGGTTATCCGGATTCGGGCGAAGCTGATCCAATGTCAATACCATTGGCATTTCCGCCATCGGCGGGCTGTCATTGCGGGTAGCCACAGCCTGTCGTCCCTGCTGTAACAAGGCACTACCTAAATTCAACGTATTGCGTCCCATCCTTTACCTCCCGCCGCTGTCGATATCAGAAAAACGCGTATACCGGCCGTCAAACCGCACACGCACCGTGCCGGTCGGTCCCTGACGCTGCTTACCGATAATAATTTCGGCAATCCCCCTATCCGGCGTTTCCGGGTGATAGACTTCATCGCGGTAAAGATGCAGGATTAAATCGGCGTCCTGCTCCAATGAGCCGGAATCACGTAAGTCGCCGTTGTTAGGGCGTTTATCAACACGGTTTTCCACCTGCCGGTTAAGCTGGGACAACGCCAGCACCGGACACTCCAGCTCTTTACCTAACGCTTTCAGGCTGCGGGAGATGTCGGCAATCTCCTGGGTACGGTTTTCCTGCCCGGGGGCGCACATTAACTGGAGGTAATCCACCATAATCAGGGCCGGTTTACCGTATTGTCGGGTATAGCGGCGGGCACGGGCACGCAATAGTGCAGGGGTCTGGTAACTGCAATCATCGATAACCAGCCGTTGATCCCATTTAGCAAACTGCTCCAGACTCTGGCTGATGCGCCCCCACTGTTCATCGTCCAGCAGGCCACTGCGCAGCGCGGTTAACGCCACGCCGCCTTCCATGGCAGACAGCCGCAGCATCAGTTGTGAGGTCGGCATTTCCAGGCTGAAAACCTGTACCACCGCATCGTCCCGCTGCCGCAACGCACCGAGGCAACAGGCCAGCCCCAGTGCGGTTTTGCCCATGGAAGGACGGGCAGCCAGCAGAATGAGATCGCCAGCCTGCAAGCCACAGGTCATGTCATCCAGCGCCTGAAAACCTGTCGGTGTACCGGTGATCCCATTACTGCCCTGTATGCACTCCAGATGGGCAATCAGGGCATCCGCCCCTTGCAGCAGGGTCACGGCCTGATGTTGCCGTGCCGCCCCTTTTTCCGCCAGATTAAACAATTGACTTTCTGCCTGCTCAATCAGGGCTTCTGACAAAATATTGGGCTGAAAAACTTCCGCGCTGAGGGACTTACCCAGTGCCAGTAACTGACGTAACCGGCTTTTTTCTGCCACAATGCGGGCATATTCCTCAATGTTGGCCGCACTGGGTGTGTTTTTACACACTTCCGCCACATAGGCAAAACCGCCGGCGCTGTCTATCTGCCCCCGCTGTGTCAGCCTGTCGGTCAGGGTGATCAGATCAAACGGACAGTTTTTTTCGCTCAGTTCCGCAATCGCCTGATAAATTATCCGGTGTGCCGGGAAGAAGAAATCGTCGGCCGCCAGCAACTGAACAACGCTGTCCCAGCGATCATTGTCCAGTACCAGCCCGCCAATCACCCCCACCTCGGCATAAGCGTAGCTGGGTGCCGCTTCACTGATGGCCTGTAAAGCATCATGATCCCAATTCATTTTCCACCTCCCTGTTGACGGCATTCAGTGCCTTCACTAAACGCTGTTGCTGATGGGGAGAAGACACCCAGAACAGCACGTCTTTTGCGGTCAAATACTGTGGTTTGCCCTTTTCCCAGCCGCACTCCAGCAGGGCCAAATCATCCGATATACCGGGCACCCACAGTGACCGTTCACGCAATTCATCTTCATGACGGGGAATGAAATACTCTATCGGCTCAGGCGGAACAGCCCAGATAACGGGTAATAATGTCTGGTATTTCGCCAGTGCCGCTTTACGATCAGGCGCATCGACAAACACAAACCATTCATCCTGTGTATCCGTAAAGGGTAATTCCGCATTGTCATAACAAAAACAGACGGCTCGCCAGATAATATTCATTGCGCGTTCCCCGTCGGTTGGTTGACCAGCACGGCATCAAATTTCGCTTGCCATTCAGGAAACAATTCACAGGCCAGACGGTGCATGGTCTGGGCGGCAGCCGGGCTTTTGCGGTGAGTTTTATATTCCAGGCGATGAACAGGCTGGGCACGAACGTGACCCAATTTGTAGATATCCAGCAGATCTATCCGGGTTTTCAATAACTGATAAACACACCGGCCTCCTAACGCGGACGTATCGTACCGTTGCTGTTCGATAATATCGGTCAGTTCATTGAGCGTATCCCGATCCAACCGGGTACCTTCAATCCCATTAGCCAGTATCTGAATAAGCGGAAGCTGAATGCCGTAATTTTCAAATGACTTCAGGCGGGTCAGCATCCGCAACGTGCCGCGCAGGAACTCCCGCACATCCGGCAGGATCGGTTTAATTATCCCCAGCACAGGGTGTGTGGCAGCCAGCACGACCAGCTCCGTCATCACTCCGGTTGCCCCTTTGGAGTCGATAATAATGACGTCGTATTGCTGAAAAATGGGATGTTGCAAAATATTGCGCAGACGAAGACGCCCGTCAGGAGCGTGTAACATCGCGGTCGGCAAGAGTTCATCGGGATCATTGGAGACAATAATATCGAGATGATTGATCACCGAGCGGGAAATGATCCGCTTCGATTCCCTTAGATCCACCGTCTGCATCAACAGCTCATACAGCCCGGCAGGCGCTTCATAGCCCAGGTTAAAAATACTGCTGGAGGTGGGTTGGGAATAATCGGCGTCAATCAGGAGAGTATTTAAACCCGCATCGGCCAAAAATCCGGCCAGATTCGCGGCATGCGTGGATTTACCTTCTCCGCCTTTGGGAGAAATGATGGGGAGTATCTTCATTTGTACACTCATTAAAGTAAGCGTACAAATTGTACAAATCAGGCGATTTTACATTGAATTAACTTACGAGGGGATTGAAAATCCCCGTGTCGGTGGTTCGATTCCGCCTCCGGGCACCACTTCAACTTCCAGTGAAGTCCAGCCCAGTAAAACAATTCATACTAAATCCAGTAAAATCAACATCCATTCTTATTTCTACGTCTAGTTTCGTCTGTTGCAATCAAGATGCAGCGAAGGGCATAATTCGGGGCACTTACCGTTCGATTCAAGGAATGCCCTTAATAATGAAACTAAACGCCCGGCAAATCGAAACTGCAAAACCCAAAGAAAAAACCTACAAACTCGCCGATGGCGGGGGCCTTTATTTAGAAGTCTCGTCACGCGGCTCGAAATACTGGCGCATGAAGTACCGCCGACCCACCGATAAGAAAGAAGACCGTCTGGCGTTCGGTGTTTATCCGGCTGTATCGTTAGCCGATGCCCGCGCTAAACGCGATGAAGCCAAAAAGCTGATGGCTCAGGGTATCGACCCCAAAGCCGAGAAAAAAGGCACACCAACGCCCGCCAAAATCAATTCGTTTGAAGAAGTCGCCCGTGCATGGCACGCCAGTAACAAACGCTGGAGTGACAGACATAGCCAAACAGTGCTGCGCAGCCTTGAGCAGTCTATTTTCCCGCATATCGGCGCACGCGATATTACCACGTTACGTACCAGCCAGCTTTTAGCCCCCGTCAAGGCCATTGATGAACAGGGCAAACACGATATCGCCCAGCGGCTGCGCCAGCGTATCACTGCCATCATGCGCTACGCCGTCCAGAATGATATTCTGGAATCCAACCCGGCTAATGACATGGCAGGCGCACTTACCACCGCAAAATCTCGTCACCATCCCGCCCTGCCCCATGAACATTTGCCCGATTTTCTGACTCGCTTATCTGCCTATCGTGGTCGCCTGCTGACCAAGATCGCGGTCGAGCTGGCACTGCTGACGTTTGTCCGTTCCAGCGAACTGAGATTTGCCCGCTGGCAGGAAATCGACTTTGAAAACGCTGTCTGGAAAATTCCCGCTACACGAAAACCCATCAAAGGCGTTCGTTTTTCTGAGCGCGGCATGAAAATGAAAACGGATCACATCGTACCGCTGAGCCGTCAAGCTGTCTCGTTATTCAAAGAGTTGAACGTACTGAGCGGCAACTGCGAAGTGGTATTCCCCAGTGATCATGATGCTGCGAAAGTTATGAGCGAAAACACGGTTAACAAGGCATTACGGGCGATGGGCTACGATACCCAAACCGACGTCTGCGGGCATGGCTTCCGTACAATGGCACGCGGTGCAATGGGTGAATCCGGCCTGTGGAGTGATGATGCCATTGAACGCCAGTTAAGTCATATCGAACGAAACAACGTCCGGGCGGCGTATATTCACACTTCTAAACATCTGCATGAACGGCGGCTGATGGTGCAGTGGTGGGCGGATTATCTGGATGCGAACCGGGAAAAGTCAATCACACCCTATGACTTCGCCAAACCGCTGCGTGACAGGAAAAACCGCTAGTACAATTTGCAACCCGTTAATTTTCATCGGGAGAAAAACAATTAACGCTGTTCATTAAGTCTTGCTTTTTAAATAATCCGCCTGTCATCAAACAACGTCCACGATGATATTTCAGGGACTGGGTAACAGGAGAAGTGACATGACAGTGGCAGCATTGAAAACAAGCCTGATTCGTTTGCCAGAAGTGCAACGCAGAACGGGTTATAGCAAAGCATGGATCTACAAACTGATTAGCGACGGCGCATTCCCGCAGCAGGTCAAGATTGGCCCGCGTTCCGTTGCTTTTATTGAAGCAGAGATTGATGACTGGATTGCCCAGCGTATTGCTGAATCGCGAGCGGCATAACAAACAAAAGACTATGACATAAGACATTTACTATAAAACACAACGCCCCAGCGTGCTGAGAACACATCTGAGGCGTTTAACCAATAACCATTCGTAAGGTAAAAAATTATGGCTGATACACAGCATACCCAAACTCGCCCTGAATTTACAGTTCAAAAAACAGCGGGCAATCAAAAACCGCTTGATCTGATCCAGACCGTAAAAACATCCGCCATGTATTCGTGGCAAAACCTGCTGCCCGCTTGCGGTATTACTGTTCCGGTAAAGGGAAAGCATGGCGCCTGCCCCATCTGCGGTGGTACTGACCGTTTCCACTTTATCGATGATCACCATCACGGCAACTGGCATTGCCGTCAGTGTGACGCGCCGAATTATGGTGATGGACTGGATTTAGTGGCAAAAACCAAAGGGATCTCTGTTACTGAGGCGGCAAAAGTTGTCGCTAATGTACTGGCGCTACCTTTACCAGATCCCAAGCCAACCAAAGAAACCCATCCAACACTACCGATTGCTGAAAGAGTGGCAGCACTGATGGCGCAAACTGTCGTGGGGCAATCGCCTTATCTGGCTGCAAAGGGTCTGCAACATCTTGATCAGCGGCTACTGTTTGATAATTCGACAGTGCTGGTACTGACAGCACTGGATAAACAAGTCACCGGGGCGCAGATCATTAAACCCAATGGCGAGAAAAAATTCTTCCCCGGTAGCCAGAAAAAAGGGGCGTTTATTCCCTTGACAGCGCTGGAAGAGCATCCGGAGACGGTAATTATCACCGAAGGTTACGCCACAGCACTCACGGTTAGCCAGCTCTATAAAGGTACTGTTCTGGCGGCGCTGGATGAGGGCAATTTATCTTCTGTTGCCAAATCCATTCGGGAACGCTGGCCGGACACAAAAATCATTATTGCAGCGGATAATGATTGGCACTCTCCCGGCGAGCTGGATAAGAACGGCAAACCCAAAGTGAATGTCGGCAAGATCTCAGCAGAAAAAGCTGCCCTTGCGGTGAATGGTTGGGTCACGTTACCACCGGATGCTGTTAAAGCCGATTGGGATGATTATCGTCAGAAAAATAGTGTGAAAATAGCAGAGCTGGCCTTTGTTCAGGGGCTTTATCAACCGACACCAACAAAGAAAAAAGAAGCTATTCAGCCCAATGACGTCGAGTCTTCTAAGCTGACATTATGCCAGATGGGTGCCAGCCAGCGCGGAGAAGTGTTGCTGGCGCGTTATGACAGCAATTTGGCGTTGGATGGCGCTTCGGAAACCATCCATCACTATGATGGTATTGTCTGGCGTCCGGTCAGTGACCGCGATTTACGACGGGAAATGGTGGTTGCCTTTATGGAAGAGAAACTACCGTATTCACCGCATGGCATCAGCTCTGCCGTGGATGCTCTCAAATTACAGCTTCCTATGATGCAGCCACCAGAACGTCACTTAATCGGATTCAGCAACGGCGTGTTTGACCTGAAATCCTGCCAGTTCCGGCCTCATCGTAAACATGATTGGTTGCTGCTGGCTAATGAGGTTGAATTCAATTCCCCTGTTTCGGGGGAAACCCTGAAAGACCATGCTTCACATTTTTGGCACTGGCTTAACCGGGCAACAGTCAACTGTGAGAACAAGTTTGATCGGGTACTGGCGGCACTGTTTATGGTATTGGCGAACCGTTACGACTGGCAGCTATTTCTGGAAGTCACTGGTGCCGGAGGCAGCGGCAAAAGTATCTTTGCTGAAATTTGTTCCATGCTGGCGGGTAAAGGTAATACTGTTTCAGCAAGTATGTCTGCATTAGAAATTCCACGGGAACGGGCGTTGATTGTCGGCTATTCGCTGATTATCCTGCCAGACCAGACCCGCTATGTGGGCGATGGCTCAGGTATTAAGGCCATTACAGGCGGCGATGAAGTGGCTATCGATCCAAAGCATAAACAGCCCTACTCAACCCGCATTCCTGCTGTGGTACTGGCGGTGAATAATAATGCCATGAGTTTCAGTGATCGCAGTGGTGGCGTATCACGGCGTCGGGTAATCTTCAATTTTTCCGAAGTCGTACCGGAGAATGAACGCGATCCGCTCTTGCGGGACAAAATCGCAACAGAACTGCCTGTGATTATCCGGCACCTGTTGCATCGGTTTGCTGACTCACAAGCCGCAAGGCGTTTACTGGCAGAGCAACAAAAGTCCGCAGAAGCACTGGATATCAAACGCGGTACCGATCCACTGGTCGATTTCTGCGGCTACCTGATTGCGTCCGATGAAGCTGACGGCTTGCTCATCGGCAATGCAGAAATTATGCCGTTCAATCCCCGCAAATACCTTTACCACGCTTACCTTGCTTATATGAAAGGCAATAACCTGAATAAACCCGTTTCCGTGACCCGCTTTGGCATGGATATGCCGGGCGCATTGGCAGAGTACAACCAGCAATACCTGCGCAAGAAAAGCAAACAGGGTATTCGCAGCAATCTGAGTCTGGATCTTGATACTGCCATCGAGTGGCTGCCAAAATTGACAAGGGATAACCTACCAGAAGAATAATTCTTTCTGATTACAGACATTTTTCAAAGAAATATAAAAAAGTGTTCATTCCTGTTCACTCTATAATTTAAACCAGATATATCAATATATTATAGGGTGAATAGTTATTTTTAAACTGTTCACAAGTCTTCACCTCTGTTCACCTTATCTTAGTTTGAGGTGAACGGTTAGGTGAAGAGTGGTGATGAGTTTTATTTCAAGTCATCAACCTTTAACAATATGAATTTAAACAAAAATATTTAAAGGTGAACAGGGTGAACAGGGTGAACAGTTTTATCCCTAATTCTTTAATACAGGGGGTAAGCAAAAAAGTTTTCTCTGGAAGGTGTTTTTCAGCTCTCCGAGTTACTGGGTTAATGTATTAGCCCGGTAACTCGGAGAAGACAAGCATAGCGCGTCAGTGTCGCTCTAAGTAGGTTAAAGTGGTTATCAGCAGGAACTATCGATGATAGAGATATGCCCTAATAATGTTGTATACCCGACATAACTCAATGTTTAGGAACGACGGGAGTACCTGCAAGTTAATGCCCAAGCAATGTATCTACATATACTCTTGTCAGTCAAATTTAAATTTAAATTTAAATTTAATTAACAATAACTTCAAAATATAATCCAACGCGTTAGGTGTATATCCCAGATAATTTAAATCAGAGATCATAAAATATGTGATCTGAAGATACATCTACATTCCGAATCGTATTCTTAATCCATTGTTTTAATTAAAAATTAATATTTACGCAAGTATTATGCAAACGCTTTAAAATCATTGTATTACAGATATCGCTGTGCGGAATAACGGATATATTTTCTCCTAGCCAATATCAGAAATGCCGTTATCATTTATCAATATTTCATATACAAGATAGAACATTTTTTTGACAAAAAAACACATTAAATTAACATTGGTTTTGTTCGCAACATAAAATGTAAAATGGTGCGTATATTGACATTTTTTACACTCTTACAAACATATATAGAAGGAAAATAAAATGGATAAAGCTCAAGAATTGGAAATTGCTGTAGCCGAACTGAATGCAGAAAATTCCGATGCGGAAAATGAATTGTTGTTAGATATTACAGGTGTAGTTTCCAACAAAGAGTGGCAAGAATAATACTACATGGCCGCGATGCGGCCATGTCTAAATCACGACTAAAATTATTAACCATATAATTTTAATTAAAATTAGTTTTTCATCTAAAAACAGACTTTAATATGAGCAATATTATGGGTGATATTCAAGATGTTGAAACAATAACAATTAATGCATTAAAAGAACTTAATAGCTTTCTATTGGTGGATGTTCGGGAAAGCCATGAATTTGCTAATGGCACAATTCCCGGAGCATTAACCCTAGGACGAGGTTTTTTGGAAATTGAGCTAAAAAACAGACAAATTGAACTAGATCATCCAATTGTTCTGTTTTGTGCTAGTGGGCTTCGTTCAAAATACGCTGCATTGGGCTTAATTGCACTGAATTTCGTTAATATATATTCTCTTGAGGGTGGTTTCGAAGCATGGAAAGCAGGAGGTAATTCTGTAGAACAACCCTCCACAATCTTAAGCCAAACCGAGAAAAACCGATATGCACGTCATATTTCCTTAAAAGATATTGGACTTCATGGACAATTAAAAATCATGAAGTCTAAAATACTGGTCATTGGAGCAGGGGGACTAGGTTCATCTTGTCTGCTTTATTTGACAGCCGCTGGGGTAGGTGAGATTGCCATTGTTGATCACGATATCGTCGATTTAGGTAACCTACAACGGCAAGTTATCCATAATGAAACGATGTTACAAAAGAAAAAAGTTGAATCAGCCCTTCATACGCTAAAAGCATTAAATTCTGGCATCAAAATAAAAATCATAGATGTTGCCATTAATACCAAGAATATTCAGCCTATTCTGGAGGATTACGATATAATCATCGATTGTACAGATAACTTTAATGCTCGTTATGCGATAAATGATGCTGCAGTAAAGGCAAATAAACCATTAATTTCTGCTGCCGTACAACAATTTACAGGCCATGTAATGGCACGTACTCAACCTTATTCTCCTTGCTACCGCTGTATCTACCCCGAAGCTCCACCAACAACTTTGTCCCCCTCATGCTCTGAGAATGGTGTAGTTGGAATTATTCCGGGTATTTTAGGATTACATCAGGCAAATGAAGCATTGAAAATTATTCTAAATATAGGTGATACATTAGATGGAAAGCTATTTAAACTTGATTTGTTAAATAATAAATATCAATTATTAGAGACCAAGAGACGCACTGACTGTTTGTGTCACAACCAATAAATAATTGAAGGAATTAATATGATTACTGTATCATTTCCTGAATCTGTTAGCGGAAATAGACAGATTGTTATCTCAGCAAATAATCTTTATGAAATATTAAAAAATATGCAGAAGAAACATACCGATATTTTTTCTTTGATTGCGATATCTAAAAACGATAATCTTAAACTTAAACCTTTCGTTACTCTTTTTATAAATAATGTCATGTCAGTAGAGAGTAATCCTTCATTAAATGATGGAGACATTTTGTCTTTTGAAATAGCTATTTCAGGAGGATGAAATGGATGCTAAGTTATTACAAAAAGCCTACGTATCACTACTATATAGTGATCATTTTTGTATTACAGGTGCGGAAAAAGAGTATCATTATATCCATTCTACAATGGATCACGACAGACTGGTAGTTGAGCGGGCTGCTCGTCGCAGAAATTTACGTACAGTACTTTATGCAGATATGCATTTTTCTCCACGCTTTTTTAGTAAGGATTTTTTCCTTAAGCTTGTAAATTTATATTGTGATTCGGATAGTTTCTGGAATTGGAATAGTAGAACATTGATTGAAAGCTTTTGCTATTTTGTTTATACAAATGCAGATTTGATGGAAGAAGAAAAAATTCCTTTTCTTATTGATGGTATTTATTCTGGCATTTCTACTGGAATGATAAACTCACCATGGAGTTCTACAATTTCCAGAAACAATGAAAAATCCATAACAGAAGAAATTAACTGTGATCGTTATTTTACTCTATCTAAATTAGATACAATAAATTCTCTCAAGGAAATAATTTTTAAAAATAAATTAGCTAAGCTTCGCTTTCATAACGAAAGTGGCAAAGTGGCATTATCCTGTCGGGAGGTTGTATGAATGCACGAGTAGGGTTAGGAATTGATTATACACATAATTATGGTTATGACTTAACTAAATTATTACAATTAGCGCAAAACGGAATTAGTCATTTATCTGTCGTGGCCATACCTAATGAGGATATTGCACAAGCTTTTCGTAATAAATATCCTCAATATCCTATCATTCATCATTTTTCTGGAATGGAGCCAGCAGGTATTGATGGATTACGCTCTGATGTGCTTGTAAGGCAAAATGCCATTAGTGAGACTCTTCAGGCATACTGGTGTCTGGAAGATATCGGTATTTGGAATATTGGCCCTTACAACTTACCTTATTTTGCTGCACCAGTACTTTGTGAATCCGTTCTTTCTATGGCAATTGAAGGTGTGAAAACGATTCAGTCTGTTTCCAGTATTCCTTTTTCTGCGGAAATACCTTCTTTCAGCATTGTTGCCGGAGAAATGGCTTTAGGTGAGTTTTTCCATCGGCTAGTTGATGCGACAGACTGTAATATTGTTTTAGACATTAGCCACGTATTTTCATATGCCATTTATTGTGATCTACAGCCACTGGATGTATTGGCCAGCCTTCCATTGACCTCAGTGAACGAAATTCATATTGCTGGGGGGAGTGTACACCCAAACCATTCATGGAGATACCGTGATACACACTCAGAACCAATTGTTGATAGTGTTTTCCCACTGTTGGAACAGGCACTAGCTCAGTGCCCAAATCTGAAAGCTGTGACATATGAGTTAGGGGTGGGAATTACTCCAATTGTGATCCGTACAGATTTACAGAATATTGAAGATATTTGTCAACGAATGGCGTTTATCCCTTCATTCTGAATAAACAAACAAGAGCTGATAATCAGGTTATTGCAAATTTAAAGGTAATGAGTATATGGAAAATGATAGAACATCTATTCTTCTTATCGATAGTGCTAAAAAAAATCAGTTATCCAAGCTTAATGACGTTTCTCAACAGAATAATTTACATAATCATACCGCTAAAATCGCTAATATTTTATCACAAATATCTTTTCCATGGACAACACAAGTCTCTCTGGATTTAATATCAGCCAGCTACTTGGATGCGTTTGAGCAAGGATATTCAGAGTTGCGCACTCATATATATGAGCGTTTTGACATCTGCCCTATAGAAGCACATGCATACTCTCTGCCAGAGGATGAATATATTACAGATATTCATACCTCATTATCTACATTCCATGATAAAGCACTAGCTCCTTATATTTTAGCTTCTGTAGGCCATGATTTTGGTCGCCAGCGTTTTCCTGGGTCATGCAGTGAAACTATTGGCGTAGGATTATTATGCCATAATGGCAGTATTCCAGGTATGACACCCTTAGGATGGGGTAATATCGAGTTTTTGGTCAAAGAATGTGACTATTCCACCTACGACGAACAAGGGGCACTAACCACAACAAAAGGTACCTCTGCGGCAGTAGTCTATCTCGCTAGTCTGGCTGGAAAACTTCATTCGTGGTTAAAAAGAAATCAAATGGTCTATGATCGCCATGCTTTACATGCAGCCATGATTTGCATGAGCCAAGCATTTCAAGGTAGATATCTTTTTGATGATGTATCAGAGCAAGAAAGCATGCCTCAAACATGGAGTATTCCTTTGGAGCGTTCGAAGGAAGCAGAAATACTGCTTACGCTTACTCCAAACACATCCGTCAGAAACAATCAAATTGCATTGGTCGTTTCTTATCAAGCGTCCATTGCCAGACAAACACGCCTGACAACCGTAATCAATGGTCAAGAAATTGTAGGGCAAAGAGGTACATTATTAATACCAGCTCATTTGCTTGAAAAATCCCCCCTTAATATTACAGTATGCGTTGTAGGACGTCTCGATCATGTGACAGTGGCATGTCAGAACACACTGGTAATAAAATGTATTAGCTCGCAACTAATTGTCGCGCCTGACGATGAAATTATTGTTGGTATCTCTGCAAGTCACGATGCTTCTGCTTGTGTGATGATTAACGGAAAAATTCGTTATGGAATTCAGCTTGAGCGTTTAACCCGTGTCAAACACGATGGAAGCCAATCCCTCAATACTACTTTAGCTGTAGATTATTGTCTGAATGCCGCTGGTTTAATGCGGGAAGATGTAAGCTGTTTTGCCTATAATATTCAATCAATGACTCCGGAGTATATCGGGCTAAATCAGCCTGTTTGTAGTACAGATTTTTCGTTGTTTGACCCCTTCTCTCCAGAGGCTGTAGTTGTTAGCCATCATCTGTGTCACGCATTTGCCGCTTGGTCGGGGTCAAAGTTTTCCAGAGGAAATGTAGTGGTAGCGGATGGTTCCGGAGGTAGTGTCGTAGGACAAAATGATTTACTCATCTCTGGGCAAGAGTTTTCTGAGTACTTAAATGCTGGACTTAAAGAGTATAAACCGGAATTGCATGTAGTTTCTCATTATACCTTTTGTGAAAATGGATATACGCTGCTAGCCCGTGAATACAGCCCATCATTTAATATTCGAACTGGAAGTCGCTCATTGGGCGAGGCTTATGCCTCTGTGAGCCAACTTGTTTTTAATTCTTGGCACGCTTCTGGAAAATTAATGGGGCTTGCACCTTATGGTATACCAAAATTTGCTGAGGAGATTGCGATTGAAAGCCCGCAGGGTATTTCTTTTGGTTATACTTGGAAGCAAAAATTTAGCAAGAAAACACTTAACGTGATGGATTACGCAGATCTGGCCGCTTCGGTACAACTCGTTCTGGAAAAAGGGATTTTTTCTCGCTTAGAGCATTACCACATAACTAATAATGAACCTCTTGTCATGACAGGAGGTGTTGCTCTAAATTCTGTAGTGAACTATAAGGTGCGTCAGAACTTTCAATTACGTGATTTCTATTTATTCCCAGCTCAACATGATGCTGGTATTTCTATCGGTGCCGCTAATGCTGCTTATTATAAAAGGCATAACCGAATTCTTAGTGATGCTTTTAATCACGATTATCTGGGAAAAGTTTACAGATATGAAGATATTGCCAGAGCCCTTAACTTATTTGCTGATAGGGTAATAGTGAAACCTATTGATACTGTTACACTAGCCGAACGGTTACATGCGGGACAGATCATTGGTTACTACTCCTGTACTAAAGGGTCTGAATTTGGTCCACGTGCGTTGGGTGCCCGTTCAATACTAGCTAGCCCTTGCTCGATGGATACATGGAAATTCATCAATCGCTGGGTGAAGTTCCGTGAGGATTTTCGTCCTTTTGCGCCGATGGTTGCTACTGAGCACCTGAGTCGTTATTTCGAAGGTGAAGGTGACTATAAATATATGCTTGAAGTGCTGCCAGTTCGTCCTGAATACCGGGAGCAACTTGCCGCTATCGCGCATGTAGATGGTTCAGCACGTGTACAAACAGTGTCTGTCAATGATAATGAAGAAATCCATGCTTTGCTCTCCGCATTTGGCAAACTTTCTGGATTTCCCGTTTTATTGAATACATCGTTTAATGTTCGTGGAAAACCTATCGTAGAACGGGCAGAACAGGCAATCGAAATGTTGCTTTCCACCCATATTGATGCGGTGGTATTTGGTGACTATATAGTCGAACTATTCGCTCCATCGTTTAATCCAGAAGTAGTTTCAGGATTGTTACGTTTGAGTCCGGGTTGTAGCTTAAAAAGCAGCCTAGAGAAAAATCAACTGCGTCATATAATAAGCCACGAATACCAAGGTAATAATCAAATTATTACTGCCTCACTATATCAGGCTCTTTTACTATTAGTGAAGCAAATGTCTCTGGCGGATACCCAAGCTGTATATGATGAGTTAAACCCTGAGCTAAGGAAAGCAGTGATGCACTATGTTCGATTGAAATTTCTTAATATTGCACGTGATTTTACTGAGGAATTTGAGTGTGACGATCTCCATCACTGAATTAGGGTTGCGCCGTTACTCTACCCGAGAGGCACTGAAATTAATTTTACCATTACGTAAGAAACTGGGAATCTCACGCTTGGCTTCTGTTGGTGAATTTGTGGATATTGCTGGCATCAGTATAGTAAATGCAGTTCGTACCACATTGAAAAAAGGACAAATATCAACCACCCAAGGAAAAGGGCGAAATTTATATACAGCCACCTGTAGCGCATTAATGGAGGCCTATGAACGCCACTGTGCTTGTTGGTGTGATGATCTGATTGTTCACCAAAATACGTATTATTATGACCGTCTCATACAGCGGCAACTGGGATTTGATCCAGAGTATGATATCAAAGACTGGATACCAGGATACGAGTTGCAAACTGGAAAAAAAATTTTATTACCTGCTGTAGAAGTACAGTTTCCTTATCATGGTTCAGATACTCAACGGGTAAATATACACGCTCACACTTCGGGACTGGCGTGTGGTGGTACCTTAGAAGAAGCGATCTGTTTTGCTATATTAGAATCCTTTGAACGCAATATTACTTCTCTATTTTACCAAAACTGTTTATCGAGTATTTGTGCAGATATTATAGATCCAGAAAGCATCAACTACCCGTCGACAAAAGCTTTATGGCAATCGTTATCTGACAAAGGGTATGAAAGTTTCGCCTTACGTATCTACGGTACGATACCGACTTGTTATGTAGCTTTATACGATCCAACCAATATGGGACCAAAATTTATGGTTGCCGGTTCCGCCTCTGGATTTACTGAAACACTAGCTCTGGATGCTGCGCTAATGGAAGCAGTTCAGGGATTAGTAGTCTGTTTACAAGCTTCACGAGAAGATTTAAGCCGTCAGCAGAAAAAGTATGATGATAAGAATTTCTTTAATCATTCACGTTTCTACGTACTGCGCGAATTATTTCGCAAGCATTATAAAATGATGAATATATCGACTGAGCAGAATGCCCCGACAACACCGGCTTCTGCTACCGAGTTTTTAACCCAAAAGCTAGCGGAGGAAGGAAAGGAACAGGTTTATATCACGGATTTATCTCTGCCCGATGTACCTTTTCATACGGTAAAAGCTATTATCCCAGGGCTATTTGATTGGCATGTTAATCCAGGAAGGAGGAAATAAATCGTGCTATTTGCTCGTAAACAAAAACCAGTTGTGTTTGGTGGTTCTTCCTTACCCTGTGATCAGCGTTATGACGCAATAATTGAATTTCGCCCACCAATCCAGACAGGAGATTTACTGGAACTGTCAGGGAGTGGTAGGCCGGTTTTGATTACAGATGGCCTTTTTGGTAGCAATATGTCGATTACTGTAGTGGAGTGCTTAAATTTTATCAACGCAGGAGGAATTCTACTCGGTAGTTCCAGCATGGGAGCATTGCGCGCTGCAGACTGCTACATTCAAGGAATGGTAGGAATAGGGCAAATATTTCAGGGATATCTATTCGGGTATTACCACTCAGATGCAGATGTGGCTCTGCGATATCATACTGATAATTATCAGGAAATCACGCTCTCTTATGTGCATATAGAATATATTGCTTGCTATCTGATGGCAGAAGGGCAGATAAGTTCACTACAAAAACGTCAGATGATGGCTTTGGTACGACAAATCATTTGGTACGAACGCTACATTGATCGGGTGATTGATGCCATGTTTAAGATTGCTCCACATTTAGACATAGCGCAGCTGTATTCTTTATTTAAAGACGACACTATGCACCCTAAAAAACAAGATGCCAGATTAGCAATAGATTATTTAGTGAAATTTTATTTGGCCAAATGTGAGTAATAAGAAATGAAAAATCAAAATTGGTTAAAAAACATAGGTTATCTAGATAGCATATCGCGTGCAATGCAATCAACATCAAATCAAATTAGTCATTTATTAGTCGGAAGCTTAGGTGGTATGTTTGGTACAGCGGTTTCATTACGTGTTTCTATTGCATTCTATTCATCTCTCTTCCTTGAAGTTCCTTCTGGATTACTGGCTGATAGATTAGGTCATTTTAAAACAGTTGCTTTAGGGAACTGGTTTAGTGCTATCGCCCTACTTATATTGTACTATTCACTCGCAACGGCAGATAATATCAATAATCAAATTACATTACTTATTATCAGTTCTTTTTTAAGTGCCATCGCGATGTCTTTGATTTCTGGTGCTTATCAAGCAATGTTACAGGATTTGATTGATTATCAAATCATTAAACATGGTGAAGAGAGCACTCTACGTACAAAAGCACTTCTACTTTCCCAACGATATGGTAAAGAAATTGTTTCTATCGTTCCTGTTCTTTTTTTATTGCTATTATTAGTGCTTTACCGGACTATAGGACATGCTGAAATTATATTATTTATTCCAACTATAATGTTTATTGGTTTAGGGATATGGCTATGGTGTTTTCCTCAGTTGAGTGGTATGCATGAAAATCTCGGAAAAAAGAACGATCACATCAGGCGTAAAAGTACATTACGTCACTTTATTTTATATATGCGTGAATTATCACATACCCAATTTTTGATTTTTTTGAAACTTTCTATAGTAATAATTCTTCTAAATTTCTCTATGATTCATGTTCATACCTATCTCATGATTTCTGAATTCAGAGAATACAATATAATTCAGGTTGAAATAGATTATCTAATTCCTTTATTTTTTTTTATTATATCATTTGATGTAGCTCATTATATTAAAGGTGTGATAGTTCCACGTGTAGCAGCAAAGTTCTCAGATAATACGATGATTATGATTTCTTTCGTCAGTTTGATGTTACTCTCAGGACTTTGTTATCTTCTTTATCTTTATTTCAACGGAATTTTAGCATTAACTTTGTATGTTTTGTTTTTTAGAACGACCGTGACTATTGGTCAAGACGTGGCGATCAGTAATTTTCTTTCTCGCTTACCTGAGGAAATCCGAGCCTTTTCTTTGAGTCTCATAACAGGTACTGTAATTATATTATATGGTGCTTATTCTGTCTATTTAACCTTTACTGGTATTGGTGCAGAGCCTGCACAATATATCTTGTTAGAAATAGCAGTGATTGCACTGATAGGAGGACTTTTGACGTTCTATATAAAAACCACCCCACAAATAGATACTGAAAATTCTGTTTTTAATTCAATGAATTAAATATAATTTTGACTATACTTAAACTAATTTATAGAGTATAACAATAGCATGTTACTTATCGCTCTCAATATTTAAGTATATATTTTTTCTTGAGGAACTATTTTATTATGACTATTTGTTTCACTAATTAATTTCACATAACCCTAGCAACCATTCTTAATTACGCAATTAATAGGAAAATATTATGCATAAAAGTAATTATATTACATCATTTAGTACAAAACAAATGGATGTTCACTACTTCAATGAGGAAATGGCTAATGCCTTTCAGAAGTATTTGGTGAATAATAAAGATAGATTAGCTCCATTTGAGCCATTAAGGACTTACGAATATTACGAATTAAATGAAGTAAAAAAGCGTATTCGAGCAACTGTGAATCTGCAAGAGAAAAATAAAGGAGTCTCACTTGTATTTACTCCCAAAAATTCATCAGATATAGTTGGGAATATCAATTTTACTAATTTCGTTTTTGGGGTTTTTCAAGCATGCCACCTTGGTTTCTCAATTGATACTAGTTTTGAGGGTAAAGGTGTGATGCGTGAAGTTTTAACAGAATCATTAAAACATATCAGAAATAAATATCAACTACATCGCGTAATGGCTAATCACCTTCCAACTAATGATAGATGTGCTCATTTATTACAACGAATTGGGTTTATTAAAGAAGGTTATGCCAAATCATATCTTAAGATAAATGGAGTATGGCAAGATCATGTATTGAATTCTTTTGTATTTGAAGATTAATTATAATTATTTTTTCAATGTAAAAATCACACATGTTAGTTTTCCCAAAGCAATTAGTGTTTCTTAATTTTGGAGTGATAAAATGTTAAAATCACAAAGTATTATTGTAATCGATGATTTTTATCATAATCCCATTGAAATCAGAAAGCATGCACTTTCACTTGATTATAAACAAAAAAATGGAGCTACGTATCCAGGAATGGAGGCTACATCTGAACGAAATTGGGAAATAGTTAGAAATACTCTCATGTCATACATAAATGAAGATGTCAGTGCCCCCTGTCCTAAATCGGATGGATTTGCACAGGGAAAATTTCGCATTGCTGTTGCAAATGATAATAAAAAACGTCTAGATAATGTCCATGTAGATCAACAGAAATATTCAGGAATTATATATCTAACACCTAACGTTCTTTGCCAAGGAGGGGTTGCTTTTTATAAACATAAAAAAACAGGAGAGGTTTTTTTTAATAAAACTGTAATTCAAAGTAAAGGATTCCCTACCGTTGGCGATGATTTTCATAAGAGAGTTCTTTCATACTTTAAGGATGATAATAATTGGGATAAAATTGGTGAAATTCCAATGCGATTTAATCGTGCTGTAATTATTATGGCCAGAGTGTTTCATGGATCCACTGGAATTTTTGGTGACTCTATGGAAACTGGTAGATTAACTCAACATTTCGAATTTTATACCTATGATAAATAAATATTAGTGTGATTGAATTTTTGCATTATGAAAATATAATCAAATCATCGATGCTAATTTAATAAAAATGGTGTGTAGTGGAATGATAATCTTATAAAGACCAAAAGTATGTTGAGATTATTAACAAAGGCTAAGTCATTTCCATCAAAAAATAATGGTGCTTTTTCCACTCCCCATCATTGAAAAAAATTTGACCCCGCTCAATTCAACCGATACAGTATAACCTATTTATTAATGATTCATCGTCTGCAAGGATCATCCATTTGGTGGCGAAAAACTCCTGTAGCCTGAAAGGGAGAGCATAATTGCGGTACATCTGCACACTTTTGGAAGTAGATATCGCCGGACACCTAACCTATCGTCTAGCGGTGAAAGTTTCCCGGTCTCGTTATGCACCGGCTTTTCATTCATGCAGAGCAATAGCTCCTGCCATATTCACAATCTCAATTTATTCTGTACGATTTTTACCTATACGCTGATTAAATGCTCGATAAACGTCCTGAAAACTACGCGGCGTCACTTGCGTTAAAGCGTAGCGATTACCAAGTGACGCGGCCAAGCGTCAACGTCCAGAACACGTCCGGTCTGGCTTTACGACCGATTTGAACCTCGTATTACTCAGTGAAACCACTTTTCATTGGCATTTTTCTGCCTTAATTCACTTATTTCGTTTGTTTTTCACTCACCGCCTTGTAATAGGCCGATGCAGTAAAGAAAGGAGATATCACACGTCACGAATAATGAGGCGTTCATCCTGATTGAATCAGGCACTGAACGGGGAGTACTCCACCGCCGTGCAGAGCACGTAGCGAACTCCTGCAATAACTCACCGAAATCCTCGCCCTGTATACACATTATCTGACGCACCACGGAACGGTGAACCTAACCGACACGCAGGGAAAATGTTTCTAAATGAGTAAAATTAGTCTGAAAAACAAAGGGGAAATACGGACAGCGAAACGATTACGAACGAGAATAAACAACAAAGATTGATTTAGCCGTCCGTATTCTCCCCTGAGTTTGTGCGCTCATGAGGGGAGTTATAGCCGTTAAACTTAGCCGTTCAGTTATTGAGTAAGCTAAAGCAATCAGTTAAAGTATTCCCGCCATTGGCACAATCCAATGGTCAAGGTTTAGCAGCCTTGTGCGCTTATACACTGGTAAGAATCTTTACCAGTGTGCCTGCATACGCCTTTTCTATGGCGGTTCAGGCAGGGGAGACTCACGTCTCGCCGGAGTAAGCGCCGGTCTGCTAACCCTGTCTGAATCGCCACCATCAATATTAATTAATGGAAGGGGTAGCAGGAATGAATAACAACAATGTTCAAAATGACTGGCATCAGGCCGATATCATCGCAGCATTACGTAAACGCGGTACAACCTTAGCGGCGCTCTCCCGTGAGACGGGACTCAGTTCATCAACATTAGCAAACGCACTCAGCAGACAGTGGCCTAAAGGCGAATGGATAATCGCAGATTATCTTGGCATCCATCCCTCAGAAATCTGGCCAAGTCGTTATTTCGATAGTTATGGTCGATTAGTTGAGCGTAAGGCTCGCAGTAAACCACAGGAATAACCCGCTTCAATTTGTGATCGATGTCGTAAAAATGAGAATTTTTTATATCAAGCCCTGAGCGTAAAATGGCAGCCCAATTTGACCATTTTTAACCCTCACGGCTTTTTTGCTTTAAGATGATCAAAAAGCACACAATTAGTGATATAAATAATAAAAATCAGTCAGATATGAAAGAAAAAGCAAGCAAAAAAATCTAGGGCATTAAAAGGGGCATAAAAGGAAGGCAAGGTTATAGGCTTTTATTATTCAACAAGTTATAATGTTTTTCGATTCCGCCTCCGGCACCAAGTTTCCATGCGGGTTTGTCCTAGGTTGTTAAATTTCCTGACAAAAGCGCGAAAAAGAATCAATCGTTAATTAAATGTTGAATCCTAGTCAGTTCAATTTGTACTGTTTAGTTGAAAAGAACATTTAAGACAAGATTACAGGGTGGCTGTTTTAACAGTTACCCTTTTCTCGTTTAAGGTAATGATTTCAGTAATTGATTCTGATGTCAAGTAAGGGAAAAACTTTACGGGATGCCGGATCGATATTAGCCATTTTTCATACCATCCCTATTGATGCAGGGCAGTTCACTCACACCTCCACCTCAATCCTGTCTGAGACCTGCCCTGTCTTTTTTACGCCGTTTTATTCATTCTCATCGGCATGCTCATCAACAAAATCAGTATACAACCCCAGTTCCCGCTCCAGCGCTTTGCCCGTCACTTCCATATCAAGATCAATGTATTCCATCGTAGTCGCCACATTACGGTGCCCCAATAATCGTTTCACCAGCGGCAGATTACGATCCGGTGATTTCATCAGGGTCGTCGCCAACGTATGACGGAAACGGTGAGGCGAGACCGCAAAATCACACTCTTTGGACAGCCGGCGAAAGAAAGAACGGAGCTGTTGTTTTTCCCGGTTGATATCGTATTGATAACGGGAAAGCCGGCTTGGGTGCGGGACACCCAACCGGCTGAGATCGAAAATCGGATCGTGGGCTTTCGCACCGGCAGCAACTGCCCTTTCCACTAATTTTGTCAGCCGGAGTTTAAGCGGCGGAATGATCGGTATTTCCCATTCACTGTGGTTTTTACTGCCTTCCAGCCCCAGTTCAATATAATTATTGTCCAGATTGATATCCCGCAGCCGCAGGTGCAGTAACTGGTTCTGACGCATTCCTGTAAAGCGCAATGTCGCCAGCACTGTTGACCAATACCAGGTCGGATACAGGGCACAACGCCCTCCCCGTGGGGGCATCTCGATGCTTTCTTCCTCAGCAAACTTGCCCATCAACAGATTAATGCGGTTTATCTGCGATTGGCTCAAAATCTTCTTCTTTTTCTTCTCTTTTTTAGCCACGGCGTTGTTAAACGGATTTTCGGTGTGAGGCAGCAGTTTTCGCTCTATGCCGAAATTAAAAATCGCCCGCAGATGAGCCACCTTATTATTCCAGGTATGACTCGACTGCTTTTTTTCTACCAGAAGGTGACGCCGCCACCGCAGCACATCCCGGTGAATAACCTGTGCCGGTGAGGTGGCTTCTCCCATAAACCGGATAAAACCCCGTGTGACCTTGCGATAACTCCATTCGGTATCCGGTCGCAGGATATGTGAAAAAAAGTACTCTTCTAATAGCTCTTCCCAACTGAGCGTTTCTGCTGTATTCAACATGTTATTTTTTCCTCGGTTCATCCTGCCGTTTCCTGTCCAAAAACAATTCACGGCAATAAAATACACATAACCCTTTAAATTATTTACTTTTAAATGATGAATGTGGGTGACTGTCAGTGGCAATACTTTCTTTCTCCCGTCCCGGCTGTTTGGTCAGTTTCGGACCGTGATGATGATTTTTTCCCTGATTTTGTGGTGAAGATTCATCCGGTGACTGAAATAATGACAATAATGTCAGCGTATCGTCAGAGGGAGCGGTGGGCGGTGGGGTTATGTCACTGGCGGGAGTCCGCACTGTCGTTTCCGGCACAGGGTTGTCTTCAGTAGAGAACACGGTCTCCGTCACCGGTTTCACCTGCAAAGGGGAATGGAGCTGTCCGGCCGCATCCTGAAGCAAGGTATCTATCAGCGGAACGCTGGAGGGGCGGCCATTGAGGTGCAACATCAGACAGTGCCAGACTTCCGGTACAGTCACCAGCCACATCATGGCTTTTTCCGGTAACAGACAGGCGGCCAGCAACACTTCCTGCGGAGCCGACGGTATGTTCTCCGGGGCGCGAAAACGGAAACGAAACGGTTTGTCGGGAATACCGATGCCCGGTTGCCAGACCTGCCCGTCTTCCAGCTCCCCTTCGAGCTGCCGCAACAAAGGCAGGTGGTAAAACAACGCCGCCCAGAACACCACCGCCTGCCATAAGACACCCTGTGCGGCCTGCGTTTCCGGTGCCACACCCGGCGGCAACAAATGTCCCTTCGCTAACCGCACGGCACAAGTGGTAAATTGCAGTGTCAGGTCAGCAAATCCGCCACTGACTGACCATTTTCCTTCTGGAGAGGCAGGTATCTGCTGAACACTGCCCAATAATTGTTTAATCGGGGCGAGATAAAAACGCTGATACAACCCTTCAGGCAGCGTACTGTTTTGCCATAATTGTTGCAGGCACTGACGGCGCAAGGGCGTTGCCAGCAACGCATCCACTGATTGTGGCCGGAAATAGTCCCCGTTATCACAAGCCTCGCTCGTTTTTTGCCCTGATGATTTTTTCTGTGACGTTGGCGAGCGGGTAAAATGCGATTTAAAACGTGTAAACATCACTTTTCTCCTTTTCAAATTTGGCCCCAGTGTCGGTGGATCCCAATCGGAAACAAGGCGAAACTCTTTTTACGGAAATGAAAATTAAACTGACTCGCTTCATCCATTAACCGACTTACTGAATCCGCTTAATTTTCATCATAAATCAGTTCATTAACGTCATTTAAATATAAAAAAAGCGCCCCGAAAGGCGCATATGAAAGAAAGAAAAATCAGGTTTCAGGCCGCGTGTTCATAGTCCTGCAAACGCTGCGACCAGACCAGTTGCCCAGATAATGGGCCGGTGTGTAGCGGGTTCGTTGGCTGCCGGGATCATTCAGCACATCACCGATCGTGACCGCCGCCGGAATACCGGTCAGGGAAAGTTGGATATACGCCATCACCGCTGCCAGCGGATCAATATCAATCGCAGACACCCACATACTGGACAACGGATCATGTCCCTGCTCTCTTAATACCTCTGCGGCTGCCAGCATCATACAGGCCGCACCACAGCAAGGTTCGTGGAAGGTGATGTCCTCTTTGGGCTTTAACGCCAGTACGGCACGTATCAGCCCGGTTTCCGGGTGGTGCAGCGCGTATTCGTGCAGTTCGCAGAACCGGAACGCATCGGCATTCGGTTCATCTAACTCAGCAATACGGGCAAACACAATCGCGGTGACGGCCAGACCAAACGCATCCGCAGATAACGTGGCAGTTAATTTCGTCTCCGGCAGATAAACCGAATAGGTTTTTGCCGCGGTGGGGATCATATACGTCAGGGAATCAGACACGTTCCGGCTGCGCCACTGCTCAGGACGATATTCACCACACAACTGTGAGGCGGTATTCGCCAGCAGGAATCCCAGAAACAACCGTTCCAGTGGAGTTTTGTCGGGAAACACGACCGACAGGGCCAGGCTGTCCAGCAGCATCAGTTCATTATCCGGCATCACGTTCTCCCTTTAAACCCAGAGCCGCCCGGATACACTGAGCCTGAGGATGCTGCCGCGCATATTCACGCAGGGCGCAAAACCGCTCAGCATATCCGTCCAGCTTCATCAGGTCAGTCAGATAACTCAATACGCTCAGTGTCACCATCAGTCCAAAGGCATCGGCGGAGACTTCACCTTTAAAGTCCGTCGTACTCACATTGACCCCAGAGGAATCCGGCCGCATGGGCACGATATAGGCGACGCGGTCTGACACCTTCCGATACTGCCATCGGTCACACCGGTCATCGTCACACAGACCGGCAGCAGCTTTAATGAACGTGTGCTCCAGCAACATCAGTTCCAGTGAACCGGTGTGAGGAAAAATTTCAGCAAAAGGGGATAATTCAGCCGGGGGCACAGTGTGCACCGTGGCCGGGGGAGTATTTTGTTGCATGGTATTCTCCTGATAAAAACAACGGAGAACACCTGACCCAATGGGAAATGTGTTCCCCGTTGGGTGACTGGCCGGTTGGCCATCATGGATAAGATTAAGCGACCTTCATCGTCATCAGACTGACGATATCTGCTTCCAAAGGGGCGCAGATGTACCACACCGTAGTGTACTCCCTTGCAGGCTACAGGAGTGTTGCTGTCGCTGCCCGAAGGTGATCCTCACAAGCGACCGGATCATGGATAAGTCTGACTACGCTAATAAACAGAAATCATCAGGTCAATGGGTAATTCATTTTCCGGGAAAAAAAATAATGTCAGGAGCACGACGGAATTTTTGGGCGTCAGAGAGAGCCTGTCAATACGCGGTGACCCATTCAGGCCGTTTGGTCTAACACGTTTATGCCCCAAAACGTGTTAGTGATCATGAGAAACAGAGTCGCGTTCAACGCTCTTTGCGATACATGCTCTAATGGATAGGCAAAGTACAAGAATTCCCTATTTATAATTCACAGGTAAAACTGGCGCAATAAATATAGCGAAATCAAAATTGGTATTAACAAGACAGAAAATGAACATTTATTCTACAGGTTTTTTTGTAATACAATGAATAATAATGTCTTTTAAACAGCTAGTGTTGTATATTAGATTTTAATGTTCGCTTTGCACACATAGTCTGCTTCACTAAATTACAATGAAGGTTAACGCGATGCTCGACTTTTATGGTGAGTTGAAATGACATAGCCGCTCCTTTATAACTTTAAGTCGTCAAAAATAGAGAAATAAAGGAACAAAAGGCTATGTCACAGCAAGATTTTATCATTTGGGTGTTTTGTTGGGTAGATGACAATTTAACGCAGTTACAGCAAGGTAGGCGATTCAGAAGCCGGGGATATCCGCCTAAACTGAGCGATGCAGAAGCCATCACGATGGAAGTGGTGGGTGAATTTTTAGGATTTTCAACAGATAAAGGCATTTGGACGTACTTTAATGGCCACTGGCGTGAATGGTTTCCGGGGCTAGGTTCACGCGCCAATTTTGCTAAACAGGCCTCGAATCTTTGGGTTGTAAAACAAAAACTGCAAGAGAAGCTGGCGATGTTATTGGGTGCGCTCGACAGGCCGGTACATATTATCGACGGATTTCCGCTGCCCGTCTGTGGATTCAAAAGAGCAAAAGGCTGTGCCAACTTCAAAGGACAAGCCGATTATGGGTACTGCGCCGCTAAAAACGAAACTGACTACGGCTTCAAAGGACATCTCATGATAGACGAAATCGGCGTGGTAACCGGGTTTACACTGACGCCTGCCAATGTCAGTGAGCGTGAAGCAACCTGGGATGTGATCGGCTCGATAAAAGGCTGTTTGCTGGGTGATAAAGGATATTTAGGCGTTGAATTTAAACAGGAAATGAAGGCAGAGGGTATTGAAATGATTACCCCTGTGCGGGCCAATATGGATGATCCCATCCCCAGAAAAACGAGAAGGGTCATTAACGCCAAACGCCGTTTAATTGAAACGGTGATTGGTCAACTCGCGGGACAATTTGCTATCGAGAAGTGCTGGGCACGGGATTTGTGGCATTTGAGTAATCGAATTGCCAGAAAACTGCTTGCTCACACGTTGGGTATTTTTGCCAATTTTAAACTAGGTAAAAATCAACGCGACTGGCTTCAACAAGCCAACGTTATAAGATGTTAAAGTTGAGCATCGCGTGAAGGTTACATAATCAAGGCAAACGGATCTAATTTATACAGATGAAATCCCACCTTACTTTATCGAATAAAAATAAGGTGGGATCACCGGATTCTTACCTTGCTAACGCCATATTGAGCGCCTGAGATAAAACAGTTCTATTTTCTTTCTCCTCAAATAAACTGGAATGATTACCAGGTATAGCAATCAATCGCATTAAAGAAGCTGGCATTACTTCACTCCATCCCAATGAACAGTCCATAATTAAAGACGTCTGTTCGGAATCTGTAGAAACTGACATAGATGAAGGTATAAAAGCAGAAGTATCCATCGCATAGAACTGATGTAACGTCACTGTTAATGCAGTTGGTACATAATCTTTAACTATTTGCGCATAATTTTCTCTCTGCTCCATCTGTTTTGCAGCTACATCTGAACGCAAATTTGAGGGATATAAACCTAATTTCTGTGCGAACTCAATTAATTGTACCCAAGTTAATTCATCTACTTGTGGATACAATGCCGCTATCGTTTCAGTGTGTTTGTTGCCTGGTTGCCTTTCCAATTCTGCTAGGAATTGATATTTTTGAGTTCCCTGTTCTCTGAAACAGTGAGGAGCATATGTATCAATCAGTCCGAGGAAATTGACGTTATCACCACTATTCAACAGTTGCTGAGCAATAGCATAAGCCAATATCCCACCAGAAGAGTAACCACATATCCTGTATGGACCTTCAGGCTGAACGGCTTTCATAAAGGTGATCACTCTGGTGGCCAGCATTTCCATTGTCGATATCAGTTCCTCATTCATAGCAGGCCAGGGTAAGGCATAAATCGGACAACCTGACTGGATATGTTCAGTCACCCCGAAAGCATAGGAATAATCACCTATCCCAGTAGGAACAAAGAATAAAGGTGGCAGTATTCCACCAGAACGTACAGTAACGGCCCTGTTTTGTGGCTGAGACAACCCGTCTGATATAATTTTTGCAGCCAGTTCTGCCAGCCCTGGGAATTGGAACAGCGCATTCAATGTACAACACAGACCCCGTTTTGTTGCAAGGTTTATCATTCTCATAGCAAGTAACGAATGACCACCCAATACGAAGAAATTATCATACCGTCCCACCTGCTCAACGTTCAGCAACTCCTGCCAAATTGCTGCAAGAGTAATTTCCGTCTCTCCTTGTGGTGCTTCATACACCTGACGAGCAAATTCCTCTTCGCCCGGTATCGGCAACGAGCGGCGATCCAGCTTGCCATTTGGTGTTAACGGCAGTGTTTCCAAATGGACAAAGGCTGCCGGCACCATATAGTCAGGTAAAAGAGCACTCACGTAATCGCGCAGATGATTAACCAACTCGTCATCGGAGTCTGCTACGACATAGGCAACCAGACGCTGCTTCAGCCCTTCTCCCAATACCAGTACCACGGCGTCATTCACTGCCGAATGCTTTGTCAGTATGGTTTCAATTTCTCCAGGCTCTACCCGGAAGCCTCGGATTTTGATCTGATAGTCATTGCGTCCCAAGAATTCTAGATTACCATCCGGCAAATAACGCGCCAAATCTCCGGTCCGATACATCCGTGCATCAGGTTTATTACTAAATGGATCTGGCAGAAAACGTTCAGACGTCAGTTCTGGTTGGTTCAGATACCCACGTGCTACACCCGCTCCACCAATATATATTTCTCCAATGCAACCTAATGGCACGGATTGCCCATATTTATTCAGCAAATAAATACAAGTATTACTTATCGGCTGACCAATTGAACGAGTATCCTCTGGCGAGAATATCTCCTGACAAGTCGCAATCACGGTATTTTCAGTAGGACCATAAGTATTTAATAACTGTAGGTAATGGGTTTCCTGTGCAAACCAATCCTGAATAGACCGTTTTTTCACCGCCTCGCCACCAATAATGATTAATCGAAGGCAATCCGGTAATTGCAATGTATTATTTCTGGCTGCCAGTTCAGACCAAAACAGGGTCGGTAATGACATGGTCGTGATACGGTACTGCCGGACTAAAGAAATAAATTCTTGTACGGAAGATAACCAGCTATCATTACGTATCACCAACGTAGCTCCATTACATAACGATGCGAAAATTTCTTCGATTGATGCATCAAACGCAAATGATGAAAATTGCAGCATCCGGTCTTGCTCTGTGACAGCGTAGATCTCATTAAGACCGAGAATACGTTGATAAACAGCCTGATGTTCCACCATTACCCCTTTCGGGATGCCAGTCGAACCCGAAGTATAAATCACATACGCCAAGTGCTGTGGTGTCAGTGTTGCTACCAATGGATTATCTATCTGTTGCTGGTCGAAAATCGTATTCGGATCAAGTACCACCAAATTAGCAAACTGTTTCCCGCCCAATGCTACTTGCCCTATCCTGTCCGCTAATAATACTAACGGGGCTGTATTAGCCAAAATATGCACCAAACGTTCACTTGAATAAACGGGATCTAGAGGTACATAGGCACCTCCCGCTTTTAGCACCGCCAGCAATCCCACCACCATGGCTGGTGAACGTGTAACACAAATTGCCACCCTCTGATCTGGCTTTATACCCAATGCAATCAGCCGATGAGCTAACTGATTGGCTCGGATATTTAATTCGGTATAACTGAAAATTTGTTCTTCATATACTAACGCCGTAGCATCCGGGGTTTTTTCCACCTGTTGTTCAAATAACTGATGAATACATGACGTATTAGGATAGGTTATCTTCGTAACACCCCAGGTTTCCAACAACACATTTCGTTCCGCTTGTGGCAAAATTTCCAATGTGCATATCGGGGTTTTGGGCGCTTGTTCAAGGGCTTCCACTAAACTTTCCAGTGCTTGTTGCATATAACTGCATATCCGTTTCGGATCAAGCGGCTGTACTATCTGGGCCGTTAGGCCCAAACCATCCCCCAGATCCTCTACTGATAACGTTAATGGATAGTTAGTACGCTCCTGTGCATCAATAAATTCAACATCAGCCATAATTTCATCGAAAGTGGTTGACGACACATTATGTCGGTAGTTTAGCAATGCACTAAAGAGAGGAACGTCACCCTGTAAACTACTGCAACGCTGAGCCATCGCCAATGACGCATGTTCATGCTCTAACAAGCCAGCTAGTCGGCTATGCGCTATCTGTACGCTCTCCCATACGGAGGTCTCATCTATATCCAACCGTAATGGCAAAGTATTGATAAACATCCCCATACCACTATCAGTCCCTTTTCCTCCCGCCATACGTCCAAATAGCACTGTACCAAATACCACCTTTTCCTGCCCACTGGTATGTGATAACACCTGTGCCCAAGCCACGTGACATAAAGCCGTTAAACTGATGTTCAGGCGTCTGGCCTGATTACGAAGGCTGTCATTCAGAGTAAACGTCAGCATCTGGTGATATTCTGTCATTTGTAAATCACTGCCATACACTTCCGTTAGTCCAAACGGTAACGTTGGCTCTTCGACTTCAAGCAGCATATCGGTAAAGAAATGAATATGTTCTTCTTGACTGGCTTCCATCCGTGCCTGAGCAATCAAATTCCGGAAGGGAACCGGCTCAGGCAGGTGATTCTCTCCACCAGACAAATATGCCCGAACTTCCCGATTCATCACATCCAGTGTAGTATGGTCACCGATCAAGTGATGCTGATGCCTCAACAAGAGCCAACGCCCATCGTTTTTTTCCTGTGCAACCACAAAGCGCAACAACGGTGCCTGCCTCAGATCAAGGCGATAGTGACGTGGATCAAAGCGTTGAGCCAGTTGCTCACTCACCGGGCCATCAGCCGGATCTAATGTCAGTTCAGTGACGGATAAAGAAGCCTGACGCCAGACTACCTGAACCGGAACCGATAACCCTTCCCAGATAAAAGTGGTACGCAGGATATCGTGCCTATCAACGACCTGTTGAACTGCTGTCAAATAACGGTCTAATAAGGCTCTATCAGCGAAAGCTTGTTGAGTGATCAACAGGTAGGTATCACCTTTATTTTCCAATAAGTGGTGGAACAAGATACCATCCTGTAGCGGAGACAAAGCATAGATATCCTGAATATTAGCAAGCCCACCCGGTACTTGCTCAATAATAGAGTCAATGTCAGATTGAGTCAGTTCAACCAGGGGTAACATCTCTGGTATGAGCGTCGTGGTTAGCGAAGTAATGATATTAGGCGGCACCTCCACAACCTGATGCTGATCTAATGACTGAGCCAGCTCAAACAACACCGGAGACTGAAACAGGTCACGCACAGTCAATGTTAAGTCTTGGTGACACAAGCGTTCTATCATCCGTACAGCCAGCAATGAATGACCTCCTAATGCAAAGAAATTATCATATCGACTTACCTGTTCAACACCCAATAACTCCCGCCAGATAGCCGCTAAAGTCGTTTCCAGTTTTCCTCTTGGGGCTTCGTAAATCTGGTGAACAAAGGCTTCATTGTTTATAGCAGGTAATGCCTGCCGATCCAATTTTCCGTTTGGCGTCAATGGAAATGCATCCAGTCGTATAAACGCTGTTGGCACCATATAATCTGGCAAAAGGGTACTCAAGTAGGCATACAAACTATTAGACAATCCCTCATTAGCGTGCGCTACCACATAAGCCACCAGACGTCTGTCCTGCCCGTCATCTAAGGTTAATACCAGCGCTTCACGTACCAGAGGGTGCTCTTCCAATCGGGTTTCAATTTCACCCGGTTCAATGCGAAAACCCCGGATTTTCACCTGCTGGTCATTGCGGCCGACAAATACCAGGTTGCCGTCCGGCAGATAACGGGCCAAATCACCGGTACGGTACATACAAGCCCCCGGTTGATGGCTAAATGGATCTACCAGAAAACGTTCTGCCGTCAGATCTGGACGGTTCAGATAACCCCGAGCTACACCCGTGCCACCAATATACAGTTCACCGATTGCTCCCAATGGCACTGGCTGACCATAATTGTCCAGCAGGTAAACACGTGTGTTCGCAAGGGGCCGACCAATGATATTGGCCTGTTCTGTGTTTTCATTCAGGCACGAAATCGTCGTGGTAATTGTCGTTTCTGTCGGTCCATAGCAATTCGCCAAAACAGGCCGTTTTCGGTGAACAGATAACCAGTGTTTTAATTCATGATACGGTACCGTTTCCCCACCAATACACATGACTCGTAAGCCCTGATAGATAGCGGCTTCATTAGCCTCGGCCATTACCCGCCAAAATTGAGCCGGAATTGACACATAACTAATTTGATAAAGTTCACACAGACGCCAGAATTCCTGCGCACTGGATGTCCATTGATTTGTCCGCAATACGAGTTTTGCACCATGAGTTATTGCGCAAAATATTTCTGACGCGCAGACATCAAAAGAAGGATTGCAGAACTGCAATACCCGATCAGACGTGTTAAAGGACCATTTTTGATTCAGTGCAGTAATTTGATGCACCAATTGCTGATGTTCTACCATCACGCCTTTTGGCGTACCGGTAGAACCAGAGGTATAAATCACATACGCCAGATGCTGTGGAGTCAGGGCCAGTACCTGTGGATTGAGTATCTGTAGATTGTTCGCCGGCTGGTCTGGTAACACATTGGGATCGAGTACCGTTAAATCAGCAATGGCTTTTTCACCCAAAGCAAGACGTCCGGCCTTATCCGCTAAGACGATAGCAGGCTCTGAATTCGTCAGAATATAAGCCAGACGTTCACCCGGATAATCAGTATCCAGAGGCACATAGGCTCCGCCCGCTTTCAACACAGCCAACAGTCCTGCCACCATAGCCGGTGAGCGTGTTACACAAACCGCAACCCGCTGATCAGGGGTTATACCCAGCGTGATTAATTGATGTGCCAGCCGATTAGCCCAGAGATTCAATTCCGCATAACTGAATTTTTGTTCTCCATACACGAGCGCCGTTGCATGCGGGGTTTTCGCTGCCTGTTGTTCAAACAACTGATGAATATGTAAGGTATCAGGAAACGTAGTCTCAGTTGTATTCCACGTTTCCAGTAATAACTTACGTTCCACCGCCGACAGCAGATCGATTTCTCCGACCCATTGTTGATGGTCAATTACCATGGCTTGCAGTACTGTATGTAAGTACCCGATATGCCGCTCGATGGTTGGCTGGTCAAAAAGTGCAGTAGCGTAATGCAGTGCTCCAACTATCTGCTCATTCTCCTCAAACAGGCTCAGTTCGAGATCAAATTTCGCTATATCAAAAACCTGATCCATTGGGGTAACGTCTAGTCCCGGCAGTTCCCAATCCTGGCGTTCGGGCTTTTCCCGGTAAAATTCTGCCAGGCAAACATCACCTGAAATAGTGGGGTATGTGCCAGACTACGTGGCGGCTGTACAATTTCCACCACCTGTTCAAACGGCAGATCCTGATGTTCCTGTGCTGCCAGTGTAGTTTGTCGGACACGCATGAGCAATTCTGTGACATCTGGCGCCCCCGATAAATCGATACGTAAGGCCAGCGTGTTAACAAAAAACCCGATTAACAATTCCGTTTCCTGACGATTTCTGCCTGCACTTGGGGTACCTATCACAACATCATCCTGTCCCGACAAACGTGACAAAACTGTGGCCCAGGCCGATAACAGAATCATAAATAGTGTGACACCGTGTCGCTCACCCAGACGTTTGAGAGATGTTGTTAATTCTGTCCCCAGATGGATAGAGACAGCATTCCCGGAAAATGATTGTTCAGGCGGGCGGGACCGATCAGTCGGTAAATCCAGCAGGACAGGAGCATTTGCCAACATCATTTTCCAATAGTCAGACTGAATTTTTACCCGTTCTGCCGATAACCACTGACGCTGCCATGCGGCATAATCAGGGTACTGAATCGCCAATGGCGGCAACAGCTCAGTATTTCCCTCCAAAAGAGCCGTATAGAGAGCACTCAGTTCACGGATCAGTACACTTATAGACCAGCCGTCTGACACAATATGATGTTGAGTCAGCAGGAAAACATGATCATCATCAGCTAGTTGTATCAATTGAGCGCGAATTAAGGGTCCCTTAACAAGATCAAACGGTGCTTCCATTTCTAGTGTACATAAACGTTCAATATCTTTATCTGAATCCAGTGAATTACGTAGATCATGTTTTTTCATCGGCAGACCAGATGCAGCCGGTAATAATTCAACCTGAGGCTGACCGTCAATCGTGATAAAAACTGAACGCAGTACTTCATGGCGAGCAAACAGAGCATCAAGTGCCTGCTGCCAGGCAGTAATATTAAGCTGACCACGCATGCGCAGAGACATCGGAATAAAATAGGTGTTACCAACGCCCTCAAATTGTGTCAGGAACCATAGCCGTTGCTGAGAAAATGATAACGGCAAGTAGCTATCACGGGATATTGGCAAAATAGCAGGCAGTTTATTGCTATGTTCATCCAATCGACGTTCACCGAACTGACATTTCATCTCCTCAGCAAAAGTAGACAAAATGGGGGATTTAAACAGTGTGGCCAGAGGTAGCTCAATGCCTAAAGTGATTATTCGATTCATCATTTGTATCGCTAGTAATGAATGACCACCTAAGGCAAAGAAATTATCATGCCGACTAATCTGATCAATTCCTAGCAATTCTCGCCAGATAGCAGCCAAAGCAATTTCCATTTCTCCTTGTGGTGCTTCATAGATCTCACAGGCAAAGGCTTTCTCATCTAGTGACGGTAATGCCCGACGATCCAGCTTTCCGTTCGGTGTTAGTGGATACGCATCCAGACGGACAAAAGCGGTCGGCACCATATAATCCGGTAATAAAGCACTCAGGTGAGCACGCAGGCTGTTCGCCAGTCCTTTATTGGTTTCCGCCGCTTTCGCTTCTGTGTCCCCCATTTCCGTTACTACTGGTTCTGTTACTACATAAGCCACCAATCGCTTATCCTTCCCTTCTCCCTGCGCTAACACCAGTGATTCCCTCACCATTGGATACTCGTTCAACCGGGCTTCAATTTCTCCCGGTTCAACACGGAAGCCCCTGATTTTCACCTGCTGGTCATTACGGCCGACAAATACCAGATTGCCGTCCGGCAGATAACGGGCTAAATCCCCGGTCCGGTACATGCGCGCATCCGGGCTATCACTAAATGGATCGATAAGGAAACGTTCAGCAGTTAATTCAGGCCGATTGAGGTAACCCCGAGCCACTCCCACTCCACCTATATACAGTTCACCCATTGCTCCTAGCGGTACCGGCTGATGATGCGCATCCAACAAATAAATCTGGGTATTCGCCGTTGGACGCCCAATAGGTACTGCGGAATCGGTATAGTCTGACGGACACTGCCAAATCGTAGCACACACCGTTATTTCGGTCGGGCCATAGGCATTGAACAGAGTGACCCGGCCACACAGTGCCCAGATTAACGCCGTACTGGGAATTCCCCCCGCCAATGTCAAAGTGAATTTTTTCGTTAATACTGGTACATCTGCCCCATTATGAAGCAGAGACGGTGTCAGACAAATATGTGTTACCGCTTGCGCTTCCAGATAACGCCATAGCTGGGTTGTGTCCTGACGCACATGGTCTGCGGGAATAACCAGCATAGCACCACTACACAACGTCATCATGATTTCCCAGACACTGGCATCAAAACTCAATGAAGCAAACTGCAACACCCGACTCTCCGCACCAATTGCAAATTGCGTAATTTTTTCTTGGATAAGGTTAACAAATCCACGATGTTCAACCATTACCCCTTTCGGCTTGCCGGTCGAACCGGAAGTGTAAATCACATACGCCAGATGCCGTGAAGTCAATGCCAGTATTTGCGGGTTGCTGTCCGGCTGGTCAAATCTGGTATTCGGGTCGAGTATGTTGCACTCTGCCAATACGTTCTCACCTAAGGCTGACCGACCAAGCCTGTCTGCCAGCACTATTACCGGAGCTGCATCTCTCAGATTGTCAGTCAGGCGTTCTCCCGGATAAGCTGGATCCAGCGGCACATAGGCCCCGCCGGCTTTTAAGACGGCCAGAACCCCAACCACCATGGTCGGGGAGCGTGACACACAAATAGCGACCCGTTGCTCCGGTACTAGCCCCAAGGCGATTAACTGATGCGCTAGCCGGTTAGCCCGGGTATTTAATTCCGTATAGCTGAGCGTCTGGTTTTCATAGACCAGTGCGGTGGCTTGCGGGGTTTTCACCACCTGCTGTTCAAACCACTGATGAATACACAAGGTCGCAGGATATGGGGTTTCCGTCATATTCCAGGTTTTTAATAACAGCGTGCGTTCTGCTTCTGACAGGATGTCCAACTGCCATACCGGTGTTTCCGGGGCCTGTTCCAACGCGTCCACCAGACTTTCCAGTGCCTGTTGCATGTAACTACATATCCGTTCTGGCTCAAATGGCTGCACTATTTGTCCAGTCAGACCCAGTGCTTCGCCAAAATCCTCTACCGATAATGTTAACGGATAATTGGTTCGCTCCCGTCCATCAAGAAACTCAATCCCCGCCATATTGTCATCTATTTCCACCAACGGTGTATTGTGTCGATAGTTAAGCAGGGAACTAAAGAGAGGCGCTTCGCCTTGGATGCCACTACAACGCTGAGCTAATGCCAATGAAGCGTGTTCATGTTCCAACAATCCCGCCAGCAGATTATGTGCAGCCTGTACACAATGATGTACTGGGGTATCATCCATATTCAATCTCAGCGGTAAGGTATTTATAAACAGCCCCATCCCGCTATCCGCACCTTCACCCGCCTGCATACGTCCAAACAATACCGTACCAAATACCACTTTCTGTTGCCCACTGGTAAGCGACAGCACTTGGGCCCAGGCGACATGACATAGCGCCGCTAAACTGACTCCCAGACGTCGGGCCTGACGGCGAAGGCCTTCATTCAGTGCAGTGGTTAACATCCTGTGTGATTGTGTCACCTTAGAACCGTCGTGATGTACGCTAGTCAACCCGAATGGCAACGTTGGTTCTTCTACTTCAGCCAACATATCAGTAAAGAAGCGAATGTGCTCCTCCTGACTCATACCTAGTCGTGCCTGTGCAATCAAATTACGGAAAGGAACCGGAGCAGGCAAATTACTCTCTTTTCCGGCAAAGTATGCTTGAACTTCACGATTCATGACTTCCAACGTTGTGTGATCACCAATCAAATGATGCAACAGTTGCAATACTCGCCAGGAACCATCCTCTTCCCGTGCCAAGACAAAACGCAATAGCGGAGCCTGACTCACATCAAGACGATACTGATTAGGATCAAAATGTTGGATTAGTTGGTCACAAACAGGTCCATCAGCAGGATTTAATGTGAGTTCAAGCACTGATAAGGGAACCTGACGGCAGACCACCTGAACCGGAACAGATAACCCCAGCCAAATAAAGGTCGTACGCAGAATGTCATGCCGATCAACAACCCATTGAACGGCCGCCAGATAGCGATTCAGCAAAAATCGATCTGCAAATCGCGCTTGTCTGACTAACAGATATGGGTCCCCTGTATCGGCTAGTAAATGGTGGAATAGAATACCGTCTTGCAATGGTGATAAGGCATAGATATCTTGGATATTGGCAATACCACCCGGTACTTGTTTGACAATGAGGTCAATCTCAGATTGGGTCAAATCAATCAGTGGTAACATTTCCGGTGTTAATGCTGTCGTTGCCGGTGTAATCACATTGGCTGGCGTTGTCACAATCCGATATTGTCCCCATTTTTCGGCAACTGTTCTGGCAAGTTTAGACAACTCCGGCGATTGGAATAAATTTCGTACCGACAGCATTATCTCTTGATGACGTAAGCGCTCCACCATCTGTACAGCCAATAAAGAATGACCACCTAAGGCAAAAAAATTGTCATCACGGCTAATCTGTTCAACTCCCAATAACTCTTGCCAGATAGTGGCCAAAGCGATTTCTATCTCTCCTTGTGGCGCTTCATACATCTGACGAGCAAAAGCTTTTTCGTCCGGTGCCGGTAGTGCTTGGCGATCCAGCTTGCCGTTTGGTGTCAGCGGAAATGTATCTAAACGGACAAAAGCTGCCGGTATCATATAATCCGGCAAAACTGTACTCAGATGAGTTCGTAAATTATTAGCCAACTCATCAAGCGCTTCTGCCACGACATAGGCAACCAGACGCTTATCATATTGGTCTCCCAACGATATCACCACGGCTTCACGCACTGCCGAATGCTCGGTTAACCGTATTTCAATTTCACCCGGTTCAATACGGAAGCCTCTAATTTTCATCTGTTGGTCATTGCGGCCGACAAATACCAGATTGCCGTCCGGCAGATAACGGGCCAAATCACCGGTACGGTACATACAAGCCCCCGGTTGATGGCTAAATGGATCGACCAGAAAACGTTCTGCCGTCAGATCTGGACGGTTCAGATAACCCCGAGCTACACCCGCGCCACCAATATACAATTCACCGATTGCTCCCAATGGCACTGGCTGACCATAATTGTCCAGCAGGTAAACACGCGTGTTCGCAAGGGGCCGACCAATGATATTGGCCTGTTCTGTGTTTTCATTCAGGCACGAAATCGTCGTGGTAATTGTCGTTTCTGTCGGTCCATAGCAATTCGCCAAAACAGGCCGTTTTCGGTGAACAGATAACCAGTGTTTTAATTCATGATACGGTACCGTTTCCCCACCAATACACATGACTCGTAAGCCCTGATAGATAGCGGCTTCATTAGCCTCGGCAATTACCCGCCAAAATTGAGCCGGAATTGACACATAACTAATTTGATAAAGTTCACACAGACGCCAGAATTCCTGCGCACTGGATGTCCATTGATTTGTCCGCAATACGAGTTTTGCACCATGAGTTATTGCGCAAAATATTTCTGACGCGCAGACATCAAAAGAAGGATTGCAGAACTGCAATACCCGATCAGACGTGTTAAAGGACCATTTTTGATTCAGTGCAGTAATTTGATGCACCAATTGCTGATGTTCTACCATCACGCCTTTTGGCGTACCGGTAGAACCGGAGGTATAAATCACATACGCCAGATGCTGTGGGGTCAGGGCCAGTACCTGTGGATTGAGTATCTGTAGATTGTTCGCCGGCTGGTCTGGTAACACATTGGGATCGAGTACCGTTAAATCAGCAATGGCTTTTTCGCCCAAAGCAAGACGTCCGGCCTTATCCGCTAAGACGATAGCAGGCTCTGAATTCGTCAGAATATAAGCCAGACGTTCACCCGGATAATCAGTATCCAGAGGCACATAGGCTCCGCCCGCTTTCAACACAGCCAACAGTCCTGCCACCATAGCCGGTGAGCGTGTTACACAAACCGCAACCCGCTGATCAGGGGTTATACCCAGCGTGATTAATTGATGTGCCAGCCGATTAGCCCAGAGATTCAGTTCCGCATAACTGAATTTTTGTTCTCCATACACGAGCGCCGTTGCATGCGGGGTTTTCGCTGCCTGTTGTTCAAACAACTGATGAATATGTAAGGTATCAGGAAACGTAGTCTCAGTTGTATTCCACGTTTCCAGTAATAACTTACGTTCCACCGCCGACAGCAGATCGATTTCTCCGACCCATTGTTGATGGTCAATTACCATGGCTTGCAGTACTGTATGTAAGTACCCGATATGCCGCTCGATGGTTGGCTGGTCAAAAAGTGCAGTAGCGTAATGCAGTGCTCCAACTATCTGCTCATTCTCCTCAAACAGGCTCAGTTCGAGATCAAATTTAACTTTATTAACAACCTGATCCATTGGGGTAACGGCCAGGCCCGGCAGTTCCCAATTCTGGTGTTCACTGCTTTGCCCGGTAAAACTCTGCCAGGCAAACATCACCTGAAACAGCGGCGTATGCGCTAATCTGCGTGGTGGTTGCACGATTTCCACCACCTGTTCAAACGGCAGATCCTGATGTTCCTGTGCTGCCAGTGTAGTTTGTCGGACACGCATGAGCAATTCTGTGACATCTGGCGCCCCCGATAAATCGATACGTAAGGCCAGCGTGTTAACAAAAAACCCGACTAATAATTCCGTTTCCTGACGATTTCTGCCTGCACTTGGGGTACCTATCACAACATCATCCTGTCCCGACAAACGTGACAAAACTGTGGCCCAGGCCGATAACAGAATCATAAATAGTGTGACACCGTGTCGCTCACCCAGACGTTTGAGAGATGTTGTTAATTCTGTCCCCAGATGGATAGAGACAGCATTCCCGGAAAATGATTGTTCAGGCGGGCGGACTCGGTCAGTCGGTAAATCCAGCAAGATGGGTGTATCGGCCAGATTCATCTTCCAATAATCGGACTGAATGTGTATCCGTTCTGCCGATAACCACTGGCGTTGCCACGCCACATAATCAGAATATTGAATTGACAACGGTGGGAAGGGATTGGGTTGCTCTGTCAGAAAAGCTGAATAGAGGACACTTAACTCACGCATCTGTATCCCAACAGACCAGCCATCTGACACGATATGGTGTTGAATCAGTAAAAAAACGTAATCACTGTCAGCCAGTTGTATCAGATTAGCGCGGATTAAGGGGCCCTCGATAAGATCAAATTCTGCTTCTGTTTCTTGCACACATAAATGCTCGAGCTGTTCATGGATATCAGCAACTTTACGTAGATCATGTCTTTTCATCGGCAAGCCTGATTCTGCCGGTAATAATTTAACCCGAGGTTGACCATCCATCGTGATAAAGACCGAACGCAAAGTCTCATGGCGGGCAAACAGAGCGTCAAGTGCCTGCTGCCAGGCATTAATATCAAGCTGACCACGCAAACGCAGAGCTATCGGGATATGGTAGATTTCACTGATCCCCTCAAATTGAGCTAAAAACCATAGACGCTGTTGAGCAAATGATAATGGTAACTGATCTCCAGAAGAGACCGGCAGGATAGTGGGAAGTCTAACTTTTTGCTCCCAAAATCGCCCCTTTATCTCCTCAGTAAAAGCAGCCAAAGTCGGGGACTTAAATAATGTGGTCAACGGTAATTCAACACCCAAGGCCACTATCCGGCTCATCATCCGCACTGCCAGTAGCGAATGCCCACCTAAGGCAAAGAAATTATCATGTCGCCCTACCCGCTTAACTTTCAACAATTCTTGCCAGATAGCGGCCAGAGTAATCTCCATTTCTCCTTGTGGCGCTTCATATATCTGACGGGCAAAAGCTTTATCATCTGGAGCCGGCAATGCACTACGATCCAGCTTGTTATTTGGTGTTAGCGGCAGTGATTCTAATCGGACAAAGGCCGCCGGCACCATATAATCAGGTAAAAGAGCACTTATATAATCACGCAGACACTTAGCCAATCCGTCATCAGGCTCAGCCACGACATAGGCAACCAAACGTTGCTCCTGCCCTTCTCCCAATGCCAGCACCACCGCTTCACTCACAGCCGGATGCTCAGTTAATCGTGTCTCAATATCTCCAGGTTCTACCCTAAAGCCCCTGATTTTGATTTGATAGTCATTACGGCCCAGGAATTCCAGATTGCCATCCGGTAAGTAACGCGCCAGATCCCCTGTTCGATACATCCGCGCATCAGATCCAGCGACGAAAGGACAAGCCAGAAAACGCTCAACGGTGAGTTCAGGCCTGTTGAGGTAACCCCTGGCTACGCCCGCACCACCAATATACAATTCTCCCACTGCGCCTAATGGCGCCGGATGACCAAAGTTATCCAGTAAATAAAGCTGAATATTGGAAAGGGGGCGACCAATCGTCGGGTAAAGATGCGCAGGCTCTATAACTGCCAATGTTGCATCCACTGTGCATTCGGTTGGACCATAGACATTATAGGCTGTCAAGAACGGGAGATTTGCAACAGTGCGCCAGATTGGAGGAGATATGGCTTCACCACCAACCCATATTACCAATCGTTTGTTATACCGGTCTAACCCCGCAGCCAGCAACATCTCTAATTGCACTGGTGTGCAATCTATTACATCAAGATTAGCTGTGGTTAAAAATTGCAAAAAAGCCACACTATTGGCTCGTACATCCTGTGGCACAATGACTAACGTATAGCCATTCAACAAACTCAATAAGTTTTTCACTGCTGCATCAAATGAAATACTAGCGTTCAGGCCAATCCTAGTGATAGATAATTTTGCAAAAGTACGTTGTATCAGTGTTCCGTATAAGTTCAATACAGAGCCATGCTCAACCATCACGCCTTTCGGCGTACCAGTAGACCCGGAGGTGTAAATGACATAAGCCAGATGCCGTAAAGTCAATGTCTGTATTTGGGGGTTACTGTCCGATTGATCTGGCAATGAATTCGGATCAATTACAGCCAATCCGGTAAGCGCTTTTTCACCCAGCGCTATCTGCCCCGCCTGATCAGCCAGTACCACTAGCGGAGCCGCATCACTTAAGATATGCGCTAAACGTTCACTTGGATAGGCGGGATCCAGTGGTACATATGCCCCACCCGCTTTCAGCACCGCCAGCAATCCCACCACCATAGCCAGTGATCGTGTGACACAAAGGGCTACTCGTTGCTCTGGTACAACACCTAATGCAATCAGTTGATGGGCTAGTCGGTTAGCACGGGCATTCAATTCCGCATAGCTGAGCGTCTGTTCTTCATATACCAACGCTGTCGCATCCGGAGTTCTCTCCACTTGCTGTTCAAATAATTGATGAATACACAACGAATCGGGATACGCTGTCTCCGTCGCATTCCAGGTTTTCAACAATAACGTCCGTTCAGTTTCAGGCAGAATTTCTAATGTCCGTACTGGTGTCTCCGGGGCCTGTTCAAGTGCCTCCACCAAACTTTCCAGTGCCTGCTGCATATAGCTGCATATTCTTGCCGGGTCAAACGGCTGTACGACATGAGCAGTCAGACCCAATGCGTCACCAAACTCGTCCACTGACAAGGAAAACGGATAGTTAGTACGTTCCTGTTCACCCAGAAATTTAATGCCAATCAAAGTCTTATCCGAACCCTCTGGCAGTAAGTTATACCGATAGTTCAACAAGGTATTGAATAATGGCATGCCACTGGCAACTCCGCTGCAACGCTGAGCCAATGCTAGCGAAGCATGTTCGTGTGCCAGTAATCCGGCCAGACGGTTATGAACTGCACGAATACTATCCCGTACCGGAGTCTCATTGATATCTAAACGCAGTGGCAAGGTATTGATAAATAATCCCATCCCGCTGCCAGCCCCTTCCCCCGTCTGCATACGTCCAAACAACACAGTACCGAATACCACTTTTTCCTGCCCGCTGGTACGTGATAATACTTGCGCCCAGGCAAGGTGGCACAAAGCAGCCAAACTCACTCCCAACCGTCTGGCCTGAGTACGCAAGCGATCATTCAATGCGGCCGCCAGCATCTGATGATATTCCATCATTTGAGAGCCATCACTATGTACTTCCGTTACCCCAAATGACAACGTTGGTTCCTCCACCTCCGCCAACATGTCGGTAAAGAAACGGGTATGCTCTGTCTGGCTGGCACCCAATCGGGCTTGGGCAACCAGATTACGGAAAGGCGTTGGCGCAAGCAGGCTATTTTCCTGTTCAGCAAAACAGACCTGAACTTCATGGTTCATCACCTCCATCGTTACATGATCGCCAACCAGATGATGCAACAATTGTAATGCTACCCAACGGCCATTAGCTTCCTGGGCTACCACAAAACGCAGCAGCGGTGCCTGCCCCAAGTCAAGACGATAATGAAACGGATCAAAACGTTGAGCCAGTTGCTCACTCACTGGACCATCAGCAGGGTCTAATTTCAATTCAGTCACGGACAAAAGCGCCTGACGCCAAACCACCTGAGCTGGAATTGATAACCCTTGCCAAACAAAAGCGGTGCGCAAGATATCATGACGATCAACCACTTTTTGCGCTGCGGCCAGATAGCGATCCAACAACGATCGACTATCAAAAATTATCCGATTGGTTAGCAAATACGGGTCGCCTTTTTCCCTCAACAGATGGTGGAATAAAATGCCATCCTGTAATGGTGACAGGGCATAAATATCTTGAATATTGGCGATTCCCCCTGGCACCTGACTGACCAGCCTATCAATGTCTGCCTGTTCTATATCAATCAACGGTAACATTTCCGGCGTGATCCGTTCACACTCATGGCTTATCAGATTTAGCGGAATAGCGAAGGTATCATCCATTTTTGTCAGCAAAGCGGCCTGCTCTGCCAGTACCGGGCTGGAAAACAGCGCCCCAGGTTGGGCGGTATAGCCTTTCTCCCGCAATAATCCCATTAGTTGTACTATTAACAACGAATGACCACCTAGTGCGAAGAAGTTATCAAATCGACTGATTTTATTGATACTCAGTAATTGGCCCCACATCTCTGCCAACAGGTTTTCTGTTTCGCTTTGCGGGGGCTGATAATACTGACGCTGATAAGCGGTGGCATCTGGTGCCGGTAGTACCTTTCGATTAAGTTTACCATTAGGCGTCAGTGGGAAATGTGCCATCACCATAAACGCAGCCGGCACCATATATTCAGGTAATACAGACAACAGATATTGACGTAATTCTGCCGTAATCTGATCTGATTCATTACCTTGTACCAAGACGATATAAGCCACCAGCCGTTTATCCTCCCCATTCTCTGCATGGGCAACAACAACCGCTTGCTGTACAGACGGATGGATTTCAAGGCAAGTTTCAATTTCACCTAACTCAATACGAAAACCACGAATTTTGACCTGATGGTCATTACGCCCAAGATATTCAATATTGCCGTCATTATCATAACGGGCTAAATCGCCAGTACGGTACATGCGGGCATCCGGTTCTGAATGAAAAGGATCTGTCAGAAACCGTTCTGCTGTTAGCTCTGGTCGATTCAGATAGCCTCGGGCAACACCGATACCACCAATATATAATTCACCAATCGCTCCCAAAGGGACCGGCCGTTGTTGGTTATCTAATAAATAAATACGGGAATTGGTAATGGGCTTACCTATCGGCACCACCTGGCCCTCAAAATGATCGGGACAATGCCAGTATGTCACATCGATCGCAGCTTCAGTCGGGCCATATAAATTGTATATTCTGACCCAAGGCATCAATGCCTGGCACTGCTTCACTGTAATAGGATGTAACGCTTCGCCGCTGCAAAACAGATGTTTTAGCGTTAAGCAACGGGCCACATCCGGTTCTTTTAAGAATGCGGTCAACACCGAAGGCACAAAATGCAGAGTGGTTACCTTCTCCTGACTGATTAGTTCAATTAACTGAGAGAGGTTTTTCTGTTGCACTGTCGTCGCCAATACCATTTTGGCACCACTCATGAAGCTACAAAACAGCTCCCAAACAGAAACATCAAAGCTAAACGTGGTCTTTTGCAAAACCACGTCATCAGGGGTAAGTTGATAAGTTTGCTGTATCCAATACAACCGATTTATCACACTACGATGCTCATTCTGCACACCTTTCGGGTTGCCGGTTGAGCCTGAGGTATAGATAACATAGGCCAGATTACGTGAGCTGAGTCCCATAACACAGGGATTCTCTGCCGAGAATTCAACGTCCTCCGACAGAAGAGTACCAATATCCAACTGTTTTTTTGTCGCAGAAATGTCATACAACTTATCTGCGCCGATACCATCATGTAATAGTAAAACAGGAGCAGCATCATCAAGAATATAATGAAGGCGTGCTGATGGATAACTGGGATCAAGCGGCACATAAGCCCCGCCCGCTTTAAGTATTGCCAGCAAACCAATAACCATCAGGGGTGTTCGGTCAACGCAGATAGCTACGCAACTATCCGGCACTACCCCTTCAACAATCAACCGATGGGCTAAGCGATTAGCCTGTTGATTCAATTCAGCGTAACTCAGAATACGATCATCAAATACCAATGCAGGTGCATTTGGTGTTTTTGTCACCTGTTGCTCAAGTAATTCATGGATACAATATTCTGAAGGGTAATAACCCGCAGTGTCATTCCATTGATTTAATAACAGTTCTTTCTCAGTTGCTGACAGAATATCGAGATCTTTAAGGCGCTGAGTCACATTGTTTGCGATAGTGTGTAACACAGTAAGACAGTAATTTATCTGACGTTCTATAACTTGTTTTTCAAACAGCGTTGTAGCATAAGTTATTCCTCCGACAAGCTCATCATCTCGGTGGAATATAAACAACTCAATCTCTGATTTTATGTAATTAGATCTGTAACCCATGGGTGACGTTTTAATTCCCTCCAGTTCAAACTCTCCATCATAAAAATCTGGCCAGGTCATGATAGCCTGAAAAATAGGTGAATCAGCGACATGAGATCCCGGATTGATGATTTCAATAAGGTGCTTAAACGGAATATCTTGATTATTTTGCGCATCAATGACGGTATGATTTACCTGTGCAAACATTGCTGCAACGGTGGCATTATCATCAATATCAATCCGGATTGGTAAAATATTGGCTAAGGGCCTCACCGTTTTTTCTGTACCTGTTATATTGCTATTCGTAAAGGAGGTCCCTATGATGATACTGTCCTGCCCTGAAAGGCGATGAAGCACAACCGCCCAAACCGTCATGATTGTCTCTAACAGTGTTATTCCGTGTTCTTGGCTAATTTGTTTAAGCTGATTCGTGAATTCTTTATCGAGAGTAAACGAACAGGTATCTCCTTTTGAGGATAACTGATTAAGTCTGGGAGATATTGTCGGTAAAGTGAGTAAAGGAGGTGCACCAGCAAGTTTTTGCTGCCAATATTCACGTTGTATTGATATTTGTTCTTCAGTCCAGCTAATTTCACTATCTTCGTGTTGAGCAATAAGAGGTAAAGAAAGCGTTCGATGATTCAACAGGTCATTATAAATGATACATAATTCATTAATCAAAATTTTAACAGATAAACTATCAACAATAATAGGGTGAATATTTAACAGAAAGATATATTCATCCTCTTTCAATAATACTAATAAACTCCTTAACAAGGGTCCATTAGCAAGATTAAAAGAAGTGTTAAGTGTGTTATCAATAATCTGAGCAACCTTATTTTCTTTGTCTTCAGAGGTGCGAATATCAGAAATTAAAAAAAGGCATTCAATATTATTACTCAGAGTATTAATCGCTGATTCATGATCATCTTCAACTAATGTTGATAATAATGAATCATACCGAATCAATAAAACATTTAAAGCCTGGTGAAATAGCTCAATATTCAAATAGCCGCTTAGCTTATAATATACTGACAATCGGTGGTTTACAGGAGTATGATGATCTGGCTGCATGTGTTTTTTTGATGTCGATAAATATTTATTATCACGTCTGCTTGCCGAAGTCATCACCTTATCATTTTTCATTTATAATTCCTCTGTTAATCATATCAAAAAGAAAAAATACCGAAGCTTTAAAATCTGAAGCAATCATTAATTCTTTTTTCTTGCGACCACTTTAACTTTATCACATGTTTTATATTTATTTATTTGAGGTTTATATCACTATTTCATCATTAAGAGCCTTAACTTGAAATTCATAATAGATATATTTTAATAAACACCAAAACAATTATATTATACATTTCATAATAAATAGATAATTTATTGTTAATGAATATTTTTTAATTTTATACATTGAGATATCATATAATCAATCAGCATCATAAAATTCATTATACTTGTTGATATTTTTGTTTGTTTTCCTGAATTAAAATCATATGAGATTTAGCATGATACATTTAACATGTATGTTATCATTACCTTTTCGCATAAAATTCTTAATATTGAGTCCTTCCTTTTCCAATAAAACAATTTTTTAAACAAAATAATAGGAAAATGTAAATACCCATGAAGCTTTTTACGCCATTATTGATGTACCGAGGATTACCTAAAGATATATATTTTATTGCATTAGCAAAATTTGTTCTTGGCCTTGGAAATTTTATTATACCATTCATTATTCTTTTGCTAACACAAAAACTTGGGTACTCAACAACAATAGCCGGCGGGTTAGCTATGGGAATAACTGCGCTTTTTCTTATAGGTAGTCTTATTGGCGGTAAAATAGCTGATTCCTTCGGGCATAAAAGGGTACTGGTATATGGAGAAATTGCCGGTTCATTGGTTCTAATCGTTAGCGGTTTTTTTTCAGACTGGCCTGTGATGCTTCCTGTTTTACTTTTTCTAAGCTATTCCTTCTATGGCCTGTCTATTCCTGCCAGTAATGCACTTGTTGCAGATATATCGTCTCCAAATAATCGCAGTGCTGTCATGTCATTAAGTTACCTTGCATACAACTTAGGCTCCGGCATTGGACCTATATTGGCTGGCTACCTTTTTTGGAACTTTACGGCCTGGGTTTTTTGGGGAAATGGGATTGCAAGCTTAATCGCTGTTCTCATCGTTTTATTCGGTGTAAGCAATCATATTCGCGATCATAAAACCAGTGAAATAGAGCTGTCAGAACTTGAAAAAGCAACTGATGGTTCAGTATGGAAGGTATTTAAGGAGCGACCCAGATTACTTATTTTCGGTGTCTTGTGTACCTTTCTTTGGTTTGCCTTAAATCAAATGACAATAACCACTCCTCTCTACTTAAGCCATGTATTTGACAAGCAAGGTCCAATTTTATACGGACAATTAATGACATTTGTAAGCATTTTAGTAGTTATTATTACACCTGCAATAATCAGATTGACGTCAAATTTATGCGACATTAAAAGTCTTTCCATCTCCGGTTATATTTTTGCACTAGGCTATAGTTTGATACTATTTTATAGTTCAGCCAGTATGCAGTTTATAGCGTGGTTTTTCCTTGCTATTGGAGAAATTCTACTTTTAACCAAAGAAGGTGTATATTTGGCTAATCACTCTCCAAGCAGCCATCGCGGGCGTATAAGCGGGATATTGACAACAATCAGACACGTGCTTCTTATGCCTACCTATATTTTAATCGGTGCTTATATTCAATCAGATGGATATGTGAGCACCTGGAGTTTGATCATCATTGTTTCTTTAGTGGCTGGAATAACATGCTGGCTTTTTTCAATTCAACAAAATAGTATCATGAAATGACTTATCAATAAGTTATTAAAAATAGTGTTATGATTTAATAAATTAGGACACTTTAGTAAAGGAATGGAATGACTTTAATTAAGGTATCTTTATGAAAAGAAAATCATCCCTCAAAATTTACCGATAACTTTAAAGAGAAACAGGCAATCTAGTTGTTTAACAGGATTACATCCGTCCCGCAGGCGGTTGAAACTTTAGGTATCCCAACAAAACTGCTGTATTATAAAAGGTATATAGCTTGGTTTTGTCCAAAAGTGAGTTAGCGTAACATAGGGATAATCGCCTAAGATTCAAGATTGCTTTGCTCATATTCCAATGACCAGAGCAACAGAGCGTGTGTGCTCCAATACAACTTATTCGCCCTCAATATTCTGGTAGTACACCTGCTTAATATAACGCCCTCGCCCATCGCCATGCCCTAAATCCATTGAGACCAGTGCCAGCGCTTCCCGCTCGTTAAATCCTTGCGCTATATAATGCTCCCCGGATTGCTGAGCAAAATGGTAACGCATACTGTGCGGGGCGTTCTTACCCGTCAATCCTGAGCTTCTGACAATATAGCGGTAACGGTCGATGGCCTGCGTGATCGTCGGCTTATCAATCAGTTTACCACTGCGCCTGGCCTGCTCGCGTTCAGCATAAGCAATCGCGTGTTGCAGGGCTTCCCGATCCAGTATGACCGTCTGTCTGGGGCGTCCACCTTTAGTACCGAACACCACCCGCACAGACGTATGCCCGTTTTCCAGTGCTTTCTTCCAGGTCGCTAACGATTTGTAGGCTTCCACCGCTTCTTTGGTACGCAGTCCCAGCACATACGCCAGTTGCATAACAGCCGCGACACGCCGGTCTTTTTGCTCCACCTGCTGAAAAATATCCCGGAATGCAGCCGGTGCCAGCGCCATTTTCGTTCCCTTGCGGCTGGTATCCGCGATACCCAATGTCCGGTTACTCAGGCGGGCATTATTGGGATCAGCCAGCTTATGCTTTCCCGCCTGCGCTAAAATGGCTCGCAGCACCGACATTTCATTTTGCAGTGTCCGATAACTGAGATTGTTGGCTTTGCGTTCAGCGATGTAGCGCTCAATATATTTCACCTTCAGGCTATCCATTTGCCGGAGTTTGATGCCATTGTCTTTCAGATAATCAAGGAACTGCCGGGCAATCCGTTCACGATCCGCCACCGTAACAAAACTTCCGCCCGCCTGTCGGGCATGCGTGATAAAGGCTTTTCTGAACTGCTCAACCTTTGAACGTGTCGATCCCTGCGCCATTCTCGCCTCTTCTGCTACTTTGCGTTTGTTTTATTCATTTTTAGTCGTTTTTAAAACAATTCCCTGCGTGTCGGTTCAGGTTCACCGTTCCGTGGTGCGTCAGATAATGTGTAGCAGGGCGGGATTGTGTTGAGTTATTGCAGGAGCTCGCGACGTGCTCAGCACAGCGATGACATGCTCCCCGTTCAGTGCCTGATCTCATCAGGATGAACGCCTCATTATCTTGACGTGATTCATTTCTCCTTAATTTTTACTGCATCAGCCTACAATCAGGCAGTGGGTTGAAAATCCGATAGGACAATCGTTTAACAGGGTGGTTAATAGTCTGTTTTGCGTGGTTTCACTGAGTAATGCGGGGTTCTAATCGGTCGTAAAACCAGACCGGATGGGCTATGGACGTTTGCCGCTTTGCGGCGTCACTTGGTAAACGCTGCGCTTTAACACAAGTGACGCCGCGCAATATTCGGGACGTTTATCGTGATAAATGCAAAATGTGGGTGAATGTTGTACCGGTTAAAATGGTAACGTTCAGCCTGAGACAGAGAATGTTCTGCCCTGTTGTGTGGGTAGCCGGTGGCGAATAACACCGGTAAACTTTCATCACCAACCGTGGGTTATTGGTCTGATGATATCTGCTTCCAAAAGTGCGCAGATGTACCGCATTGCATGCACTCCCTTTCAGAAGACCATAGATTTGTTTCGCCACCCGATAGGTGATCCTTGCAGGCGATAGGATCGTTAGTGATTACAGTTAAACACTGTATCTATTGAATGAGTCAGGGTCAAATTTTTATAATGGGACTCGGTGAGCAATCATAATTTATGTGTGGGTGTGGATAAAATCCTACAAAAATTAGATTTGACGCAATAAACTGGCCTCCTGCGTTTTACCACTCACTGCGATAAAGGTTTTAAAGAACAGTACATGTATTCAGAGTGAAAAATCTGAACACATGTAAAAACAAGGCACGTTAGTTTTTATAAAATCCGAGCCATTATTGAAAAAAATACGCATTTTATTGCTCTAGTTCAGCATTTAAATGAATAATTCTATCTGCACTTTTAATGGTGGATTCTCTGTGCGCCACTATTATTCTAGTCATATTCAAATTTGCAATTGATTTATTAATAAATGACTCATTATTTGTGTCTAAATGACTTGTTGCTTCATCCATAAAAATAATTTTTGGTTTTTTATAGAGTGCTCTAGCTATCATTATTCTTTGTTTTTGACCACCTGAGATACTTCCTCCTAGTTCACTTAATTGTGTATAATATCCCATTGGGAAATTAGCTATTTCACTATTTATATTGGCCTTAATTGCACATTCAATAACATAATCCATATCTATATTATCATCGAACCCTGAAATGTTTTCTGCAATTGACCCAGAAAAAAGCTTATCTTCCTGTAAAATACAAGAGATGTTTTTTCTGTAGTTATTAATTCCCAGAAAATACACATCATTATTATTGAATAGTATTTCTCCTGATTGCGGTTGAATAAGCCCACACATTATTTTAATAAGAGTGGATTTTCCTGTGCCGGATGGACCTATTATTGCTACAGATTCTCCTTCGTTAATTTTTATTGAAAAATCTGATATTACTGGATAAGATGCACCATCATACGTATAAGAAATATTTGATAGCTCTAAAGATGCCATATTATTATCAATATTAATATCAATATCATTTTTGAAAACTTCTTTATCTTGTAAAACAATATCAGATAGCCTCTCATTATGTAATGAGAGCAATTTCAATTCTACGGATTTATTAATTACATTAGTAACACGATCTGAAAATTGGCCTCTATAAGTATTGAAAGCTATAAACATACCTATAGTTATAGAATTATTTATTACTAAATATGAACCAACCCAAAGAATAATGATTTGATCTAGAGAAACAATTATAGAACTTAGCGCACTAGTAATAATTTCTATTTTTTTCTTTTTTATTTCGGATTTATTTAAATTCTTAACTTTATCACCATAATTTCTTAATCTATTATTAAGTAATCCAAGTACTTTAATTGTTGGCATACTGTAAAGACTTTCCATAAAGAAAGAATTTATAGCAGCCTCATTTCTGATTTTTTTATCTGATGATTTTTTATATATTCTATATACAATTAATTTAACCATAAAATATAAAGTTGAGAATAATATTACTACAGCAGTTAGACCTCCACCATAAATAATCATCATACTCAACAAGCCTAGTATCATCAAAAAATCAATAATTAAATTCACTATATTATTACAAAACGTTTCTCTAATATCTTCTATTGAATTAAATCTAGATTGAATATCTCCTAATTTTTTGTTTGAAAAATAATCAAGAGGGATTTTCAACAAATGTCCAAAAAGACTATTTTTCCATTGCATATCCAAAAGGACGTTTATAGAAAGAGACATATAAGATCTTATTACATCAGAAAAAGTTTTAACTAGAGTGAAAAATATCAAGAATATGCAGATTGATGACAACAATAGCGTATCTTTTGTTACTATAACATGATCCATTATTAACTGGATTCCAATTGGAATAGTAAGCGCGATACTCTCTATAAGAATAGAAATTGCAAATATCTTAAAAAGAGAACTTGCCAAGCCTTTGGAGCTCTTGAAAAGATCTATTAATTTAATTGTATTTTTATAATTGGTTGATTTCTTTTTAAATTCTGGGGCGGGTGTTAATTCTATTGCTACTCCCGTGAAATGCTTTGAAATGTCATGGATAGATAATACTTCCTCTCCTTTTTCAGGATTAAATATAAAGAATTTATTTTTAGTTATTTTTTCTAAAACCACAAAATGGTTCATATCCCAATGCAGTATGCATGGTTTTTTTAAAAGGTTTATTTCATCAACATCTAAAGAATATACATTAGTATTTAATTTATTGTTTTCTGATATACTTAGCATATCTTTTAAGCGTAACCCTCTTGAGTAAAAGTTATTATTTTCTTTTAGCTCTTTTAGAGTCGTATCATGTCCATAATAACATAATATCATGGCAATACATGCAACTCCACAATCTGCAATATTCTCTTGATAGATAATGTTAATTTTTCTTTTAAAAAAGACACTGGGGACAAAGTAAAACAATGCATCTTTATTTATCATAATTACTCCATGTATTTTTTAAAATTATATTTAGTTTTGTCTACCATAAAATTATAAATAGTTTTATTTTCAATGATTAAAGATGTTTCTGCTTTCATTCCTGCAACTAGCTTTAATTTATCTATATTTTTATCAGTTATTTTAACTTGTATAGAATAAAGGTTATCACCATTATTTATAGTATCACTTTTTAATTTCTGTGAAATAATATTTTCATTATTTGTAATAGATTGAGAAATTTTATCTATTACACCATCAAAAGAGCCATACTTTTGAAACGGGTATGACTTAAATCTTACATTGATTTTTTCACCGATCTTCACATAAGGATAATGTTCACTCTTTATACTAAAAACAATAAAGTATGATTCTATTTTTTTGGGCGATATTTTGAGTAGAGGATCATTTTTGACTACTTCCTGTCCTAATGTCTTATATTGATAATCCAAAACTCCATCAATAGGCGATGTTATAATTCTGTTAGTATCAGAGTTTATATCAATTTTTTTTAGTTCAATTTGATTTATTTGCTCTTGCAATGATGAAATTTTATTATCTATGTCATTTATTTTGCTATCTCTATCTATAAAAAATTGAGACTTTTTCTCCAATAAAGAATTTAATTGCTGATGTATGTTTATATAACTAATTTTATTCTGAGCATAATTGTTACTTATTGAATTTAGTTGCTCTATAGTTACATATCCTTTCTTCAAGAAAAGCTCATATTTTTTTCTAGTATCATTATGTTTTTGAATGATTTTATTTGATTCATTTAATTCGTTTTTTAGGACTTTTATTTCTTGATCAGTAAAGGTGATGTTTTTTTCATAAAATTCATCTATTTTTATTTTTAATTCTTTTTTATCATTTATATTTTTATTTAACTTATCCATTATTGAATGTAATTTTTTGATTTTTTGATTTTTTAAATCTCCGTTGATATCTTCATCAATATTTTTTACTTTTAAAATAACATCCCCTTTAAGTAATTTAGAAGATTCTAATATACTAACATTAGATAATTCAATATATCCCGTTATCGGCGATCTTACTATTACTGTTGAAGGAAATGAGTTAACTTCACCTTCTATTTCAATTTTATTACTTATCTTTAATACAAAAATTAAAATAAGAAGAAAGCTCATCAAAAAAAATGTTATTATATACAAAATAACTGAGGGTGGGTAAATCCTAATTATTGTATTAGGAACCCACTTTCTCTCATTGTTTTTTTTATTTGTGTTCCTGAATATTCCTTCATCCATTATTATTTTCACACCATGATTTAATTAAATAATCATATAAAAATGTAGTTATAAGACAAATTAAAAACCAATTAATCCACGATATTGAGTTTTGTAATATAGATATTAAGAAAGGATTTCCTATAGCAAAATCCATTAATGGTTGCCGAACTAGTCTACCCATGATCGCCAATTCAAGTAACCACATAATAATTCCTCTCGTGAAAGAATTATATGTAGGCATTCCCTTTTTTATGAGTATATATAAGATTGTTATACCAAAACCTGTTTCTATACTTGTGAATGCAGCCAAGTACCTAACATCCCAAGAGGGTAAAACAGATACGTTATTTACTTCACTTCTAATGTATGGTATTAACCATTCAACGTTAATAACATGAACTATAAATCCAATAAACGCAGTAAATATAGATACAATTAAAATAATAAAAAAAACTACTTTTTTTTCGTTACTCATCACATAAGCCTCTAAAATTTACGATTCATAATAATTATATAGTTTAATCATTTTTTTAAAAATTTCAAAAGTTAATTTTTTGATTTCTATCAAAGTTTTCAAGGAAAATCATTCTGCTTTATAAAAAAAACTTTCACGCTATTTTTGAAATATTTAAAGATCTTAGAACCATCTGAAAAAACTCCATCTGTGGTGAAAGCCACAGAACTACGAAACTTTAACGGATTAATAGGACGTTTTTTTATTATGAATGTTTAGATGTGCAATAAAAATATGAGTGGGAGAGGGGACTCCCTCTCCCTATAACTAATTAAAAACCATATTTATATATATTACCATCCCAACCAGGACTAGCTGCTCGTTTTACAAGTTTGTTTACTTGCTTAGGTTCTACAGACTGACCAACATCTTTTCCTGTCCCACCTACGCAATCTAATAGTGCTTTATTCCATAAATTACTTTTTTTTAAGTCTTTCATAGTAAGTTCCTTATCATGTTTATTTAATATTTATTACTTCTATTAACTTGGATTTATGCTTTTCTATCTCTAAAAAAGCACTAGTTCCAAGCAGACCATCACTCATATGTTTACTATATGGCTTACTTGCAGTTAGCCCTTTTTCATTTAATCTTTTTTCTATATGTTCATACATTTTATACAAACTTGGGCAGTAATAGTCTTTATGAGATATATCATTATCGTGATATTTATATGCCCTTGCAGGACAACCGCCATGACAAACGTGTTGCCACTTGCATTTTTTACATGAATCAGTGCTTTCTCTTGTTCTATATATTGTTGCCCTTGTGCCACTCATTAATTCTAAAATAGAATTATTCTGTAAATTACCATATTTCATATCAGGTTGAGCTGAGAGACTTGCACATGGATATAAATCTCCAACAGGATCAACAGAAAAGGAGGTATTTCCACATTGAGCCATTCCTATACAATCAGCCGCTCTTCCTGCTAGAATTGCCTGAGTTTTCCTTACAAAATCAGAAACAAAAATGTAATTTTCAGGTTCTGCATAAAACCATTTATCATATAGTTTACTCCATGGTAGATAATATTCATCAGGCCCTAATCCGAGATCTTGATAATTATCTACGGCATTTCCTGATTTATTTAATGGAATCACGTTAAATGGTAGTTTGTTTTCAAACATGAAATTATATATTTCATCCGTATGATTCATGTTTGTCTTGCTCATTACTAAAGCACAACCAACATCAATATCATTTTTCCTTAGTTTATTGATTCCTTCAATAATCTTATTGAAACTCCCAGTATCCTTGTGTGTAACTCGATTTTTATCATTTAGATCTTTAGGTCCATCAATAGATATAGACATGAAAAATTTATTTTTTTTAATAAAATCACACCATCTTTGAGTTATTAATGTTCCATTTGTTTGAAGGGCATTTAAGTACCTTATACCATTGCTGTATTTTTCCTGAAAAGAAACAACATTTTCATAGAAACTAATGCCGGGTAGCATTGGTTCACCACCATGCCATATAAAATGAACATAAGTAAATACTTTCTTATCACTGGCATAGTCAAACGTATCTTTAATTGTTTTTTCAAGAAGTTCCAGTGTCATAACAGGATGTCTTATATCTTCGTTATAACAATATTTGCACGCTAAATTACATCTATGGGTTGGTTTTATTATATTTACAAGTTGCATATTAATTTCCTTGCATATCCCATTGCTGACGTAAGAAAAATATATAATTTAATTTAGGGATCTCATAATTCGTTGAGTTGAAATATAGCATATTAACAACAAATTAATAAAGATGTGATTATTGATTTAAATCAAACAAACTTAATGTTTATTTTTTTAAATTAAATTTCAGTTTGATTTTATTGATGAAACTATAAGTTGTAATAATATATATTTCCAATATTAAATAATAACAATAAATCATGGATAAATAATATTTTTTATTTATATAAATTTAAATTAATTGTTATTGTTTTTTAACTCTATTCTGTTTTTTATAGTGATAGAGGAAGTCAATATACGAGCAAACAATATCAGGACTTGCTCAATGGCTATAACATGAAAACTAGACTGCGTCCCTTAATTAGATAACCGCCTGTAAAAGAGTCGAATACAGCCTAATTTCACCATGGACAAATAGTTTCGTGCGGTTTTTTCGTAACGGGTTGC
>NZ_NKHQ01000054.1:0-60559 GCF_014467265.1 Xenorhabdus sp. TS4 | reverse complement strand
TATGACAGTAACGACAAACCACATCCACTTTAGCCATCTCTCACTCCATAATAAAAAGCAGGGAGTTTATCACAATATCTAATCATTGAGAGCGTGACCCTTGAATCGTGATAATTTTTTCAGCAGCTTTTTAAGCGTTTTCTTGTTTCACCTTCCGAACGAGTGAGCAATGATACGCTTTAGTCGAGGTTCCCAAGTGCACCATAACCAGCGGGAGTGTCGTTACGCATTGTGGTTTGAGTTTTTTAAAACCCGAACGACGACATTAATACTGATATGTAATGCATGGGCAGTATCATGAATACCAGGGCTGTTCATAGCAAGATCAAAGACTTGTTCTTTTATACCCGGCTGATACGCTCGATAGGCGTATTCAAGCTGGAAGGTTCGTTTGCAGGATAAACAGCGATAGCGTTGATGCCCCGAATTACCCTTACCCTGTTTTTTGACGAATTCAGTTTGCTGACAAAATCGACATTTTACTTCAACTGTTGCCATTTAATTTCTCCGAAAAAAGGGGAATTATATTCCACCATCAACGGGTTGAATACGTGACCAGAATTTTTATGTGGAATATTTTAAAAGTGTAGAGGGAGTTTGTGGAAAGGCAAATTTTTTCAATACAACGAAAGGAAAAATAAAAACTTTAGGCTAAATTATTATCTATTTAAGCCTGTTAGTATATAGGGTTAGATTTTTATCCCCGTGTATAAGGGGAACATAATCTGATGATCAGATAGAAGTAAAAATAAAAACGGTTTATCCCCGTATTCACGGGAAAAAAATAGTCATATCACAAAACTGTGAACATTTCTATTTTTCGTCTTTCTTAAGACAAATACATTCCTGATTGTTATCTTCACTATGCTTGCCAGAAACAGTGATTTGAAGTGTAGCAAATCACCATGATTACGTCTCTATTATGTTTATGATTTAGTCTCATAATGTAAAAAGCAGATAAAGTTTTACTTTTGTAAAACATAAAAGTATGGTTGAGTATAATTTAAACAGAAAGGGAGATAGGCATGACTGCTGTTGTTATTCGCCAATCTGGTGGGGCTAATATTGTTAGCATACCGAAAGCCATTGTGAAAACCCTCAATCTGCATACGGGTTCAAAGCTTGATCTGTCCATTCAAGATAACAAAATTGTGCTTACACCAATCGAAGAAGAGTTAACGTTGGAATTACTGTTAGCCGGAAGCCCTAAAGAATGTTTCACGGTAACAGATGAGGATAGAGAATGAATCAATGCTAACTCTGTTGGTAAGGAAGTGATTTGATGTACATACCAGACAAAGGAGACATTGTTTCATTGGATTTTGATCCGAGCGCAGGGAAAAAAATTATGAAACGCCGCCCTGCGTTTGTGATCTCTCGAAAGATATTTAACGAGCATACCGGATTTGCTGTTGTGGTCCCCATTACCAGTACCGTAAGGGGAATGATGTTAGAAGTTGTCTTACCCGAAGAATTATCGACCCAAGGTGCAATTCTTATCCATCAGGTCAAATCCTTAGACTTTTCAGATCGTCAAGTTAAATTTATTGAGAAAGCACCTCAAGACATTATCGACAAAGTAACCGAGCTAACTAAGGTTATTATTTCATAATAAGAATTTCCTGATTTACGGGGAACACGTCGTCGGTATCTACCGCAGGGCAAGGGATTACGGTTTATCCCCGTATTCACGGGGAACACCTGGTCGAATCGCGTAAATTTCAGACCAGCAGCGGTTTATCCCCGTACTCACGGGGAACACGGGACAAAATTGCCTGTGCCCATGCCGGAACATCGGTTTATCCCCGTACTCACGGGGAACACCCCTCATCGCGATGGTGAGTTATTCAGTGTGCCGGTTTATCCCCGTACTCACGGGGAACACCCAGTCAGCTTTAGTTCTACCTTGACGAAATACGGTTTATCCCCGTACTCACGGGGAACACAGATTTTGTAAATCGTCATCAGGTATCTGCCACGGTTTATCCCCGTACTCACGGGGAACACACCAAGAATCCGCCGAACTGCATGCCAAGGCGCGGTTTATCCCCGTACTCACGGGGAACACCCAAAACCCAAATTTAAAGGCAGAGAACTACACGGTTTATCCCCGTACTCACGGGGAACACTCGGATGATTTCGGTTATGGAATAAATTAAATCGGTTTATCCCCGTACTCACGGGGAACACTAGAAAATATGAAAAAAATGTTGTTAAACAAACGGTTTATCCCCGTACTCACGGGGAACACATTGGATGCGCCGAGCTGGGGATTAATATCAGCGGTTTATCCCCGTACTCACGGGGAACACAGTTGTTTTTATTATTCATCATCTATCAAATCCGGTTTATCCCCGTACTCACGGGGAACACATACGCGTGTAAATAGTTGAATATTCGAGGCGCGGTTTATCCCCGTACTCACGGGGAACACGCCTGAGCCAATTCCACGGCAAAGAACACAGGCGGTTTATCCCCGTACTCACGGGGAACACAATGGATGGAAGCACGGATTCAAACACCCAATCGGTTTATCCCCGTACTCACGGGGAACACTATACGAAAGTAATAGTAATCCAATTGCAATACGGTTTATCCCCGTACTCACGGGGAACACAGCTTACCCTTTTTAATTTGACTATAAAAATACGGTTTATCCCCGTACTCACGGGGAACACAACTAAATTCATTTTTTTTAATTTCCAAGTCGCGGTTTATCCCCGTACTCACGGGGAACACTTGCTGTTCACGGTCGAGACGGGCGGCGGTGACGGTTTATCCCCGTACTCACGGGGAACACAGATATATTTTTAGTGCGCGGGAGAATTCGTTCGGTTTATCCCCGTACTCACGGGGAACACTGCTGGATTTCGGTTAGCTGGCGCCCATTAGCCGGTTTATCCCCGTACTCACGGGGAACACAAAAAAAATTAAGGGCATTACCATTGTGTTACCGGTTTATCCCCGTACTCACGGGGAACACACGTGTCATCTGAATATGAGCTCATTTCCGCGCGGTTTATCCCCGTACTCACGGGGAACACATGCTCACTTTCGTGCCCTGTGATTTTTCGTACGGTTTATCCCCGTACTCACGGGGAACACATCTGGCAAGGTTTCTCCAAACTCCATAGTGGCGGTTTATCCCCGTACTCACGGGGAACACATCAACCATGATGAGTGACAGCGCCGGATGCGCGGTTTATCCCCGTACTCACGGGGAACACATCAACGCTAATGTTGTCTGGATGCCTAGCTACGGTTTATCCCCGTACTCACGGGGAACACACGCGGCTATAAAGCTGTTTGTACTCGCCGCGCGGTTTATCCCCGTACTCACGGGGAACACCAGCGCCCGGCACAGGCAGGCAACGGGGTTTGCGGTTTATCCCCGTACTCACGGGGAACACATTACCCACCAGAGCCAACCCGATGCCGGTGTCGGTTTATCCCCGTACTCACGGGGAACACCGGGGGAAATTATTCCAATAATGTTGTGTGAAACGGTTTATCCCCGTACTCACGGGGAACACAACAGCAGCAAATGGCGTTGCTCGGCTGTCGCCGGTTTATCCCCGTACTCACGGGGAACACTTTCTACTTTGAAACGTGGTGAAGCTAAACGCCGGTTTATCCCCGTACTCACGGGGAACACTGGGTGGTGTTAATAGCAACTTGTTCAGATAGCGGTTTATCCCCGTACTCACGGGGAACACAATATTTAAAGTGTTTCGCGAATGGCGAGCGGCGGTTTATCCCCGTACTCACGGGGAACACTCGTGGTTCGCTGAATGCGTCCCCTGGCACCGCGGTTTATCCCCGTACTCACGGGGAACACGAAATTCGAACCTGGGAGCATTTCAGTCAGTACGGTTTATCCCCGTACTCACGGGGAACACATCTGTCCATTCATACACGATATTGCCTACCCCGGTTTATCCCCGTACTCACGGGGAACACTAGTCAGTCTCTTGAGGGTAACCTTAATATTTCGGTTTATCCCCGTACTCACGGGGAACACCTCATGCAGCAAGAACCGCTGCCAGTGTCGCTCGGTTTATCCCCGTACTCACGGGGAACACTTACTATGATTTCCTATTTGATCACGCAATACCGGTTTATCCCCGTACTCACGGGGAACACGAACGCATGTCATTAAAATCAAAAGCCCCGGTCGGTTTATCCCCGTACTCACGGGGAACACTTGATACAGCAAAATCATTACCCGAAGTGAAACGGTTTATCCCCGTACTCACGGGGAACACGGCTGTGATTTGGCATTTCATTTATTAAATCCCCGGTTTATCCCCGTACTCACGGGGAACACTTAACAATGGGCATCTCAGTAATGAAAAATATCGGTTTATCCCCGTACTCACGGGGAACACAATCTGTGGCAGTCCAGTTACACCACGGCTCGCGGTTTATCCCCGTACTCACGGGGAACACGGGAGTCGCCAAATGATCACCGAAGTAAAAATCGGTTTATCCCCGTACTCACGGGGAACACGAGCGGGTCAGCGGGCAGGAATATGAAATCCGCGGTTTATCCCCGTACTCACGGGGAACACAGGTGGGTGTGTTCACGTAGTGAGCGCAACCGCGGTTTATCCCCGTACTCACGGGGAACACAACCAAAATATTCGCCCCCTCAAACGGCAACGCGGTTTATCCCCGTACTCACGGGGAACACAACGTATCTGGATCTCGTGGAATGCCGGGAATCTGGTTTATCCCCGTACTCACGGGGAACACATCGAGTAATTGAAACAAAGAGGGATGAATACCGGTTTATCCCCGTACTCACGGGGAACACCAATGATGGCATGAAACAGCAAAGCATATTGTCGGTTTATCCCCGTACTCACGGGGAACACGCTGTCCTGCAAACAGATTTACGGCGTTAACACGGTTTATCCCCGTACTCACGGGGAACACCAGCAATGCCATCATTATCACAGCAAGATAGCCGGTTTATCCCCGTACTCACGGGGAACACTGTAGTCACTGCCGTATTCGGCGCTTTGATTACGGTTTATCCCCGTACTCACGGGGAACACCGGTGTCGTCCCTTCGACGATATTAGGCGTACCGGTTTATCCCCGTACTCACGGGGAACACAGGTCAAAAAACTATGTGCAGTACCGGGCGGGCGGTTTATCCCCGTACTCACGGGGAACACGCGCAAGATCACCGGCAATAAACAGGTGGATGCGGTTTATCCCCGTACTCACGGGGAACACGTTCAGGGGGTAACCAGCACCGTCAATGCACTCGGTTTATCCCCGTACTCACGGGGAACACTTGAGTTGCCGGAAGCGACCAAAGCGTTAGCCCTGGTTTATCCCCGTACTCACGGGGAACACAATGGCCCATCAATTTTATTTTCAGGCGTTGACGGTTTATCCCCGTACTCACGGGGAACACTCTGGGTGGCATAATTTCACCTCATTCAGGTGCGGTTTATCCCCGTACTCACGGGGAACACCATGATCCTATTCAGTCGGTTAACTCGGTTCTCGGTTTATCCCCGTACTCACGGGGAACACATCAAGGTGCTCGCACAGGAAATCCGCGATGCCGGTTTATCCCCGTACTCACGGGGAACACTTTAACAGACAGCGCTGAAAAAGCGCACCATTCGGTTTATCCCCGTACTCACGGGGAACACTTGTATGCTCTGGATTTGTATTATTATAATTTCGGTTTATCCCCGTACTCACGGGGAACACAAAAGGACAAGGTAACTGGGGGGGTTCGTAACTGGTTTATCCCCGTACTCACGGGGAACACAATAAAGCGTAGATCCTTTCGTAATCTGACCTCGGTTTATCCCCGTACTCACGGGGAACACGAACAGATGATCGTTTACCTCATCGAAAATCACGGTTTATCCCCGTACTCACGGGGAACACACTAATTTTATCCATCTGTTTTATAAAAATTTTTTAGAGCGGAAAAATTCTACCATTTTTTTAGTCTATAAAGTCAGTCAAATTTTCTCTTTCATTCTTCCGATTTATCATCTGTAATTCAGATCACATTTCATCCATATTTTTAACTCTTACTTATCAATTTATGAGATTCCCATTGCTGAAATCGCAAAAGAACCTGTTGGTCTTAACTCAACAACAAAGAGAGTAAGAGTCTGAAAACTATTGCATTGAGTAGCGGGGATATCCACCAACATGTTGGAATATTCACTCAAGCACGTGTAAGTCATCACAGTTTCAGCAATTGCTGATAAATAAGATGCGAGTATATTGGCATTTTTCACTAGAAAGCGTGTTGTAATGATGTATAAATATGTTAAAACCGCGAGTTATTCCTCTGTACCTATCAATAACTGATTGCATTACATTGAAAATGAAGAAAAAACGCCCAGCTTTACAAGATGTTGCTGACCTCGTTGGGGTCACAAAAATGACGGTCAGCCGTTTTTTACGCAATCCCGATCAGGTTTCTGAAGCGTTGGGAAAACGAATAGCGGAAGCTGTGGAACAACTAGGTTATATTCCCAACCGTGTGCCCGATATTCTTTCCAATTCCACCAGCCGTGCAATAGGGGTTTTGCTTCCTTCATTGACCAATCAGGTCTTCGCTGAAGTTATTCGCGGTATCGAGCATGTGACTGATCGCAATGGATATCAGACCATGCTCGCCCACTATGGTTATTCTGCCCAGAAAGAAGAAGAACGTTTACTCTCCCTGCTTGCTTACAATATTGATGGCCTGATTCTGGCAGAACGCACGCATACTCCCAAAACGTTAAAGGTGCTGCAGACAGTAGGTATTCCTGTTGTCGAATTGATGGACAGTGTATCGCCTTGCCTTGATATTGCAGTAGGGATCGATAATTTTGCAGCGGCTCGTCAGATGACGATGGCGATGATCGAACGCGGTTGCAAAAACATTATTTATCTCGGTGCACGGCAGGATGAACGAACGATGATCCGTTTGCAAGGGTTTGAAATGGCGATGTTCAATGCTGGGCTTCAACCGAGAAAAATGATGACACCAGTCAGCTCTTCCTATTCATTAGGCGCGCAGCTTTTGCAGGAATCCTGCCAGAAATATCCTGAAATTGATGGCCTGTTTTGTACGAATGATGATATCGCCATTGGGGCGATTTTTGAGTGCCAGCGACAGGGGATTAAAATACCGGAAGAGATAGCGATAGCTGGCTTTCATGGCCATGATGTCGGCCAGGTAATGACTCCCAAGCTTGCCAGCGTGCTGACTCCTCGTGACTTAATGGGACGCAAGGCAGCGGAATCCTTACTTGCTCGTTTGAGGGGGGAGAAACTGGAACAAACTCTGATTGATGTTGGGTTTACCCTTTCATTGGGTGAAAGTGTTTAATTTTTGTAGCTCGAAATGATGTTTTCCCATTTTCAATTGCGATAAGCCTCACATTTTCCTTTTTTGATGGTCCTGATTGATTGCCCACCATCCAGCCCTGCTGCTAATGTTACCGGTAATTAGTTACCGGTAACACTTGGTGGGTAATATTTCCCTGCTAATTTTTTAGTGTAAATCAAATGGATATATAAGCGGTAAGATCTGTGTAAAGGAGTTTGATATGAGTGATACCCAACAACCAAACCACGTTTTTGTATTGATGGGGGTATCCGGCAGCGGTAAATCTGCGGTTGCCAGTGGTGTTGCCCGTGAACTAGGGGCTGCATTTCTGGATGGGGACTTCCTTCATCCCCGTGCCAATATTACAAAAATGGCACAGGGCCACGCCTTGAATGATGATGATCGTAGGCCGTGGTTGAAAGCACTCAATGATGCTATTTTTGCCATGCAACGCACCAACCCTATCTCCCTGCTCGTGTGTTCTGCCTTGAAAAAAAGTTATCGGGATATGTTACGTGATGGCAATCAACACTTGTCTTTTCTCTATATGAAGGGGGATTTTGACTTAATCGAAAGCCGCCTGAAAGCACGCAAGGGGCATTTCTTTAAACCACAAATGCTAATCTCTCAATTTGAGACACTGGAAGCGCCGACCAGTGATGAAAATGATGTCCATCACATTGATATAAAACCTGATCTTGATGAAGTCATCAAAAATGCGATTAAAGCTATTGACCATATCCAATCTATTAACCGTATTAGTGAGGGGCATTCATGAGTACTGTAACTCTGGTTCTGACGGCCATCGGCTCTGTTCTCCTATTATTGTTTCTGGTGATGAAAGCTAGGTTACATGCTTTTATTGCCTTGATGATGGTTTCTGTGGGGGCGGGAATTTTTTCTGGCATGCCATTGGAGAAAATCACTCAGACGATGCAAGAAGGTATGGCAGGCACTTTGGGCTTTCTTGCCATTGTTGTGGCTCTTGGTGCAATGTTTGGCAAGATCTTGCATGAAACGGGTGCCCTTGACCAGATTGCCGTGAAACTGCTGGGTAGCTTTGGTGAAAAGCGGGCCAACTATGCATTGGGTGTTGCCGGGCTTGTCTGTGCATTACCACTGTTTTTTGATGTGGCGGTTGTGTTGTTGATTGGCGTGGTATTTGCCGTTGCGCGTCGCACCAATGGCAATGTTGTGAAACTGGCGATTCCATTGTTTGCAGGTGTTGCGGCCGCGGCCGCGTTTTTGGTTCCGGGGCCAACTCCGATGGTGCTGGCTTCCCAGATGGGAGCCGATTTTGGCTGGATGATCCTGATTGGCCTGAGCGCCGCCGTTCCCGGCATGTTATTGGCTGGCCCAATATACGGTAACTTTATCAGCAAATATGTGACACTGGATTTACCCAAAGATCTGGGCACCCCAAGCATTGGCAAAAGCCAGATGCCTTCCTTTGGTTTCAGCCTGGCATTGGTATTGTTCCCATTGATATTGGTGGGCTTGAAAACCATTGGTGCACGTTTTGTTGATCAGCAATCAGCGCTATATCACTGGCTGGAATTTCTTGGTCATCCTTTCATTGCAATTTTGCTTGCTTGTCTAGTGGCGATTTACGGGTTGGCGATTCGTCGCGGTATGAGTAAGGATAAAGTCATGGAAGTCTGCTCTGCGGCGATTCAACCTGCGGGAATTATTTTGCTGGTGACAGGTGCAGGTGGTGTATTTAAACAAGTGCTGGTGGATTCAGGTGTTGGACCTGCATTGGGTAATGCGTTGATCGGTGCTGGCCTGCCAATCGCACTGGCGTGTTTTATTTTGTCAGGCGCGGTGCGTGTGATTCAGGGTTCGGCAACTGTCGCGTGTTTGACCACGGTAGGGTTGGTTCTGCCAGTGATTGGCGAACTGGGCTATTCTGGTGCGCAAATGGCGGCGTTGTCAGTATGTATCGCCGGTGGCTCTTTGGTTCTTAGCCATGTGAACGATTCTGGTTTTTGGCTGTTCGGTAAGTTTACTGGTGCGACAGAAGCGCAAACCCTGAAAACCTGGACGGTAATGGAAACCATTCTCGGCACAACCGGCGCGATGGTTGGCATGATCTATTTCGCTATGCTGTGATGTGTTAAAGCCTTTTTAAGCCATTTTTAATGGCACCTTATTTCATTATAAGGTGCTGTTTTACACGATTTCCCTTGCTATCCACGTTTGTTAGCTGCTAAATAAATCTCCTTTCCTGCTCGCTTACCAACAGTAATCACTAATAAAACAATCACATTATCATTGATTTCATATAGTAAACGATAGCCAGAAGAGCGTAATTTGATTTTGTAGCGATGGCTTCGGCCTCTTAATCGGGCTGAGGAGACTTGGGGGTTTTCTAGACGTTCAGCCAATTTCTTTTTGAACTGTTCACGAATAGGATGCCCTAGTTTTCCTATTCTTTTAGCGCCCGTTTTTCAAATTTGAGACTATAGGTCATTGGGATTGACGCTCACAAATTCAGGCGTTTTCATACGTTCATCTGCAATGTGATTTAATTCGGCATCTTCTGCAAGTTCCAGATAATCAGCGTAAGGCTCTGGGGGACACAATAAAATACAGGTTCATTGCGGTTTAGGATGGCAACGGCACCACCTTCACCATCTGCCACTGTTCCCATTGGATTGCGTTTCAAATCGGTAATACTGGCTGCTATTGTTGTCAGAATTTGATAAGACATATCGCTCTCATTGTTGAAATTTTATTCATTTTGGCACTTTTAAAAGCTTTATTTAAAGACTTTACGGCTTGCATATAGAAATTTTAATTATTCAACTAAATCCATAAACTGCTTATAAAGCGCTTCAGCACTGCGTTCATAACCGGCTGCGGAGAGGTGAATGTAATCAGGACGTGCGAGGTTTTGCTGTTCCCAACTTCTGACAGAACATGGCCCACCCATATATTCCCGCCAATCCCAAAGCAGGGTACGCTGTTGTTTGGCGATAGTTTGTTGAACCTGAATCACATTATCAAGCAAGGCAGGTTGTTGTTCTTCACAGCTTGCCCCGGTTTTATTTTTCAGCGAATCATTCGGCCCAATCAGCAGGATAACGGCTTGTGGTATGGCTCTGCGGATGTCTTGTATTTTAGCTGTCAAATCCTTCTGATAAGCAACCAAATCCAGTGAATCGTTAAAGGCTTCATTGGTGCCATAGGCGAGAATGACCATATCCGGTTTTATCTGTGCCAGCGTATTAATCCATTGCGGTTGCCATTTATCCAGCATATTAATGGTGGCGCCATTAATTCCCAATGCAGATAACATAATGCCAGGGGTTTGACGTGTTATCAGCCAGCCGCCAATTTTCAATTGTGTATCCTGTGGATAGAGATCAATGGGGAAACTAATGCTCTGTTCTGGTGAGAAATGCCATTCACTTTGTGTTGCGGGTAAATCTATGGTGGTAAATGGCGTTCTGATTTGAGTCTCTGTATGGGATTGATAGAGTGCACTCAGCCAATACTTGCCACGAGCAGAGGAAGACTTGAGTTGTATCGCACTCCCGGCACTCTCGGGAATAGCGATAAATCCACCCAGTGGATAATCTGCCCGATTCTCCTTACGGCTGCTTGAAAGCCACCAACCGGTTTTATCTTCAGAAAATTGTATTAAGGCGTTACGCTGGCCGGGAATGCTCATTGGGGGGATAAAACCCGGCCCTGCGTCGCCATAACGATTCTGCAATAAACTGCGCAACTTACCGGTAAAGAAATCGGCTGCCGTGTGTGAATCACCCAATTGTACAAAATGGAGTTGGCGAGTATCACTATGACGTAATTTATCTGTTAATAGCGCGAAATTGGGATCACCAAAATTTGTCAATTGTTGCTGACGGTGTATGTGTGTTGTTTGGAGGCCCGATGTAGGCTTAGATTTTTCTCCTTGGCACGATAATAGGCTTATTGAGAGCGCGATAGCCAGACTTGCACCTACTATCCGATAACATCCACGGAACATGTTAAATGGTTGCATTTTCTTTAACTGGCTCCTGAGTAAATGTGATCAATGAAAATAGATAATCCGCAATGGTTTGTTGCCCTTTCAAACTGAAATGAATACCGTCTCCGGTTCGGAGTTTGATGGTGCTGCTGCCATCGCCAATATAGTCTGAATAATTATCCGACTGATATTTGAACATATCATTAACCGCAACATAGATCTCTCCCTTTTTTTCTACCTCGCTTTGATACAATTTATTAAGGTAAGACATACTGTTGGAAAGTTTTTTCTGGCGCATATTAGGTGGTCCAACCCAAATAACATCAGCTTGACGTTGGCGCGCGTCATTTAATATGGATTCAATTCTTTGGCGATAAAGATCCTCCCAGTTTTCACTGGCGAATTTCAAATAAGGCCCTCCGTGTCCTGAGGGCATATTCCACGGATCATTTGGGCCTAAAAATATCACTACCAACTTAATATCAGGGTGAGTTCTCAACGCATTGCTAATGGTTTTTGGCCAATCAAAGAAACCAGGATAAGACAATCCTGTACTTTGTTTACTTAAATTAAGGCTAGAAATGCCATATTGCTGAAAAAGTCGACGTTTTAAATGTGGGGCTACGCCCTGCATCATTGAATCACCGGCAAATAACACCTTATCTTTTAGGCTCAGATTGACATGGGTTTTCTGGGTAATTTCAACAACCGGATTTTCTACTGAACTATTTGGCGGTAAAGAAGACTGAACGAGTTTAATATTTTTGTTCAGTAGCTCAGGAAAGGTGAAAGAGAGATTTTCGATGGGATACACGTAACCTTCCAGAAAGCGCAAGCCAACCTGCAAATCAGGGAGAAATACGGTCTGCCTGTTATCAATATTCATGGCTGATAACGGGTTATCTTGATATTTGCCCTGCGCGTATGCCATAAAAGTTTTACTGGCAGCAATGGCTCCTTGCTGCACATTATTCCCCAAATCCCACCACGGTTCCCCTTTGAGAGATGTCCAGGGACTATTGCGGTGATATTTCTGTTGCCAGAAATTATCTAATGAACCCTGATTAAGCCAAATGAGCATTAAGCTGGTTAAGGCTACGATACAAATCACTTGTCCGATTTTTTTAATATTAGATATAAATTCAGAAGTTGGCATAAATAAATCCTGGCATTCCTGAAGGTGACAAAATAAATACCAAAGTAAGGATCAGGGCTAAGGGAATTGGGTAATAAACCCAGGAAATCAGGCCATGATTTTTTTCAATTTTGTTTCTGAAATTCACCAACCAGGGGTAGATAATAAATAATCCCCAGAAAACCATTAATAGAGAACTGCTGGATAACAGGGATGCAAATATTTCACCAGAGAACAGTTGATTTAATACCGCCAGCGCATCATTAAATGTCGGGCTACGGAAAAAGATCCATGCAAAGCAGACAAAATGGAATGTCACCACACGAGATAAAAATAATACAATCGGGCTGCTAGCTTGTGGTTCCTTCTGTTTCTTTGAAACAGGGAACAGGGCATTTTTAATATTTTGCAGAATTAACCCTAATCCGTGAATAGCACCCCAGATAATAAAACTAAGGCCAGCGCCATGCCATAGGCCAGAAATCACCATAGCGGTGAACATATTCAGGTTTTTGCGGAATACGCCTTTTTTATTACCACCTAATGGAATGTAGACATAATCACGGATGAATGTTGACAGGCTGATATGCCAGCGTCGCCAAAATACCTGTAAGTTTTCAGCCAGATAAGGGGCATCAAAATTGCGTGGCACTTTGTAGCCTAATAGCAGGGCGATACCTGTGACAAGGTCGGTATAGCCGGAAAAGTTAAAGTAGATATTCCAGGCATAAGCATAAATTGCCACAAGAACTTGCCCTGCATGATGACTAATTGGATCTTCAAAAACAGGATTCACAAGATACTCAGAGAGCGTAGAACTGAGCAAAAAGAGCTTTATGATAGCGAGAGCAATCAATAATAGTGCCTTCAATGGTTCCTGCATAACTCTGGATGTTGCCTGAATCTGTGGCAGAAAATCTTCGGCTCGATTAATCGGTCCGGCGACAATGCTGGGAAAAAAGCAAAGATACAAAATGACATCAGGCAATGGAGCGGCAGGCCACTCTTTCTTGCATACCGATACAACATAGCTGACCGAATGGAACGCATAAAATGACAGACCTAGCGGCATCAGCAATTCAAGGACAGGGAGTTCCACGTTGATCCCAACATTAGCCAATGTTTGTTGAATCGACTCTTGAAAGAAAGAGTAATATTTGAAAACAGTGAAACAGCCGAGGAGTCCGAATGTCAGTAGTATAAATATGACCTTATTGGATAAATAACGACTAAGAATATTCGCCAAAAAGTAAATAAATAGGGTATAGGCGAATAAAATGTAGGCGAAATTTGCTGCGAAAGAGAATACAAATAAATAACTCGCTAAAATTAATACGCCATTCTGTAGCCTGGGCGCTTTTTGTAAAAGCCAATAGACAACCAGCAGAATAACAAACGATCCAAGGAACTCAAAAGAGAAGAAATTCATATTAGGCTCTGGTTAACCATTTACCGTTGGGAGAAGGAATGTAATTCTGAAGTGCATTATAGTATGGAATTTGTCGATGTTTACAGTAGATAATACAGAGATAGATTATAAAAAAAGAATCCACTTTGTAATTAATACAATGTGGATTGTTGGGAGAGTGTTATTGGATAACCAATTCTTGCACTTGTGAAATCAGATCCTTGTTGCCATTAAATACCCGATGTAAATAGCGATTATAGTCAGATCCCAGTTCAGAATAACCATTGAGATTATCAATCAGCTTACCGATATTCAGCGGCTTCTGTGTTGTTCTCTGCTTTGCACGTGAAGAACGCAGTGACTCATAAGCACGGTGCGTATTCAGGTTTTTCATATAGGCAACGACGGAAGCATCAATGGTAGCGTAAACTGAATAACCTTTGACTTTTCCTTTCGTTTTGCCGCAAGAGCTACAACGCATTCCAAACAGATTATTATTTTTTTTGGCAAGTTCTGACGTTCCCCAACCCGATTCAGCCGCTGCTTGAGTGGCAACAAAATGGGTGGGAATAATATCAACCCGACTTAATAACTTATTCCAATTAACCTGTCTTGGCGAATTGCAGGTCATTTTGTAATCCATGCAGATCTTTTTTAATCGGTGACTATCCTGTTCAGACCAATGATGATTCTTTTGGTGTGACAGGAGCCATTTGCGGTCTTGCATAATCTTTTGATTATGTTGATCAATTACAGGGACAATAATATTTAAAAACGCTTTCTTCCGAGGTGTACCTGAAGGGTATTGTCGCAAATCAGGCAAACTTACCTGCATGTCATTGTGAGAATACTCTTGCACTTTTGAGGTACTGGTCGAGGCATGGCTCAGACCGATAAAGATTAATGAGATAAAGAAAGCGAAGACCGCACTTGTCCTCATCATTAGAGAGGGCATTGCTTCTCCTCTTTTTATTACTCTGGATAAAAATCAGACGAATATTAGCAGAGCAAACAATATATGGCTACTGTTATTCGTCATTCATAAGTTTAGTTTCTGTAACGAATATTAGCACCCTACTGACAAATATCTATATTTTTTACTTTGTATGGTAAATTAGTGTAATAAATATTATGATTTTATCTGGTGAAGAATGTTATTTATATTATATTTTATGGTGTTCTTTTGCTTGTTTATCCAACTTAAATTAATAACTGATTTTTACTTAACTGCATGTTATTAATTGAATATTACCTAATTTAACTTAGCTATCGTCGGGGGAGTGAATTTTTGCTTTATTGTAGTTATTGTAAATTATTTTGTTGTTCATTCTTGATTATCTATTTTTCTGGCTTGTTTTAAGTTTTTTATCTGAATTTCAGTATTAGAAAATGACATTAATATATCATAAAAAGTAATATTTTTTTGCTGAAGAAAATATGTCAATTAACATCATGATGGTGAGATTATTTTCTGGTTGGGGAATGAATTGTTTTAAAAGAATTAGGGAGCCGAAGCCCCCTAATTGTGCATGATGAAAAATCAACGAAACTTTATAGCCATTTAGCAACACCACCGTGGCGAGAGCAGGCTCCTTTACGGGATTTACTCTTGCTATAGCTACCATCTTTGCAAAGAGCCGTATTAGCGCTTTTTTTGACTGAGCTATTTCTATTTTTCTTCTTTGATATTTTTGTTTTTTTTGCCTTTTTGGTAACTTTTTTCTCTAATAAATTAGCTTTGTTTTTTGCTGACTTAACATTTTGTTCTATTGCCGTTGCTGTTTTTGAGGCAGCTTCGGCGGCGGTTGATACTGCTGGCGCTGCAAGTGTTGCACTTGAAAACAACACCAGTAATGCTGCAACTGATAACTTCAAGCTTTTCATCATATAGTTCCTCTGATTAGAGTACTGAAACTCGAAATCTACTCTTGCAGTTTGGAGTATAGTTTTGAATGTTATGATTTCAAATTTAACATAGGGAATAAAAAAATAACGCAAATATGGGGTGGCATTGTGAAAAAAGTAACGATCATTACTGGTGGTTCCCGTGGTATCGGTAAGGCCACAGCACTTTGTTTAGCAAAACAAGGGCACCACATCTGCATTGGCTATCGTAATCGCGAAGACAGTGCTTATGAAGTGGTGGATATGATCCGTGCCCTTGGGCAGTCAGCAATTGCGGTTCAGGTGGATATCGCGGATGAAAAGCAAGTGATAGCATTGTTCCAGAGGGTAGAAAAAGAGCTGGGGTATATTTCTGGATTGGTGAACAATGCCGGGATCTTAAAGCCTCAAGCTACCATTGAACAGTTGACGGCAGAGCGGCTAAATGAAATTTTTGCCACTAATATTACGGGGACCTTTCTTTGTGCGCGTGAAGCGGTTAAGAGAATGGCTTTGCGTCACGGTGGGCAAGGTGGAGTCATCATCAATGTTTCATCTGCTGCCGCTCGACTGGGTTCTCCCCATGAATACGTTGATTATGCGGCATCGAAAGGGGCTATTGATACGTTGACAATTGGGTTGGCGCAAGAGGTGGCTGCACAGGGAATCAGGGTAAATGCTGTGCGCCCTGGATTCATCTATACCGGAATGCATGCCGATGGTGGAGAGCCTGAACGCGTTGAAAGAATCAAAGATTCCTTGCCTATGAAACGGGGTGGACAACCGGAAGAAGTTGCTCAGGCCATTGCATGGCTGTTATCTGATGAATCGTCGTATGTTACAGGCAATTTCATTGATTTGGCGGGTGGGAAATAGGTTATAGAGTTCGCAATGCCGTTTAAATAAGGTGGTATTTAATATCAGATAATATAAAAGCCGGAATTCTTTTTAATATTTCTTTCCGGCTAATTAATGGAAGGCTATTTTTGTAGTGACAATTGATTTTAAGCTAATATTTCCATCAATTTAGGTTTTAGAATAATTTTGTCAGGTTGTATTTCAATGTTAATAGGTTGTTCCACTAAATTGCTAATTGTTAGCCAGTCACCGGCAATATAAAGTTCACCATTTTCACGAATATTGTCGATTCCTTGGTATGGATTATTTTCCACTTCATTGATTAAACTGGCTAAATCTGCGTTAGGATCAACAAGAGAAATAATAACGCCATTGGAAAACTGTGAGATATGAAATAATTCATTTGCGGTAAATCCAGCATCGCTGAGTGCACTGCCGTTCAGTATTAATTCAGGGAAGCCAATGTCAGAATAGCGAAATGAAACATGAAGGCTCATTTGTACGTTCCTTGTGTTATGGATATACTGCGATACTCTATCAGCACTTCGCCCGCACTGCACCGCGAATTCATACGTGTTTTTCATCTAAATAGTATTCATTGTTAATAATCGATACCTACCCTAGCGGTTAGTTGGCTAATATGCCATCGGTAATGTTGCTCTTTGCGAAGCAACTCGCAAAAAATGACTGGATATTTATCCATTTTGAAATGCATCTCTGAAGTTAGAACAAAAAATAACGCTGTAAATAATTATGTAATTTTCTGTGTTATCAAAGAGATGAATAAAAGATCTTAGTCTGTGGTTTCTTTGACAGATTATATTTTTTATCCTGTACCTATTTATAAATATTGACATTATATGTCGTGGAAATGCTAAAGAGTTTTAAATAGAAATATTAAAATGAAACGCATTCCAAAATTTTTTCGAATTAAAATGGCAGAAATATCCGTATGATAACCCCAGATTTCCAGTGATCAATTTCTGGCTCAGGCTCTGAGGAATGAATTATAAACAAATAGGTAAGACAACAAAAAGCCCTACCGATATTATCAAGCAGGGCTTTTAATTTCAGTGCACCGAATTCAAGCTTTACACTGAAATGCTTAATTGAATAACACCCAAATTAAGCAGCATTAATACCATACTGGGCACAAACAGAAGCCAGACCGCCAGCATAGCCCTGGCCTACTGCGCGGAATTTCCATTCTGCATTGTGGCGATACAGTTCACCGAACAGCATAGCGGTTTCGGTAGACGCATCTTCAGTCAGGTCATAGCGCGCCACTTCAACTTGTGTGTCATCGTTAACCAGACGGATGAAAGCACCGGAAACTTGACCGAAGCTCTGGCGACGAGCTTGTGCTTCATGGATAGTTACTACAAACACCACTTTTTCTACGTCAGCAGGAACTTGATCCAGTTTGATTTTCAGTGATTCGTCATCGCCATCCCCTTCACCGGTACGGTTGTCGCCAGTGTGCATGATGGAGCCGTCAGATGATTTCAGATTGTTGTAGAAAATGAAATCTGCATCACTACGTACTTTGCCGTTTGCTGCCAGCAGGAAAACTGAGGCATCAAGGTCAAAGTCTTGTCCGTCAGTAGCACGAGCGTCCCAGCCGAGACCGATCAGAACGTTTTTCATGCTTGGCGCTTCTTTGCTCAGAGAAACGTTACCGCCTTTAGAAAGAGATACACCCATTGTTATTTCCTCACTATTATTACGTCGTATTAGTTATCTAGATTTTACGGATTTAGCTTGCATTTTCTTTTTGCGGGAACAGCAGGCTGGCAAGAATACCGGCTGCCAGTACGCCAATCACCACAAATAAGCTACTTGTAGCTGAAATTGAATAGCCGTGGTGGAATATATGTTCAGAAGCATTTAGACCCAGTTTTATGGCAATAAAGAACAGTAAAACGATTACTGCCTTTTCCAAATGCACCAGATACTTTTTCAATGCTTCAAGCACAAAGTAGAGCGTGCGCAGACCCAAGATAGCAAACATCATGGCGCTGTACACAATTAATGGTTCCCGGCTGACTGCAATTACCGCAGGTACAGAGTCAAAGGCAAACATCACGTCAGACAGTTCAACCACTGCCAGACACAGCATGAGTGGCGTAGCATAAAGTGCAGCTTTGCCCGCCCGGCCCACTTTCACATCGGCGTTTTCTGGTTTAGCCAATTCCTGATCCACTTCCTTTTGGTTCAGTACAAAAGCATGGCCGTGCAGTTTCGGCCAGATTGGGAAGAAACGCTTCACCAGACGATAGGCAAGGTGCTGTGAATAGTCTTCGATTTCATCGTCATCATCACCGCTTTTCAGCATCATGACCGCTGTCCAGCCAACGATAACCGCAAATATGATTTCAACCCACGGCCCAAGCGTCAGCAGGCTTGTCCCAATGGCAACGAAAATACCACGGAAGACAATCGCGCCGATAATCCCCCAATACAAGACTCGGTGGCGATAGCGGTCTGGGACGGCGAACCAGGAGAAAATTGCCATGATGACAAACAGGTTATCGACGGAAAGGACTTTTTCCAGTGCATAGCCCGTGACAAACAGACTCGCTGCTTCCGCACCATGATGGACATACAGGAAGCCCGCGAAAACAAAGGCAATTGCGATCCAGAAAATAGACCAAAGAGCGGCACTACGCAGCGAAATTGGTTTATCATGACGATGCATAAAGAGGTCGATAAAGAGTGCACCAACCGACAGAATAATAAATACAGCAACGGTTTCCATCGGAAAACCAATGTGCGTGGATACCATGAAGTAAGCCTCTTAAATTATCTGCGATTACAGTTCGAAATCAGCCGATGCAAAGCCAAGGGCTAAGCAAATTTCACGGGCAGCCTGTTTTTCGTCGTTATCAAAGTCACCATCACTCTTGGCGACTGCAATGCCGACGCGCAAAGCAAGCTGCGCCGCTTCCGGCTGCTGTTTCAGAGCCATAATGAATTTCATGGCTTCACCTTTACCGATGTCAGCATCAAACTCATAGCTGCTGACCAGTTTGTTAAAGAATTCGATAATCTCAGAGGTATCGAACACTTTCAGCTCAGGGGAGTTTTTGATGAACCCGATCATTTTCTGCTTTTCTTCTGAACTGACGCCGTTACTCGCCATGGCAACGTGTGCACATACTGCTACCGTACCTTCCATGAACTTTCTGTTCTTGAAGCGACTAACTTGGGTGGTGAGTTCTTCGCGGCCTGCGTTGAACGCTGATTTGATTTTGTTTAAAAAGGACATCAGTCCCTCCGCTTATTGGTAAAATAGAGAGTTATTTCTTGCCGGATGTCCAGCTAAAGCCCCAGCTAAACGCCCTGTCCATCTCTTTATGCCCGCTGAAGTATTGATTGATGCGTTCTACTTTGATGGCGCCGTTTTCATTGACAAGGCGGGCAATGGCACACATGCCTTTGTGGTTGTTGCCTTCTGTCATCCGCGTTTCAATCGGGGGCTGGTCAGGGACATAAATTGTGACTATACCGTCGGTTTTGTCCCAGCTAGGTACGCCCTTGTAGATAAAGGCGTAGATCAAAACTTCACGGATGTTTTTCCATTCAAACCCATTAACGTGGAGCCATTCACCGTCACGCACTTGACCGGTGCGATCATCCCCCTGTAATTCTACATACGGTTCATAACGGTAATCGCCAAAGCGATTCCCCAATGCCTGTACAACGTCTTTCTCTCCATCTTGCAGTCGAACGAATGCGCCGAGATCCAAATCCACGTTTTTGTTTGCACCGAACATGCCTTGCAATAGGCCTTTTGAGGAGGAGGCATTTTGACTCCAGTTCAGATTGATGCGAATTTCACCGTAGCTGTCGCGTTTGCTAAGGCTGATAGTCGGTTTTTCTTTGGTCAGAGAAACCTTACTCAAATTAACGGTATTTGGTGCTGGCTCATCATCAATAATATCTACGCCAAAATGCTCAGCCAGTGGTTTGAGACCGCCATTAAAGCCTTGGGCAATAAAACGGAATTTCCATTCACCGTTCCGGCGATACAGTTCGCCGAGGATCAAGGCAGCCTCTGGACGGCCTTGTACTTCAACATCCCCCTGCAAAATCACGCTGCTGTTCAGTTCAACCCGAATGGAAAGGTTACGCAGATTGGAAATCGTTTGGTTACCGTCGCAAGTCGCGGTGAACGCGACTTTCTGGACATCCTGGCTCAATGCAGGCAAGTTGACACTGAAGGAGGTATTGATATTACCGCCAGTCAGGCGGATGGTGTTGTCATCATTGACCGGCTGGCCGTAGAACACCATATCTGGATCACTCTTAACTTTGCCATCTACATACAGACGGAAAGCAGAAACGTCAACGGCTGAACCTGATAGAACCCGCACAGTAAGCGCGTGGTTGGGAACAGAGGCGTTGCCCCCAGGTGTCAGATTCATTAGCGCACCACCGTTTCAACGATCTGTGGATACATCGCGTCAATAGTACGTCCAAGACAAGGGACGCCGTGAGCAGTGAAATCCCACTGACCACCGTTGCGGCGCAGGGAAGAGATGATAATGCCAGTGTGGGCACCTTGTTCATTCAACTGATAGCGAGCCAGCTCTTTGCCGTTTTGGTCAACGACGCGACAGAAGGCATTTTCAACGTCATTGAAAGTTTGTCCACGGAAACTGTTAACAGTAAATGCGAGGTATTCGACATTGGTGGGAAGTTTGATTAGATTGACGCGGATAACCTCATCATCTCCATCACCTTCACCAGTCAGGTTGTCGCCAGTGTGTTGTATAGAACCACATTTTGATTTTAGCTGACCAAACCACACTGTATCGATGGCATTGCCAGATTTATCAAGCAGAATGCAGCTCGCATCCAGATCAATTTCATCATTGCCACCGCCGAATAAACTCGCCAGAAAGCCTTTCTTCTTGGTCACAGGGTCCCATCCCAGACCAAAATCCATTTTAGCCAGTGATGCGCTCTGTTTGGCGAGCGAAACTGACTGATTTTTGCTTAACGAAACCATTAATGACACCTCTATTCTGTTCGTCGGTGAATCACGGTAATTTCACGTATTAAAAAATCATAATATGACAAATAGATAGCTTAAATCTGTCATATTATGACTCCCGTAAACAGGTATATCTGAATATTAACTGTATGATAGACAATAGCCTGGTTTCGTTTGGTATGATTTCTTTTCCATGCAGAAAAGTCAAACAAATTTTAATCTAAAGAATCATAATATGATTGACATGTACTTATTTGAGACTCTAGACTGCGACATATATTTCACCAAATTAAAAACAAATGCTGAAAGTTATCCTATTGGTTCAGGCTGAGATTTTTTTGAAAAGGCGTCTCCATGACAATGTTGAGTGACATCGATGTTGATAAAAAACAAACTGATAAAAAACAGGTTTACCAAAAACGGGTTTACCAAAAAAAGTTAAACAGTGGGACATTGACGGTGACGGCATCGCGTGGCACAGCATGTCTGGAAACCCTGTTTGATATTGCTGAACGGCGTAATCCCAAAAGAGCATTCCTGTTTGTCAGTAAAGTCTTGGGACGGCATATTCCGGTCAAGCCATCGATCATGCGTTCGGTTTATCAACAATTATCTGCACGGTTCCCCACTAATATTCCCGGCCCAGTCCTATATATTGGCATGGCAGAAACGGCTGTCGGGCTAGCAGCAGGCGTATTTCAGGAAACGAAACACAAAGTCGATAAGCCAGTATTTCTGACTTCGACACGCCATCCGGTTGATGGAGATTTATTGTGTGAGTTTAAGGAAAATCACAGCCATGCTACGGATCATCTGATTTATTGGCCAGCAGAAAACCGTCTGCGCCAACGGGTGATAAATGCCCGAACTTTGGTTCTGATTGATGATGAAGCAACCACGGGTAACACGTTCCTTAATTTGCTGGATGCACTGCGTCATGCAGGGCTTGGGCATATTGAACATATTGTCACCGTGACATTGACGGATTGGAGTGGGAAGTCGGTTGTGAAACGCAGCCCATTGCCGGTTTCTGAGGTTTCTCTGGTTGAAGGGAATTGGCAGTGGGAAGCAGATATCTCTGCCCCAGTGCCGGTGATGCCTCAGGTCAATGTTACGGCTCGGGGAAAAATCAACATCATAGGTCAACAGAGCTGGGGGCGGTTGGGATTGGATGAAATCCAGTGTGATATTGGTGCAGCAATCAATGCCAAAGTAGGCGAAAATGTATTGGTATTGGGTTCCAGTGAATTTGTCTGGCAGCCATTTCTGCTTGCTGAACGGCTTGAGCAGGAAGGGGCATCGGTGGTATTTGGCTCGACAACCCGCTCTCCAATTTCTTGCGGTCATGCCATCCAATCTGTCATGGCTTTTATGGATAATTATGGGCTTGGCATCCCGAATTTTATCTATAATGTTGCGCACCAGAAATTTGATCGGATATTGCTTTGTCTTGAAACCCCAAAAATGTCCGCTGATCCGGCGTTGATGGTGCAGCTTGCCCATATTTCTCCAGTTGTTGAGATCGTTGGATATGATTAAGCCTGTATTTTTGACTGATCTTGATGACACATTATTTCAATCTCGTCGGAAGCTGAAAGAAATATCTTTTCGTGTGGGTGCATTGGATCGAAAATGTTTTCCCCACAGCTATATGACGGAAAAACAATCCATGTTGGTTGATTGGTTGTTGGCTCATGCAGAGGTTATTCCAGTCACCGCCAGAAATACAGAACAGCTAAGCCGCGTGCAGATCCCTTTCAGTTCCTGGCGTATTGTTTCGCACGGTGCGGTGATCCTCACATCAGAAGGTTCTGTTGATGAGCTTTGGCAATCGTGCATGTTGTCAGAATTGTTGTCATATCGGGATAGATTGTGTGAGTTGGAACGTCTGAGCCAGCGTTTGATGACATCTTATGGTATAGATGCCTGGGTACGCATTGACTATGAGTACGGAGATGTACCTGTTTTCTTGATCATCAAGCACCGCAATCACGATAGGTTGAATGAGCTTAATATACTGGCTGAAACTTTGGCTCAAGAAAGTCATTTCCATCAAGACTTTTATTTTCATCAAAACAATAACAATCTTACTGTGTTGCCAAAGTGTGTTGACAAGGGATTGGCAACTCATCACCTTTTGCAAAGGCTTCGTGCTGAGAGAGGCGTTTTCCCGGTTATTGGTCTGGGAGATAGTCTGAGCGATCACCGGTTTATGCAATTGTGTGATTGGTTTGGTATGCCTCAGCAAAGCCAGTTTGCTGGCACATTAATGACTGCCTTATTTGGAGCTGTAAATAATGAATAGCTTTCCCCCTTTCTCTGGGAGTTATGCTTCTGATGATGTTCAATTCCTGCTAAAACCCGTTCAGATTGAGATGACGCCTGTGGATATTAAGGAGCAGTTGATCCAGTCTGGCGCCCGCCATTATTCGGATATGTTAAGCCAGGAGCCAGAACCCACGTCTTATCACCTTGAACTGTTTGATAAAGCGCTTGGACAAGGGGCTGTTCGGTTGGCAGCGGAAGTTGTGATGCTCGCCAAAGCTCTGGTATCCCGCTTTGGTGATACGCCGATTGTATTGGTCAGCTTGGTCAGGGCTGGTGTTCCTTTGGGGGTGATGTTGCATCAAACGCTCAGGGAAATGGGCAAGCTTTCTTATCATTATGGCGTCAGCATTATTCGGGATCGTGGTATTGATAATACAGCGCTATCGTATATTGAGCAGAAACATGGAACGGATGGCGTGGTATTTGTTGATGGCTGGACAGGCAAAGGCGCGATTACCACAGAACTGTCGCGATCTTTGGCGGAGCGGAATGGTTATTCAGGTATTCCACGTCTGGTGGTATTAGCTGATCCTTGTGGCTGTTCGTGGCTGGCAGCCAGCGATGATGATTGGTTGATTCCTTTCGGTATTATGGGAGCGCCGGTATCGGGATTGATATCACGTTCAATCTGGCATGAAGAAGGGTTGCACGGTTGCGTGCAGTGTGATCACCTGCTCAAGTTTGAATGCAGCCGCTTATTGGTGGATACTGTCGCTGATTGTCGTAATCGATTGGATTGGGCTGCTATCCCAGAAGCGGTTTGGTTGCCGCAGGAAAAAACACTTTTGCAGCAATTGAGCAAAACGGTGATTTCTAATCTTGCTGAAAAATACCAGATTGACAGTATTAACCGTATTAAACCTGGTATTGCAGAAGCAACTCGTGCAGTATTACGACGTGTGCCAGAACATGTACTCGTACGTTCCCAGGATGATCCTGATGTTGGCCTGTTGGTTCATTTTGCTCGTCAGAAAGATGTTGTTATTACGGAAGTCGGTGATCTAATCGGTCAATATCGTGCTGTAACTATCATTAAGAAGGTAGCGTGATGAAACCAATCCCTTCTCCGCATCGACTCGGCGCAACTCTGTATATGCCAGCCACCCGCCAAGACATTGCAGAAATTGTGTTACAGAATAAGCTCCCCGATCTGCGCTCGCTGGTTATTTGTCTGGAAGATGCCGTCAGTGAGCAGGATATTCCCATTGCCCTCGAAAATCTCCGGGAGGTTATGCAAACATTGGCAGCAGCAGATATCTCTTCTTCCAATATCGACCGCCATCGTCCTCTGATTTTTATCCGTCCGCGTGATGAAAAGATGGCGAATTATCTGGTTGCTAATGTGGATCTCAGTGCCATTGATGGGCTGGTTTTGCCCAAATTTACCCATGCTTCGTTGTCTGGCTGGTGGGATGTGATTAATTCAACCCATCTGTGCATTATGCCAACATTGGAGAGTGAAGAGGTGTTTGATGTTCGGAAAATGAACCAGCTTGCGGACATTCTCAAAAAACACCCTTGCAAAGATCGCATTATTGCTTTGCGTATTGGTGGTAATGATCTGATGAATGTCATGTCTCTGCGGCGCTCCCGTAATTTCACTCTGTATGATGGGCCGATGGGATACGTTATTAAGATGTTGGTTGCCGTTTTTGTTGCGCGGGGATTTGCCTTGACTGCACCAGTTTGTGAACATATTGATGATTTGAGATTACTTGAAAAAGAGCTGGAATTGGATATTGCTCACGGTTTGGTGGGAAAAACGGCCATACACCCAAGACAGATTACATGCATCCAGAGAGCGCTGATGGTTAGTGCTCATGATCATGCTGAGGCGCTGACCATTCTTAATTCCAGTAAAGCTGTTTTCAAATCGCAGGGAATGATGTGTGAACCTGCCACCCATCAACGCTGGGCAGTGAATATTCTCGAACGAGCAGAGCATTATGGTATAGAACCTGAGGCAGCGTAGGATCTTAAACGGACGAAAATATTGCTAAGGCTTTTCATTCGTTTTGATATTGATTTACCTGTGATAGTAGTTATGCTGAAAGTTATGTTGTAGTTAACAGTAGAGGGCTTGGGGTTTGTTATCCCTGACTTGGTAATAAAAAATGCTACTTAGTTCCAAACAATTTAGAAATTTCAAATTAACCTTATTACTTTCACATGGTAAACCGGTTAGTAAGGTTAGGATCATTAGGGAACTGAATTGTTCGGAGCCAACGTTAACACGTGCATTGCGGGAATTGAGAGATCTTTACTGTGCAGATATCCAGTTTAGCAAAATGGGAAATACTTATCAGTTAGTTGATAAGGGAATTCTGACTAAGAAAGATGTAAGGAGGATTGAAGAACTCCTTACTCAGCATCTTAGTTTTAAATCCGAAGAAGCCACCAGCCATGTTTTTCTTGATAAAGAGAAAAAAAAGCCGGTTTCCCTTTCTCTGAGGATGTCTGTTATCAGAAAAATTGATAGTTTGGCTAATCACTTGGAGACAACCAGAAGTGATGTCGTTGAAATGGTCGTGGATAAGTTTATTGAAAAATTGTTAAAAGAGGCCGTGAAAGGAAGTTCATCAAAGCGAAGGATCCCGTAATGCCAGCCGATTGGGTTCAACTGGCATCAGGGCGATGATTGTTGGTCTGCTTGTTCGCTTACTGATTGATCGTTTAGTGATTGTGGCGCGTAAGTTTATCCAGATATCCCATCACAAATGCGGACAAAACAAAGGTGAGGTGGATAATGACATACCACATAAGTTTATTGTCCGGCACATTCTTGGCATCCATAAAGACGCGCAGCAAGTGAATGGAGGAAATGGCAACAATTGAGGCTGCAACTTTATTTTTGAGTGAGGTCGCATCCATTTTCCCCAACCAACTTAATTTCTCTTTGCTTTCGTGAATATCCAGGCTTGAAACAAAGTTTTCATAGCCAGAAAACATCACCATTACCAGCAATCCTCCAACCAGAGCCATATCAATCAGGGAAAGCAGCGTCAGGATTAAGTCGGATTCTGTAATGTAAAGAAGATTCGGCAGGATATGCATGATTTCCAGAAAAAATTTAACTGCAAGGGCAAATAATGCCAATGATAAACCGAAATAAACCGGTGCAAGTAGCCAGCGAGAGGCATACATTGTGTTTTCGAGAAAGCGTTCCATTGTGTTTTTTATGTGTTACAAAAGGGGCGATAGTATAGATCAAGAGTGTGAAAGCTATGAAATACATATCACAGCTAAGTGTTCAATGATGAACTATACATAGGCAGGCACTGTATGATGCAGGCTTGTTATAATAGCGAGCCTGCATCTATCCTGTTACTTACCAACCCAAGGTTGCTCCACCATCAACAACAATATCCTGCAAGGTAATATGACTGGCGAGATCTGAGGCAAGAAAAAGAATTGTGTTTGCAATTTCTTCCGGTAGGGCAATTTTTTTCAAAGGAATACCTAACTTAAATTGGTCAGGAAAACCATTAATGATATTTTGCCTGATAGCATCGCTTTGCCACATATCATTTTGCCACATATTGCGTAGCATAGGCGTATCCGTTGAACCAGGAGAAACCAGATTACAACGTACACCGTAGGGAGCCAATTCAAGCCCAACACTTTGGCACAGGCTGCGCATTGCAGCCTTAGAAGCGCCATAAGCTGACATTTCAACTCGTGGAACATGAGCAGCGTTAGAGCAAACAGAAACGATGTTTCCACTGCGTTGTCGTTGAAATTGTGGAATTACGGCTTGAAAGAGGTTAAAAGCGCCACCAGCATTGACATTGAAACATTGTTGCCAATCTTCCCAACTCAGGTTTTCTGTTAGTCCTGTTCGCAGGATACCAGCACCATTGATCAATACATCCAGATGAGGCTCTGCCGTGAGTAATTCATGGCAAAGCTGACTTACGGCTATATGGTCACTGATATCTAACTTATAAGCAGTAAAAGGAAGGGCAGAATCAGGAAATACCAGATCTAATCCGATGACTTTCGCTCCGGCCTGACTGAATCGGCTGGCAATGTGATAACCAATACCACTTCCGGCTCCTGTCACCCAAACATGTTTATTGCTGAAATCAAAAGCTATGTTCATAGTTTGGAGCCTGAGCTAGCAGTCAGCAAATTGAGCCAATTTGCCAACGTTGGGGTTTTCATTAGTGAGATAAAATCAACATTATGGTTTTCATAGCGCCAGCGTGCTGCCAGTGACATTATTTTTACCGAGTCGAGACCGTAATCCAGCATGTTTTCATGATCATCAATATCACCACAGTCATCATCCAATAAAGGTAAAATTTCAGCTCGGAGACGTTCGCGAGTCCATTCAGGTTGCGGAGATATTTCATTGAGTAGTGTTTCTGTCGTTAGTACACGACCACAGCGGCCAGCAATATAATGCAATGCCATGATGTGCTCGTCGTGGCTGAAATCTGCCAGTGCATCAGCGACAAAAAAAGGTTGGATATCACGCATAAAAGCATCTATAGCCGTTATCATGCAACCAATATGAGCATAAATACCGCAGATAATTAATTGATCACGCCCCATGCCTTTCAATTGTTGTTCCAAATCTGAACGCTGAAAGGCACTGTAACGCCATTTTATTAATACGGTGTCATCGCTTTCGGGCGTCAGTGCGTTAGTGATGCTTTGTTGCTCAGGATACAGATTTATCCCCGCGCCCCACATATCATTTAGCAAACCACGGTTTGCATCATCCTGATGTTCAGGTTGGGCGGTGTAAAAGACGGGTATTCCCTGCTTCTTACACATTGTTTTTAGATGCAAAATATTGTTGATAACCTGCTTCACCAGCAGACTGTCAGTCTGCCAGAAATTGAGGAAATAATTTTGCATATCATGGATGAGTAGTGCGGCACGCTTGTTATCAAGCGGCCAATTCACTTTATTAGTTGGTAATTCTTGAGATGTGGGAAGAAGGTAGTCACTCAGTGTTGGAATACTCATTTTGTCCCTCTGTGATACGTTAAGGTGCAGCATGGATTAATGTGCTGTATGCAATGTGACGTAATTTCTGTTTATCGATTTTTCCGACAGGTGTCATGGGAAGGGATTGAACGTTTTCAAAGCGGTCGGGAAGTTTGTAATCAGCGATACCTTGCTCGCGTAAAAAGCGACGTAATATGGCTGATTTTACCGCTTCACGGGTAACGACATAGGCGCAACTCTTTTCTCCCATGATTGAATCAGGGATGGCGATCAAGGCTGCATGGATCACGAGTGGATGGCGTAACAGTAAATTTTCAATTTCCTCTGCTGCAATTTTTTCACCACCACGGTTAATTTGATCTTTTTCTCTACCCACAACTTTTAGATAGCCTTTCTCTGTCTGAATGACTAAATCACCCGAACAGTAAAAACCGTTTTCATCAAATACTTGATTGTTATATTGAGGACTTTGGTAGTATCCACGGAACGTATAAGGCCCACGTGTCATCAGCAGACCGGGAACCCCATAAGGTAGCGGGTTACCCTGGCTGTCGGAGATCCACACTTCATCATCATCACTAATCGGGCGACCTTGAGTAGTGAAAATAGTTTGTTCGTCATCATCCAGGCGTGTGTAGTTAACTAACCCTTCGGCCATACCAAATACCTGTTGCAGTTGACAACCTAATTCTGAAGGTATCCTTCGTGCCAGCGATTCACTCAGGCGGGCACCACCTACTTGCAATAACTCCAGACTTTCCAGTGGTGATTTATCCCCTGTCAGTGCAATAGCTTCCAGCCATAGGCTTACCGCAGGAGGAACTAAAGCAGCAACGTTAATCCGATATTGTTCAATCAACGGGAAACAGCTTGATGTACTGGGATCATTGGCCATAATCACTTGGCCTCCAGCATAAAAAACGCCTAATGCGCCTGGTGAACTCATTGGATAATTATGTGCGGCAGGAAGGGCACATAAATAGCGTGTTTGAGGATTGAAATGGCAGATATCAACACTGGCTCGAATGCTGTAGTAGTAATCATTGTGAGTTCGGGGGATCAGTTTTGGGATACCTGTACTCCCTCCCGATAGTTGGAAAAAAGCCACTTCATCTGCTGGAGTGGGCGTCGCGATAAAATTGTTTTCTTTTTCATTAATCAATGTTGTTAGGTCTATCGGGCTGTCGTTATCTCCCCGCAGAAATATATGTGTCAGTGAAGAGTAATGTGTATGCAGTTCGTGAATAAATACATTGTCAGAAAAGAGTGAATGGCTACGGTCTGCAATCAATAGTGATGGTTTAATTTGCTCGGCATAAGATAAGAGTTCACTACGCTGATGGCTGAATAGAGCATTGACGGGAACCACACCTAAACGCAGCAGAGCAAAAAAGGTGATATAAAATTCTGCAATATTACCTAATTGCACCAATGCGGTTTGTCCATGCTGAACACCACAGCGCTTGAGGGAAGCGGCCAGATTATCCACGAGTTGATTGAGTTGGCGATAAGTATATTGTTGATATGAGCAAATCAGAGCAGTATCTTCGTTGTCAGCATGACGCCTGAGTATGTCGCAAAGGGGAAGGTCAAGCCAATAGCCGCGCTGGCGATAGCGTTGTGATAATGTTTCAGGCCAGCGATTAAACTCAATACTCATAACACACTTTCCTTACTGTCAGATAATCCCAGAGCTTGTAGCATGGTGCCAAGTTTCACCCCTGTTTCTTGCCATTCAGCATGGGGTTGTGAGTCAGCTACGATGCCTGCTCCTGCAAAGAGTCGAATATGGTTTTCGAATAATTCACCACAACGAATGGTAACAACCCATTCACCATTGCCCTTGGTATCACACCAACCGACAATCCCGCCAAAATAGTTGCGCTCGAAGGGTTCGAGCTGAGCGATAAGTTCGTAGGCTCGTTCTCTTGGTGTTCCACAAAGTGCCGGAGTCGGATGGAGTAAGCCAGCAAGGGAGAGAACGTTAGTGTGTTTATTACGCAATTCGCTGCGTATTTCTGTCGCGAGGTGCCAAAGTAAAGGGGTGCTGAATATTGAAGGAGAGTCTGGGATCATCAATTCAGTACAATGTTCAGTGAGTGCGGTTCGGATCGCATCAATTACTAATTGATGCTCATGGTGATCTTTAGCTGAATGTAGCAGTGATTGGCGCAACGCATTATCTTCCAGGATATTGTGACTTCTGCGTGACGAACCTGCCAGTGGTTGAGAAATAAGGGTATTGCCCTGTTTACGTAGTAGAAGTTCTGGACTAGCACCAATTAATGTGCTGTTTTCTAGTGGAATATGAAAGTTGTAGCTATAAGGGTTTTGGGCATTAAGTTGCATAAAAAGCTGGATAGAGTCAGGTTTCCGATCAAATTCAATATCCAGTAGACGCGAAAGGACGGCCTTATCAAGCAAGCCATGATGTATGGCGTCAACAGCTTGCAAGACCATCTGACAAAATTCTTCTTTTTTCGGCCATAAATGCCATTGCTTTATTTGCAACGGTGGCATAGAAGATCGAGTGGAAAAATGTGCGGTTTCCCGTTCCAGCCAACGGTATTCATAAGGTATGTAGAGGGCGGAAGGTTGGCGTTTATCAAAAGGGATTGCCCCGACTGCAATAGGATTTTTAATTCCGGCTTGTTCAGCTTGAAGGAATAATTGAGATAGATGGTCACTTAATAGGTTATCAATATCACCATAATGATTGGCGGGAGTTGTTACTTTGGCAAAACGTCCTCGTGCATGTAGGCTCTTATTTGAAGATAGGAACACAAAATCATCACAACTAAAATCCAATAATTCGGATGTGTGATATTCAGTCGTTAACTTAAGCACGATATTTCCCTGTTACTATTTAATAAAAAAGTCATTTAATACGTATTAATGTTGATAGACGCAATTCACAGTGGCAAAAAGCTTTTGCCTGATGCCACTGGAGTCAATGAGTTTTGCTTTACCAGTTATATTCCACTGTGGCAACGATGCTGCGCCCGCTACCATAGAAGCAGGCTTCTACATTCGAGCACGAAGCGACATAACGTTTATTGGTCAGGTTATTCACATTCAGTTGTACACTGGCACCTTTTAATTGCGGGGAGGCTTCGCCAAGATCGTATTTCGCCATCAAGTCATAGAGGGTATAGGGCTTGACGTGGAATGTTTCTTCATAATCACCGGAAGTCGATCCGATATAGCGTACACCTGCTCCCAAGGTAAATCCTTTTAGTGCAGTTTGTGTGAAGCTATAACTGCCCCAGGCAGATGCTGCATGTTCAGGCACTGAAGGGACTCTTTGACCAATACGTGAGGTATTGCTATCGTCTTTAGTTTTAGTATCTGTGTAGGTATAGCTTGCCATCAGGTTAATTTCTGGTGTGATTTGGGAATGAATTTCGGCCTCTGCTCCTTTTGAACCAATTTTGCCAATTTGCTCGCTAAAGCGGGTGACTGGGTTACGGGTGGTTACGTTTTTCTGGGTGATATCGAACAGGGAAAGTGTTAACAGGGTATCGTGATCTTTTGGTTGGAATTTAATACCGATTTCAGTTTGTTCACCTGTTGTGGGTTTGAATGCCGGTGTACCCGGTGCCCCTTGAGACAGGTTAGGTTCAAAGGAAGTGCTGTAACTGATATAAGGCGAAATGCCGTTATCAAAGGCATACAATAAACCGGCACGTCCTGTAAAAGCTCGGTCTTTCTGTGTTGTTGAGCTGTCTTTGATAATGTCTTGTTGCTTGGTTTCAGTCCAGTCATAACGCCCGGACAGAACTAAATTCCAGTTTTCCCAACTGAGTTGATCTTGTACGTAAGCACCTAACTGGTAAAGTTTCTTTTTATCATTTAAAGAAAGAGATAACTCATTTTCATTGACGGGAATACCCCAAGCTGGATTTGACCAATCAAAGTCGTATTGACTGCCACTTTTATGCCATCTTTTGTTGTGACTATCCGCCCATTTGTAATCGATTCCACTGATGACGTTATGATCAATGTTACTGGTTGAGAATTGTGCCTTAAGCTGATTATCCACATTAAATGACTGCGTTTTGCTGTATTCCCTTTGTGGGCGGCGTTGGATACTGGTTGGTAGGTCTTTTACATCCGATACATAAACGAAAAGCTTAAAACGCTCATTTGCTTTTGAATAACGCAGGTTTTGTTGGAAAGAGAAGACATCATTAATGTCATGCTCAAGAATGTAGCCGATAGAGTATTGTTCCCGTCTGGACTGATTAAAAGAAGGTTCACTGAGATTCATTTTGTAGGGAATATAGCCTACATTGGGAACCGATGTTACGGTGCCCTTTTTAGGGTAGAAATTACGGAATCCCGCTTTGGGATCGTACTGATAACTGGTCAATAATGTAAACGTCGTATTATTGTTGGGGATCCATGTCAGCGCAGGAGCGATGGCAATCCGCTCTTTTTTATAGTCTTTGACGAACTGCTTTTGGGTGCTGAGTACACCATTTAAACGATAGAGAACGGGAATGTCATCCCCCAAAGCACCACCAAAATCAAAAGCCAATTCACCAAGGCTCCGATTGCCCGCTTTCATCTGTACCTTGTGGATAGGCTGGTCAGTCGGCCTTTTGCTGGTCATATTAATCAAGCCGCCAGGGCTGACCTGACCATATAGCACAGATGCCGGTCCATGCACTAACTCCACACGTTCCAATAACCAAGGATCGAGCTGATTACCATAACTCAACCCATCAAGGAATTTAGGGGCGTAACGAAAACCACGGGTAATCACTTCGTCGTTACGATTGGAAGAGCCGCGGTAGTTAGTCACAACACCACTTGAATAATTCAGTGTGTCGGCAACGCTCATTGCGCCTTGTGCTTCTATTTGTGTGCGATTGATGACGCTGATTGACTGGGGAGTCTTAATAAGCGGAGTGAGGCTTTTGGTGCCTGCGGCACTGTCTGATTCTACAAAGTTTTTTTCAGAATACCCTTCCATCTTGCCTGTGATGATTAAGGTATCTTCGTTGTTATTGGCAGTCCCATTATTGGCTGAGGCATAGGGAGATAGCAGTAAGATAGAAGTAAGCGATAAGAATAATTTATTATAGTTATAGTTTCTATTTGTTCTTTTTGCGGTTTTCAATGTCTTATTCTTGATAGGCAGTACCATAGATTTCATCTCTCAATATAGATATTTTTAAAATAACTTTTTAAAAATCAAATTGATAATTAAGGCGACACCATTATGGCTAAGCTGAATAGTGAAGGCCTCCTGCCTCGTTACTCCTGATAATGCGCCATTAATTCTGTTAGCCAGCGGTTAAGATTAATAAAATAAATTGGATAATATTGCAAACAAAAATCATTATCAATATCATTGGCGAATGATAACCGTTTTTATTTTCTGAGATCGTTGCTGGTGTGGTGTATCAAATGGATATGTCATTTGTGAGCGGATTTTTTTGAAGGGGATAAAGGGATGACGTTAGTATTTCAGCCACTAGGTACGGTAGATAATTTATTATCTGCCCGTCATGTTGGCAGTGAGTTGTGGTGGGAAAATATTGCTATTTTGGGAACTCCCATTATAGAAATTGCAAATAATCATCAAGTTAAAACAACCTTCTTTTGGCGAGATCCTAATGGGGACGAACAAAATTCACCTTTTCGCCAAGTCTACATCGATATCAATGGCATCACTGATCACCACCGTCCACAACCCCAGAGCCTACAACGATTGCCTGAAACGGATATCTGGTATTGGTCAGTGAATGTTGAAGATAACTGGAGAGGAAGTTATCGATTTATACCTGTTACTGACGCACATTTGCCCCCCCAATTTTCCGATGAAATCAAGCATCGCAATCAACAGCAACGTGAATGGTGGATTTCACTCTTTCCATTATCCATTTCAGATCCTTTGAATCTACAGGGTTGTCATCGTAATGGGCTTGGTTTGCCTTTATCGGCAATTCATATGCCTCATGCTCCTGCACAGACTGCATGGTCACTCGTTGATGGAATCAGCCCACATCATGCTGCACAGCCAGATAAACGAGAACCTTTGCTTTTGCATTGGCACAGTGAGCGGCTTAACAATCGAAGGCGTGTTTGGCTTTATTCCACGGGGGAAGAAACTGCTCACCCTCGCCCTCTTATCATCCTCTTGGATGGGTTGACTTGGGCGGAGAGAGTGCCGGTTTTTTCTGTGATTGATATAGCGACTGAAAAACGGCAGATACCAGAGGCGGTTTGGCTGTTGATTGATGTTATTGATATGCCGCATCGAGAGCGGGAGCTTCCCTGCAACCCAGATTTTTGGCAAGCGATCCAGGATGAATTGTTGCCGCTTGTCGCACAGTATGCGGCTTTTAGCGATGATCCTGAACAAACAGTGATAGCAGGACAGAGTTACGGTGGGTTGGCGGCATTGTATGCCGCACTCCATTGGCCACAACGTTTTGGCTGTGTTCTCACACAATCAGGGTCTTTCTGGTGGCCTGATAGCAAAATTGTTCGACAGTTTATGTCATCTGCTGAGCATAACCTTGGTTGGCTGACACAGCAGGTTCTTGGGCACAAAGTTATTCCTTCGTCATTAAAAATCTTTCAGGAAGCGGGTTCCCGTGAAGCAGATATCCATTTTGTCAATGATCAAATGCATGCTGCGTTGCAAGGGGCAGGGCACAACGTGAATTATCGCGTGTTTAATGGTGGGCATGATGTGTTGTGCTGGCGTGGTGGGTTAATTGATGGCCTTAGTTGGTTATTGGCTAAGAAATGATACGACAAACCGATTATTGAAATCCAAGAATTGATGAGAATTAAAAATGAATTTGGAACAAAAGAATCCTTTTGATGATGACGAAGCCACTTTTTATGTACTGATAAATAATCAACAACAATATAGTCTTTGGCCGGCTTTTGCCGCACAACCCGCCGGTTGGGAGCGAGTTATTGGCCCAGATTCACGGGCTGCCTGTATCGCATACATAGAAGAGCACTGGGAGGATATGCGCCCGGCTAGTCTGCGTAATTTCGATCCGCGTAAACCATCTGTGCAAACCACGGATAAATCAAACTGATAATGCTGATGGTTTAACCTGTCGATAAGAAAGGAAATCAAACGTGCCCAATGTATTGCCATTTTCTGAAATTAAATCAGTCGATCTAACGTTGCCACTAGTAGCTGCTCAGCCTGGAATTTGGGTGGCTGATCAACTTGCCAACCACCGTAATGTGTTTACCATTGCGCATTATATTGAAATTAATGGGAGACTGGATCGCTCCCTATTTGATGCCGCTATTCGCCAGGGATTGGCTGAGGCCGATACCATTCACGCGCGATATTTTATTAATGAAGAGGGAGAGCCTGTACAGCAAATTCCTGTTTTCCGTAATGCGCAACAGGTAGTTGCTCCTGAGTGGTTTGATTTCTCTCATGGACAGGGAGAAAGCAGAGCTCAGGAATTAATGCAGACAGATCTGGCTGCTGAGTTACCCGCCGATGGAGAACGTCCTTTATATCGACACGTGATCATGAAGGTTGATGCCCAGCCAGAGCGCTGGTTCTGGTATCTGCGTTTTCACCATCTTATGTTGGATGGCTTCAGTTTTGATGCTCTGACTCGACGTATTATTGATATCTATAATGCGTTAAGCGCAGGTCGCCAGCCAACTGAAAATCCTTTCTGTTCCTTTGAATTAGTCGTCAAAGAGTATCAGAGCTGGGAGCAATCCTCTGCGAAAGCAGAGTCAGCCACGTTCTGGCAAAAGCATACCTATGAACGAGGTGTTGCTGTTTCACTTGCTACTGAAAATATTGTAAATAATAACAATATATTACCGCTGCATTATCATTGTCATTTTCCCCTCACTCAGTTTGTTTCATTAAGAGAAGATGATTTACTGCGGCAATTCCAGCCGGCTGAAATTGTGATGGCTGCACTCTGCATCTATTTCTATCGCATGAGTGGAGAAAAACATCTGTCGATTGGTTTTCCTTTTATGCGGCGCTTGGGATCTCAAGCGCTTTGTGCGATGGGGCCAGTAGTTAATCTCTTGCCACTGCACATAAAACTGCAAGACAGGATGTCCCTGGCAGAAGTAGCAAAAGCGTTTGTGGATGAAATGAAGCAAGTTCGTCGTTACCAGCGGTATGAAGCCGAACAACTGCGTTGTGATCTGGGATTATCCGGTGGCAACAATGCGCTTTATGGCCCCGTGTTTAATTACAAAATCTATAATGAGGCGTTGAAATTAGACGGTAAATCCATCAAGACGCATACACTCGCGATGGGGCCCGTGGATGATTTAGAATTTGAATTGTGTTGTTATGATGAGCAGCTTCATCTGACACTTATCGCGAATCGCAAAAAGTATAGTGAACAAACGTTACAGTGGCACAGTGAACGGATCAGCTATTTGTTGAATCAATTGCTCATGCAGCCGCAGCAATCTATTGCGTTCATCCCACTTATTCCGCCACAAGAACAACAACGGCTTGATAGCTGGTCATGCGGGCCGAGAACTCAACCGTCTATAGATAGAGTTTCTGTACTGGATCTCTTTTTGCAACAGGTTGAACGGCAGCCTGATGCTATTGCTATACGTTGTCACAATGAACAGCTTACTTACCATCAATTGATGGTAAAAGTGATGCAACTAGCACGTTTCTTGCTATTACAGGGAATGGGAGCCGAGGATGTGGTTGCCATTGGCATTCCTCGTTCAGTGGATTCAATTATTGCTATTTTGGGTGTATTAGCCAGCGGTGCGGCTTATATTCCTCTTGATCTCGATTATCCGCGGGAGCGTTTACAGTTAATGTGTGATGATGTTCAGCCAGCCTTGCTGATCACCCACCTGAATACACTGGAACAAATGCCCGAAGCTCTCAAAGTCATCTGTCTGGATGATCCGCAGGTAGCGACGCTGTGTTCCCGTTTATCCCCGTTACCTGTCACAGACGAAGAACGACGCGAAAAACTGCGTGGTGAACACTTGGCTTATATGATCTACACCTCAGGATCTACAGGTAAGCCAAAAGGTGTGATGAGCACACATGGCGGGTTGCTGAATTTATTAACTTCCCATGCAACGCATTTATTTGGGCCTGCCATTGAGAATTTTTATCAGCAATATGGCCGACGAGCACGTGCAGGACATACTGCGTCTTTCTCCTTTGATTCCTCTTGGGAGCCACTGTTTTGTATGATCTTAGGCAGTGAACTCTATATTTTTGATGAGGAACTGAGGCGGGATGCATGGGGAGTGGTACAGCAGATGAATCTGCTACCGATTGATATCATGGATATTACGCCTTCCTTCTTGATCCAACTTATCGATAGTGGGTTGTTGGAAAAAGGTAATCACCAACCTTCGTTTATTATGATTGGTGGTGAGGCTGCTACGCCACGGTTATGGGAATTACTCAAACAGCAGCCGCAAATGGATATCCACAACTATTATGGCCCTTCCGAATATACTATTGATACGTTGGGGGGGAGTATTCGGATGGCTGATCAGCCCGTAATTGGGCGTCCAGTTGCTAATACCGATATCTGGCTTTTAGACCGTTACTTACAACCCGTGCCAATCGGTGCAGCGGGAGAACTGTATCTCTCTGGCGCGGGTATCGCCCGTGGTTATTTGCATCGCCCAGGGATGACAGCAACACGCTTTGTCGCCAATCCATTCCGTCACGGCGAAGTGATGTATCGCAGTGGTGATCTTATGCGTTGGCGCCCTGATGGGCTGCTTGAATTTATTGGTCGAGTGGATCATCAGGTTAAAGTGCGAGGTTTCCGTGTTGAGTTAGGTGAAGTAGAAAATGCTCTGGTTGATTTACCAGAGGTTAGTTCTGCGGTAGTCATTGCTGAACCTGTCGGTGCAACATATCGGTTGGTGGGGTATTGCGCTGTACCGGATGAGCAACAACGTGCTTTACCCAATATCTCGGCTCTGCTGCTGGCTGCACTGGCAAAGAAACTGCCTGATTATATGGTTCCTTCCCTCTTAATGGTATTGGAAACCTTACCTATTTCGATCAATGGCAAAATTGACCGTAATTCATTACCCAAACCACAGCAATTTCAATTGCCAGTGGGCAGAAAAGCGGAAAGTGAGCAGGAAAAATCTATTTGTGGGGCATTCTCCAGCTTATTAGGTGTGCAAGAAGTCAGTGCCGATGATGACTTTTTTGCGTTGGGGGGAGATAGTATTTCTGCGATGGCGCTAGGAACGCAATTACGTCGCCTTGGTTGGCAGTTACGTCCGCGGGATATTTTCAGTGAACGTACACCTGCGCGCATGGCGTTAAAGATGACACCTATTGCCATGGTTAAGCCTGTGACTACACGCATTCAAAAAGGGACGATTGATAGCCTGCCTATTTTACATTGGTTTGCTGAGTTTCATGGAATTAATACCCGTTTTGTTCACGGTGTATTTATACATGTCCCCGCAGAATTGCAGCCACAACACTTATCACAAGCATTGGTTGCCTTAGAACACGCGCATCCTGTACTACGCGCATTTACTCGTGATGATCGCTTGGTTTTAGGTGAGTCGATTTCGGTATCTGAAGCAACTCATTACAGTCTATGGCAAGATTGCGCAGATATTGAAGCCTGTGCCGAGCAAGCTTTCCATGATGCGGTTATGCGTTTGGAACCGGCGAGCGGTCAGTTATTCCATGCTTGTTTATTGCAACATGGAGGAATATCTAAAGGATTAGTGCTTGTTATTCACCATCTGGCAACAGATGGCGTTTCATGGCGAATATTATTGGATGAATTGCGTCAGGGAGTAGAAGCAGCAATCGCAGGTAAGCCCATAGTCTTACCCACAGAAGAGTACACTCTATACGATTGGAATGATTATCTACGCCAAAATTTACCACAACGTGTGGTTGAATTGCCTTTTTGGCAACGAATGCTAAATGAAAAAACGCCTCTTTTAGGGCAGCGTCCGCTGGATGTACAGCGGGATCGCCAAATAACCTCCTGCAAGGAGCGAACATTATTGAGCGGCGAGCAAACAATCGCGTTATTAGGAATATTGCCAAAGCAATACCACGCTAATATTGAAGAAATGTTATTAACAATATTGGCAATGGCTTGTTATCGTCATTTTAACGTCAATAAGTTACGTTTCCAGTTAGAATCTCATGGTCGCATTGAATTAGATCAAACAGGCGACTTAGCTCGCACGGTTGGCTGGCTAACCGCTGAGTACCCAATAGTGGTAGGTTTGCCACTAACAGGAGAGCACCAACCTGTTGGGATGGTTATTGTTGAAATAGTTAGGGCGGTGAAAAGTGTTTTGCGCGCAGTGCCTGATCGCGGAGTCGGTTATGGCTTGCTGCGCTACCTTGATCAAACAGGGCGGAAAATACTGGCAACGCAAGAAACACCAGAGATTTTATTTAATTATCTGGGGCGCTTTGTCGAGACAGATCACTTATGGGCACCACGGCGAACTAAGAATCTTTTCCAAGATGCTTTTGCGGTTTATCAAGATCCCGAAATGTCCCTAAGCCACAGCTTAGAAATCAATTTGTTTGTGGATGAGCAGGGCAACACTCCACAGTTGGTGGTTAACTGGCAATGGGTTGATGGTATTTTCAGTCATCAAGATATTGCGGAATTACATCGCGGTATGGCGTGGGCGGCTGATTGCTTAATCCAATTTGCCAGGCAGCAGCCCTTACGGGCTATGGCAACTTTAGTCGCTGCAGAAACTGGGTTATCAGATATTGAGGAGAACGATCTCACTCAGTTGACTGAACGTTATGGCCCACTATCCGCGGTATTACCGTTACTGCCACTACAACAAGGGTTATTATTCCATGCACAAACAGCCACCGAGCATGGCAGCTATAACTCATTGACGCGCCTTTCCCTGTTCGGATCATTGTCTGTTGTTAAGCTACGTCGGGCGCTGTCAGTTTTAGTACGGCATCATCCTCAGATAGCTGCAAAATTTGATACTGAACAATGCGTCTCTCCATTGCAATTGATCCCCCTCATTTCTGATGACAAAGATTATTGGACACTTGATTGCCATCAACTACCTGAGTTGACAGCGGAAGAGGGAGAGATAGCATTACGGGAACTGGAAAAAGCAGAACTCACGCGGAACCTCTTTCAACAACCAGCAGCGATGTTACATGCATTGCTGGTGCGTCACGGTAGAAGTTTACACCATACGCTATTGCTAAATGCTCATCATCTGATCGTTGATGGCTGGTCAACCCCTATTCTAGTGCGAGACCTTTTGACCTTGTTGAATCAAGGCGAGCAAGCCTTGCATAAACCCGAGATACATACACCTAAAATACGTTATCAAGATGTAGTTCAGCAATTATTGGCGCGTGAAACGGAGCCTTCTCGTCAATGTTGGCAACAGGTATTGAAAGGTGTTCAACCAACATGTTTATTTGGTGAACAACTCCATACTGGTGAGGTTAAAGAGCTTGAGATATTACTCGCACCAGAGATGGAACAGGCATTAACTGACTTGTGTCAGCAACGTGGTTTAACGCTCAATACTCTGATGCAAGGGATTTGGGCGCTGTTATTGAGTATACAAAGTGGCTCATCTGATGTTGTTTTCGGCTCTCCTGTATCGGGGCGGTTTGGGCAGATTGATGGGTTGGATCAGCATGTCGGGTTGTTTAGTAATACCTTACCCGTTCGCGTTATTCTGGATATGGAGCAACCTCTATTGCCTCAACTAGAACAGCTACAGGCACAGCAGATCCAATTGATTGAACATGACAATATTGGCTTGGGCGAGATTCAGCGAATTGCAGGTACTGGCACGCTTTTTGATACTTTATTGGTAGTTGAAAATTATCCTAATGTGGAGCAAGACAAAGGAAATAAAGAAAATATTGAAGGCATTCTCTGCCAAGGAATCAATAACCGTGGTTATACCCATTATCCTTTGACGTTATTGGTATTGCCGGGTAAGCGTCTGCGCTTATTAATGGAATACCGTGAAAGCGTTAAACAGCCTGAACATTTGGCACAACGCATACTGTTCTTGTGCCAACAATTAATCGAACGGCCTGAGATTGCTCTGCGGGAATGGGGGTTACAATCAGTCGATGAAGCCGCATTCATTGAGGAAGTTAATAACACTTATCGTGATATTCCAGCCAAAACACTTCATCAGATTGTGGTTGAGCAGGCAGGCAAAACGCCGGACGATTTGGCGTTGTTGGATTGTCATCATCGTCTGACCTACCAGCAAATGCGCCTGCAAACTCGGCTATTGGTTGATCGTCTAATTGAAGCGGGTGTACAAGCGGGGGATATTGTTGGGGTTGCATTATCACGTTCGGTTCGGCTAAGTCTGGCGTTACAGGCGATTCTGGAAGCAGGGGCGACATGGTTGCCTCTTGATATCGGCTATCCTGATGAACGCTTGACCATCATGCTGGAAGATGCTGAACCTCGATTAGTGATGACAGAAAGTGAGTATCAGGCCCGTTTTGCCAGTCAGGCTTCTCTATTATTATTGGATAAACTGGCAGATGAAACACAACAACCTATCCATTCTGCCGCCAATGTAACGCCTGAACATGCTGCATATATTATCTATACCTCAGGTTCTACAGGGCGACCAAAAGGCGTGGTGGTAAGCCACCACGCCATTGTTAACCGTTTATTGTGGATGCAGGATACTTACCCATTGACTACAGATGATGTGGTATTGCAGAAAACCCCCTGTAGTTTTGATGTTTCTGTATGGGAGTTTTTCTGGCCGTTGATGACCGGTGCTCAGTTAATGATGGCGCCACCGGAAGCGCATCGCGATCCCACACGTCTTCGACAACTTATTGATGATTACCATGTCACGACCTTACATTTTGTGCCATCAATGCTGGCAACATTCATTGATTCTTTAGCGTTACAAGGACAAGAAGCGCCTTTCTGCCGTGGTTTGAGACGTGTTTTCTGTAGTGGGGAAGCCTTGTCCTGTGAACTGGCACATCGCTACCAAACGCTGATCACTGCACCTTTGCATAATCTTTATGGGCCAACAGAGGCGGCGGTGGATGTGACATGGCAACCTGCGTTTGGTGAGGCATTACAGCGTTGTAGTAGCGCTGGTGTTCCTATCGGCCGGCCGGTATGGAATACCCAATTGCGTATTTTAGATCCTTGGTTGCGCCCTGTTCCCATTGGCGTGGCGGGTGATCTTTATCTCAGTGGTATTCAGTTAGCGACAAACTATCTGAACCGAGCTGATTTGACAGCCAGCCGTTTTGTGGCCGATCCGTTTGCATCGGGTAAGCGGATGTACCGAACGGGGGATATTGCATGCTGGTCAGAAAATGGTGAGGTTGAATACCTTGGACGCAGTGACGATCAATTAAAAATACGTGGTCAGCGTATTGAGCTGGGTGAAATTGAACAAGTTTTACTAGAACAACCAGGAGTGGCTCAGGCTGCGGTTGCTGCACGTGAGTTAGGTAAGTCAAGTCAGGCAATTGAGAATGTTGATGCGCGTCAGCTAATTGCTTGGGTAATCCCGCAATCAGATGTGACATTGAATATTGAAGCACTGCAACACACGATGATGAAACGATTGCCTGCTTATATGCTGCCGGTCAGCTATGTAATACAGGAAAAATTCCCGCTAAGTGCCAATGGAAAATTGAATCGCAAGGCACTCCCAATGCCAGAGAAATTAACGACTGGCAGGTTACCGCAGGCGGGCTTGGCAAGTCAGCTAGCTAAGTTGTTTGCGGAAATCTTAGAGTGCGACATTGTTTGGGCTGATGACGATTTCTTTGCTTTGGGCGGGCATTCGTTGCTGGCAATGCGTTTGGCAGCCGAAATACATCGACGCCTTAATCTTCGTGTTTCAGTCGGTCATATTATGGTCGCGCGAAGTGTAGAAAAATTGAGTGCACTACTGGTGGATGAACAGAAGAAAAATTCGGACGAAAACAGTGGAATAGGCGAGGTTTTGCCGTTGAGGGAGGGAATCGGGCCGGCACTGTTCTGTGTGCATCCGGCGTCAGGTTTTTCTTGGCAATACAGTGGGTTGCTGCGTTATCTGGAGGGAGACTGGCCGATTATCGGATTACAATCTCCTCGTCCTCGCGGTGTCATTGCTGACTGCGACAGTCTCGACGCAATGTGCACACGCCATTTGGCGACTTTACGAAATATCCAACCTCATGGGCCTTATTACTTGCTGGGTTATTCTCTGGGAGGAATGTTGGCTCAGGGAATGGCTATCCGTTTACAGCAAGAAGGTGAGGAAGTGGCTTTCTTGGGATTGTTGGACGCTTATCCTCCAGAAGGTCAGGATTGGGGAGGGTTAAGCGAAGAAGAAGCCAAACAGGAAATTGCCCGTGAACAGGCAGAGTTTATGGCGGCTACAGAAGATGAGCATGATCCGCAACTGCGTAAGGAAAAGCAGGCAATGTTTGAAGATATTGTGGCTAACTATCGAGACGCTGTCCGCAGTTTATTATCCGCTGTTAACCAGAAATATGATGGCGAAGCTACGTTGTTTGTGGCTACGCGGACGTTGCCACCGGAATTGGATGTAGAGGAGACATGGGCACCTTGGATTCGCCATTTAAGGGTTTATCGGCAAGATTGTGAACATGCAGATATCCTTTCTCCAGATTCGTTGGAGCAATGGGGGCCACTGCTGAATGGCTTGTTGAAACGACACCGTAATTAAGCTACCGCAATTGACTTTATCGTATTTAACGCATCGTATGGAACATTATGGCTACTTCATCAATTTTTTTGGATTTTAGTTTACTTAAAAATAATGCCCATTTTCGCGCTATCTTTATTGCCCGTATGTTATCTGTCTTTGCATTAGGAATGCTGACGGTTGGGGTTCCTGTCCAAATGCAGTTTCTGACAGGATCTACCTTACAGGTGGGAATTGTGGTTGCACTGGACGGAGTCGGTATGTTCATCGGCTTAATCTTAGGGGGAATACTGGCTGATCGTTATGATAGGCGTAAACTCATTTTGTTTGCCCGTGGTACTTGTGGTATCGGTTTTGTCGCACTGAGCTTTAACGCATTTTTAGACTCTCCGTCCCTGTATATGCTCTATTTTCTTTCTATTTGGGATGGTTTTTTTGGTGCGTTGGGTATGACGGCATTAATGGCAGCCATCCCCAATTTAGTCGGGCGGGAAAATCTGGCTGCGGCAGGCGCCTTGAGCATGATTACTGTTCGCATAGGTGCCATTATTTCACCGGCATTGGCAGGTATTATTATTGTTGCTGGTGGACCGGGATGGAACTTTGCTGTTGCAGCAATCGGTACATTAGCCACATTGTTACCCCTGATGAGGCTTCCTGAAATGAAGCCTCAGCCAAGTAAACAAGAGCATCCAATCAGTGCGTTGATAAGCGGAGTGAAATTTGTTTGTCAGCATAAGATTGTGGGCAGTGTCATATTGGTGGGGATGATGATCAGTATAGCAGGCGCTGTTCGTATTCTGTTTCCTGCATTATCTCAAGAAGTATACCACCAAGGGCCGTCAGCAACGGGCTTGATGTATTCCGCTGTTCCTCTGGGAGCCATGCTCGGAGCCTTTACCAGCGGTTGGATAGGACGAAGTAACCGGCCTGGTGTTCTGCTTGTTATATGTGCTCTGTGCTCTTTTATCACGTTATCTATGCTAGGGATCGTCACCAATATCGTTCTGGCATTACTTGTGTTGGTTTGTTATGGATATTTGAATGCATTCGCATCCTTACTGCAATTTACCCTTGTTCAGAGTCATACACCGGATCATTTATTGGGGCGAGTGAACAGTTTTGTCACTGCTCAAGATGTTACTGGTGATTCTTTGGGGGCATTGGGATTAGGTTTTATGGGACGTTTGCTATCTCCGGTAATCACCGTCTTTTCGTTTGGAACTGTTGCTGCACTTACCTGCTTGTTGCTTGCAGCAGTAGTAAAACCTTTACGTCATTCTACACTGCGTGACCGCATGCCATTATCAGAAACAAACACCTTAGAACATGGGCCTCAGCAAAGTGATAATTAATTGAAACCATAGTTAACGGAAATAACACCATAACATGATGTGTTATGGTGTTGTTAAATATTATTAAAATAAAGGATAATAAAATGTGGCATTTTATGGTGTGCATTGGTGATGTAAATAGTGTAGGTGATGGCTTTGATTAAACCCGCTTTATTTTGATAACAATCTAAAAATCAGCACGCCTTTTTAATCTGTCTCTGCTTTTTAGACAACTATCACCTTGATGGTTTCAAGCTGCCTACACAATAAAAAACATAAGAGCTGGCATTTTTGCAAATCAACAATGGATGGTGACTAAAATGAATAAGAAATACAGAATACCTTGGAACCCTCTGACGTCCACACGTTTATCAGTCAAAACCCAACCACGAGTACTTTATCACGCTATCGCTTGCTGTTTGACCGCGGCCAGCGCAGGAGCCTATGCGGAAAATTATGTTGAGAAAGGGCGGAGTGGCGATCCTGCCAGTTGGCGTTCCAGTGAGTTTTTGAGTCAATGGGGGCTTAGTGCAATTCATGCTGATGAAGCTTATGCCAGAGGTTATACCGGTAAGGGGATCAAATTAGGAATATTTGATCAGGTAGTTTATGCCAAGCATCCTGAGTTTATGGGAAAAGGCAAGGTCACTAACTTAGTGACTTCTGGGATACGTGAGTATACCGATCCCTATATTCCGGTGAAGAAAGGTGATCCATTCACCTATGATGGCACGCCGTCCGTGGATAGGTACGGGACGCTAGGAGCACATGGTGTCCATGTTGCAGGCATAGCGGGGGGTAACCGAGAGGGCAAAGAAATGCATGGTGTGGCCTATAACGCCCAAATACTCAGTGCGGATAACGGTGATCCTGGTCCTGAAGATGGCATTATCTTAGGCAATGATGGTGGTGTTTACCAGGCTGGTTGGAATGCGTTGATAGATAGCGGTGCTCGTATCATTAACAACAGCTGGGGAATTGGTATTGACAGGGAGCTTGAGAGGGGTGGGAAAGATCCGAACGCAGCCCATTTTACTTTAGCTGAGGCCCAGAAGCAGTTTGATGCAATAAAACCGATTTTGGGTACAAAACCTGGTGGTGCATATCAGGGCGCAATTGATGCGGCTCGTAGCGGCATTGTGACAATTTTTGCTGCTGGTAATAGTAATAACTACAGTAATCCAGATGCTATCGCGGGCTTGGCTTGGTTTGTACCAGAGATTGCACCAAACTGGCTGACAGTCACTAGTTTGCAAAAAGATCCAAATAGTACCAATAGTGTGCCTTATTCCATCAGCGATTTTTCCTCCCGCTGTGGCTATACTGCCAGTTTTTGTGTCAGTGCACCTGGTAGCTGGATATATAGCTCAGTTATTAAGGGAACAGGAATAGACAATATAACTACCGGCTATGACAGTTACAGAGGGACTTCAATGGCTGCGCCACATGCTGGTGGTAGTATTGCGGTATTGATGGAGCGTTTCCCATATATGACCGGCGATCAAGTAGCTTCCGTGCTTCGCACTACGGCTACTGATATGGGAGAAAAGGGCATTGATGCGCTTTACGGCTGGGGATTGATCAACCTCGGTAAAGCAATAAATGGCCCTGGCATGTTCTATACCGCAGAAGATATCCCTGAAAAATTCCGTATTCCAGATCCTGACGGAGTGGCCTACGGCAAGGGTCAGTTTATTGCTGATATTCCGGGTGTTGGTGCTGTGCTCGATAAGGGTAAACCAACTGAACGTGTCTGTGATGCGGGTCAGTGTGCTCAGGATCAATGGAGCAATGATATCAGTGGTCATGGTGGATTAACCAAACAAGGTAGAGGTGGGCTGACTCTCAGTGGCCAAAATACCTATTCTGGCCCAACGCTGGTCAAACAGGGATTACTAAATGTTAGTGGTAGTGTCTCTTCTACCATTTCAGTAATGGAAAGTGGCATTCTTGGCGGGAATGGTACGGTGGGGGCGCTCAATGTGCAGCGTGGCGGTACTGTAGCACCAGGTAACTCTATGGGTACGCTTAAGGTTGCCGAAAAAATTACCTTTGAACCCGGTTCTCATTACGCGGTTGAAATCGCTTCCGATGGGCGCAGTGACAAAATTCAGGTTGAAAAAAGTGCGCAGATTGATGGAGGAAAAGTTACCGTTTCTCTTGAGAATACGGGTAACTTGCTTTCTTTTGAAGACGTGCGAAGCCTGACTGGTCAGCAATACACTATTCTTAGTGCGAAGCAGAATATCAATGGTCGCTTTGATGATGTTGTCCCGAATTATCTCTTCCTTGGCACAGGATTGTCTTATCAGCCTGGAGAAGTCACTCTCCATATTGGGCGTAATGAGACTGCTTTTGTCGATTTTGCTAAGACACAGAATGAACGTGCAGTAGCTGCTGCCGCTGATACCCTTGATAGGGGTAATCCGGTTTACGAAAGTATCTTAGCCAGCAGTTCTGCGGAGCAAGCTCGATCTGCGTTCCGTCAGCTTGATGGGCAAATCCACGCTGATATCGCGTCTCAGTTGGTTAATGACAGCCGTTATTTACGTGATACTTTGAATTCTCGTTTGAGTCAGGCTGAAGGCCGTTCATCTTCGCCCGATATTCATGGAGACAGGAACGGTGCATGGGTTCGGCTACTTGGTGCATGGAGCCACGCTTCTGGTACAGCGAATGCGACGGGCTATCAGGCTTCCAACTATGGTTTATTCCTTGGTGCGGATGCTCTTATTGATGAATACAGCCGTCTTGGTATCGCAACTGGTTACACCCGTACTTCCCTTGATGGCGGCAACAGTGCTACTGCTGACAGTAATAACTATCACCTCGCTCTTTATGGTGATCGTCAATTTGGTGACTTTATTTTGCGTGCCAATAGCGGGTTCACGTGGCACCGTATTGATACCAAACGCTTTATCAGCTATGGCAGTCAGCGTGATAGTGAGAATGCCAAGTACAGTGGGCGGACAACACAATTATCCGCTGAACTTGCTTACCATCTGCCGACAGGGGCTGTGAATCTGGAGCCATTCGTTAACCTGGCTTACGTCAATTTCCGCAATGAAGGTATTAACGAGAACGGTGCCGCAGCCGCACTTCACGGTAACAGCCAACATACTGAAGCAACTCTCTCCACATTGGGATTGCGTGCCAATCATAGCTGGCAGGCTGCATGGGGTTCTTCAATTACCTTAAATGGAGAATTAGGTTGGCAACACCAATACGGTGAGCGTGAACGGGCAACAGGTTTATCGTTCCGTGGCAGTAACACAACATTTGTGACTCGTAGCGTGCCTGCCTCTCGTGATGGTGTGGTGTTAAAAGCTAATGCGGAGATGAATGCAAGTAATAACGTCTCATTCACGCTTGGCTATAGTGGATTGCTCTCCAGCAGTCATCAGGATAATAGTATGAATGTCGGTTTTAGATGGCAATTCTGAGGATGGGCGGGATGTAAATATTCGATAAAATATGTGGAGTCAGTCATGCTGGCTCCACAATATTTGTGTGGTGAATATTTTTTATGGTTTTATTGTGGGGTATTAAATGCCGTTTCTATTAATGTCCTTTAATTTTTACCCACTCAGTTAACTCCATAATTGAAGGGTCTCATTTTTACTTCGTGTTGGTGTAACTATTTTCAGTAATACCAAATATAGGTATTACTGAAAGCTGAAGTGAAAACTATATTCATGTCTAATCAGGTTATTTAACACCGTCAGTTTTTTGATTGTTACTCTAATTATCTTTATTTATATTACGGCTAGGAATTTGTTTTTCCTTACTTCGTGTTGTTTTTTAGCAAGGCGGGAGCATGAATGTTTACTTATTATCCAAGGCTTGCATGTGAACTTTTCATAAACAAATTGAGTTCAAAAAAATCCTAAAATAGATCTGTCGTTTTCAAAAGGCAATACCACAGCCTGTCAGAACTCAGTAGCACTCGATTGCTGAAGTTGTGTGGCTGGTGGTTTAAGCGGCTTCTAAAAATGGATCATACCGATTCAAGATTGGCGTCTTGCGATGGGTCGTTAAATATGCTCAGCAAACTCTTCTCCGTTAATGCTTCAGGTTATAACGAAGATAATATCTTTGATGTTACCACTATCATTCTGTATCTTGCGAATATCAGTGAATATGATGCTTATCACTGACTGTTAAATCAGAATCCAGTTTCGTCAATGGAAATTCAAGAGATTGTGATGGTTACTATTACATTTGCAATTATTTTCACAACAATAAGTTAACAATTATTATGACATACCGTTTATCATCTAAAGATATTTGGGCATTGGGCTTTATGACCTTTGCCTTATTCGTCGGGACAGGAAATATCATCCCGCCTATGGTTGACCTGCAAGCGGGTGAGCATGTTTGGAGCGCTGCTGCTGGTTTTTTGCTTACAGCTATGGGCCTAGGTACATGTGCTAACACTGTATTTATTCGGGGGTTAGCATGAGTCAACAATGGACATCCCGTCTGGGGCACATATTAGCCGCAACCGGATCTGCCGTTGGCATTGGTGCCATCTGGAAGTTCTCGTATGTTTCAGCAACAAATGGTGGTGGTGCATTTCTGGTTGTATTTTTATTGTTTAGCTTTGTGATTGGATTAGCGGTTCTGTTAGCTGAAAACATGCTGGGAAGCAGTACGGGTGAAGTGGCCGTTAATGCGTTTAAAAAATTACTTGGTAAACACTGGGGGTGGGTTGGCCTTATAGGTGTATTCAGTTCATGGTGTATCTATAGCTTCTACAGTGTTGTCGGTGGTTGGACCATAGGCTACACGGTGATGGCAAGTACAGGAAAGTTGAATATTACAGACATCTCTCAACTGACATCTATTTTCACCAATTTCATCAGCAATCCATGGTGGCCGATAATCGCACATCTGGCATTTTCAGGGCTAACCTGTTTCGTTGTATTATCTGGTGTGCAGAAAGGTTTGGAAAAATCAGTTAAGGTCATGATGCCGCTGTTATTCTTGATCATGATAGTGTTAATTATTATCGGCATCCGTTTACCGGGCTCATCAGAAGGGCTAAAATTATTCTTATACCCAGATTTCAATAGTTTGACCGGAAAAGGTGTTTTAGATGCATTAGGGTTGGCATTTTTTTCACTGTCTATCGGTTTAGGTATCCACATTACGTACAGCTCCTATTTGCCTAATAACAAAGGTATTGGTAAATCGAGTATCTGGGTTGTAATCCTCTCCTGTTTGGTCTGTATATTGGCTGGTCTGATGATTTTTCCTGCTTTGGCTGCTGCTGGTTTAAAACCAAATGCGGGCCCCGGATTAACGTTTATGACGATGCCAATTTATTTCGCCAGTCTTCCTGGTGGCTCAATCTTAGCAGTCACTTTCTTTTTATTGTTATTAATGGCCGCGCTGACCTCAGCAATTTCATTACTTGAGCACATTGTTGCTTATGTTCAGACGCGTTTTCAATGGTCACGTCGTAAAACAAGCTTAATAGTCACGGCATCGATTATGTTAATGGGGATCCCTGTTTCCTTATCTTTTGGCCCCCTAAGTCACGTCACATTAGGTGGAAAATCCATCTTCGACATGCTGGACTTTATTACTTCCAATGTTCTCATGCCATTATTCGGGATTATCATTTGCCTTGTATTTGGTTGGTCACGTAAGGTCAATGCACTAATACCGGATAATATGTCATCGCGGAAACGTCAGTGTTTACGGTTTGTATGGCGATATGTCGGACCTTTATGTATCGGGGTGATTTTGGTACACGGACTTATTTGATTGTGTTAAGTATCATCTTTCATTCATTTTTATTTGATAGAGAATGATGCTGCAATTTTGTAACACTGCTACATTTTAGGTAAAAATTTAAACGGGCGAGTTTATCCACCAAAACCGCCCGTTAACCATCATAAAAATGCCTCGAACCGATTTTAATCCTCCAATTTTCCTAAGACACTCAAATGTTTGATAGAAAATTTCATATGGAGTTTGGATTCACATAATGAATGTTTGACTAATCAAGTCGCTAATAACTGATTAGCGAAATTAAGTTAATTAACCCGCATTCTGGATAAGAAATTGACGTGAAGCCTGTTCCAGGAGCCATGTTTTGGTACATGCCGAAACAGCTCCGGGAAGGAACAGGTCATGGACAAGTTAGTTGAAATTTTTTGTGGTGTCGACGATTTTTGCCGTTTTTTTATCCCGAAGTGGGAGCAATTTTGTCTCGATAACGGATACCTGCTTCCAAAAGTGCGCAGATGTACCGCAATGCTTGCTCTCCCTTGCAGGCTACGGGAGTTTTTGTTCGCCAACCGAAGGCGATCCTGGCATCTTTATTTTTACCTGAATTTTCGCGCATATTCCGATAATCCCCCCATATTCCGCCAAAACCAGCCAAAAAGTGGATTTAATTCGTTAATTAATTTGATTGATTGATGTATAGAATAAATGTGCTTTGCTGTTCAGCTACGCATTTTATCTCGCTGGTATTCAGCATAATACCGAAGCCCAATTGATAAAACATAAGTTAAATTCAATGAAAAGCGAAAAGGAATCGCTTTATCTAAAAGAGCGCGCTTACCTGCGAGAGCTGGCTGAGCACATCGCGAAAGAGTCGCCGCATCTGGCTGAATTTCTGGTTTCCTCTCATGACCCTGATATTGTCCGTGTTTTCGAGTCCTTTGCGTTTTTGATTGCCAATCTGCGGGACAAGCTGGAGGATATCCAAAAAATAAAGATTGAGCTAACAGAATCACTGAAAAAGATTCAGGATAATATCAGATGTCTCCAGTTTGATATTATTGGTTTTAGTCGGGGAGCAGCGGCTGCCCGCCATTTTGCCAACCGGGTTTTTAATCGTGATCCTATTCTGGTGCAGGCCTTAACTGATGGTTTTAATCAACGACGTTACCTGAATAAGTCCACGTATCCTACAGGGAAAAGCCGTTTTCTGGGTATTTTTGATACCGTTGCGGCGATGGGTACACTCAGAAATGGACTTAACCCTCATACCGCTGATACGGGCGATGTTTATATTTGTTTACCTGATGGCATAGCAGAGCATATTTTCCATATTACGGCCATGAATGAATGTCGTTATAATTTCTCTTTAAATAGCATTAAGCCTGATTACCCGGAATTGATATTCCCCGGCGCGCATTCCGATATTGGCGGGGGCTATAACCCGATGGAAACAGAACGGTTATTTATCACCCGGCCACGTAGCCTTACCGTGGATGAAAGTACCCCTAATAACGCCACCTGGATATATAGAAAAGCACAGGAAGAATTATCTCAGATAAGAAGCTATCCGGCTATTGCCCCGTTATTGCACAACAACGAGGTGAAAGTAGAAACGTGGCAAAATAACCAGTTTTACCCGCGTAACGAGCTGGAACGTTTTCAAAAACAAGTAGCATCGGCGACAGTGCTGTATCGGGAAATCACCAATGACTGGTCTAAAGTAGTCATGCTGGTCATGCAGGATGCCGCACAAGAGTCTGGTGTGATTTTTAGTAAACCCAGCGATAAAGATGACGATTATAAACTACCCTCAGAGCTTACTGCATTGGCAGAAAAAGCAATCAATCAAGGGCGTGCTGTTCGACAAGGCCAGTCATTAATTCCTTTTAACGCAGAAGAGTTAGCCTTGATCCAGACTAAATACGTCCATTGCTCATCACACTGGAATAGTGTCGGGGGACGCTTTCAGTTCTGATGCAATAATAAACGCCCCTTTTTTCTGGCTGCCGGACAGTAATTTTTTATCTCCATTGGGTTTGATGATCTGCGCGCCGGTGATTTTTTTATCCAGTGTTGTCAACGGCAATAAAACCGAATTATCAGACAGTACAGCAAAATCCTGATGGAGTAAGGCTCACCGGTACTGATGAGACCGGGCAACAGGCTGAACTGACCTTGACGGTTCACACCTGGTTTGAGCGCTCGGGCCTGACAAAAGACTTTTATTCTCATGCGAAACAGCTTTGCCAATCACTCGGCAGCCGGATTGCCTCCAAATATGTCCTCGAACGGCTCTATGAGGAATGGGGGAACTTTTATCTCTATGATGGCTGGGCGCGGGAATTTTACGTGACCTCTACGGATTACCTGGCGGCCAGCCCAGGTTCCGCAGAGCATCAGGCGAAATGGGCGTTTTGGGCAGAAACAGACCGGTGGATGCGAAATGCCTGGGCGATGACGGCATTTGCGTGTGGTAAGCAGCAGTACTGAATAGCATGTTCCATTATTTTACCTATAAGAGAAATGAGCGGCTGTTTGGGCAGTCACTTGAAACGCCGCTATTTTTTCTTTGTTTTGAATGCCTTTTCTTGGATACGGCATCACATCCAGTGGTGATCCTGATTCAAGCACAGGTTCCCCCCCCAAAAAAAAATTATTATCACTTCAAGTAGTTATCTCTTTGGGACAACAAATTTTCTCGAGTAATCCGTCTCCATGCATGACGTTTTTTTCATCCCTGAGCTGACAGATATCAATCGATTGATGGGGAGTTCTTAACGGATTATTCCCCCTCACTAATAAAAAAGGTAGTTAAATATAAATATTGGTTATTATGATGAAGGGAAATATTTCATTTATATAAGTAATGTATTAATAATTAAAAGCACTCATGGTGACGACATAGTCAAATAAATTTAACGGTATAATAAAAAACCTTATTCAATATGAAAAATATTACACCGCAATAAAATCGTGGGCCAATATTTCATATCGGTGAAAGTGTGTTAATTATCACATTTTAATGTAATTGAGAAATCCCCATTTCATTTGCAGAATAAAATTAAAACAGAAGAAAAGACAAGTGCTAATAATAATGCGGACATAATGCAACCATTTGTTTTGTATGTAAATAAATTGGAATAAAATATGGTTACCATGCTAAGTGTTTTAAAATTCCGTCAATGGGTTATTTTTCAGGTAAAAATTCAAGAGTAAAATCACATTTTTAACGATAAATAATATATCATTGAGTTTTCGATCGCTTTCTCACTACCAGCATAATGTATAAAAATACGCTTTACTGTCATTAATCAATGGAATAAAAACAACTATGTTTAAAAACAATAAAGGGCATGATATGAGAAAAATGGATAATCTGGAGTTTAGAATATTACAACTTCTCAGGAAAAATCCTTTTCTCGCCCAAAAAGAAATCGCTGATACTATTGGCATTAGTCGTTCAAGCGTTGCAGGATATATCCTTAACCTACAAAAAAAAGGGCATATAAAAGGAAAAGGATACATTTTTTCCAGTGGAAATTATGCCGTAACGGTGGGGGCTTCCAACATGGATATTACCAGCTTCGCTTCGACTGAATTATTAAAGAAAGATTCCAACCCAGGGAAAACAAAATATACGCTAGGTGGTGTCGCCCGAAATGTGGCGCATAACATTGCCGCGTTAAAGAATGACAGTTATTTAATTTCTGTTTTTGGTGATGATTCATATGGAAAAAGATTGTTTAGAGAAACCCGGTTAGCCGGTGTTGATCTTAGCCATTCTCATAAACTCAATAATGAAAGAACTTCGATTTATCATTCAATAGTTGATAGTCATGGTGAACCGCACACTTCCGTGAGTGATATGGATATTTTGAAAAAACTCACGCCTGAGTTGCTAAATAAATCTAAAGCGCTTATTGAGCGGGCCGGCATACTGAGTATCGACTGCAATTTGAAAGAGGATGCTCTGGAATGGTTATTTAAAAACTCAGGTAATGTGCCCATATTTGTTAATCCTGTCTCGTCATATAAGGCGGGCATAGTACGTAACTGGTTATCCTATATTCATACTATCAGACCCAATCGGCTGGAAGCAGAAAAAATCAGTGGCATTAAAATTAACTCAATAAAAGAGGCTAAGTGGGTCACATCATGGTTTCATGAACAAGGGGTACAGCGGGTAGTTTTAAGTATGGGCGCTGACGGTGTTTACTACAGTGAGTTAGATTATATATCGGGTCACTCTCCGGCATTTCCTGTTGATGTTGTCAATAACACGGGTTCCGGTGATGCAATGATGGCAGGGTTAGTTCATTGCGCGTTGGCAGGTATGGACTTTAAGGAAAGTGTATATTTCGCCCAACGTTGTGCTGCACTTGTCCTGTCTACTGAATTAACACATTCACTAACCCTGTCTCCATTTGCTGTTGATAAGTTACTGCTATTAGATCCAATAACAATGATGAATAACCAACAAATATCATAAAAATAAAAAATGAGAATGTTAGTATTGTGGCTAGGGCCGGGCTGGACCCGGCATTTTTTCAAAGTCCATTCATGTCAATGTTTATGTCTGATTGAATTTAATCCAATCGTCATGTGGAAGGAATGGGGAGTGAGCTTAAAACTGGCAAACAAGTCCGGTATGGACACAATTTTGTAGGTAATTATCCCAAAAACCTTGAGGATAACGCACTAAATCGCTGTCCAGGACCGTAGGTCTTTTCCAGCTAAAATGATCGAATCCTGCTTTTTTAAGCGCTTTTTCATAGCTTTCACGGCTCCAACGATAAAACGTAAAAGGGCTTGGGGGGGTTGACAGAAATTTTGCCTGGTGACGGAAGCCATTTTTCCAGGGCTCTTCGCTCAAAATCTTAAAACCATAATTCTCACAGTTTCCGCTTTCTAACCGATAATCAGGTGATGCCATATAAGCAATTAATTTGCCGGAAGGTTTTAAATGATCAGCGGCTGCCTGAAACATCGTTTCCAGTTCTTCTGTGGATTCTGCATAGTGGAATAAAAAAGCGGCGATGACGATATCAAATTTTTCATCTAATTTCATCTCACATACATTTTGTACATGGAACTCAATATCATCACCATACAGTTTTGACTTGGTTTTAGCGAGTTCAATCATTTTTTCAGAGATATCGACGCCAACCACTTTTGACGCCCCACGGCGGTGAAATTCCCGCCCAAAATAACCATACCCGCAAGCTAGATCCAGCACTGACTTTCCTTGTATCTCACCGACCATGTTGAGTATATCCTGAAGTTCAGACTGTCGTTGGGCTACCGTATTGGAAAATTGTTCGTAATGTTCTCCAATTGAATCATAGCTTGCTTGCTCTTCCATTATTATGGCTCCTGATAAAAAATAAAATAAGGGTACTATTTTATAAGGATAAAGTATCATGGAATAATGAGATACAATTATTTTTGTAATGTGATTAATTTTACACGATAAACAATCTGTTTAAATTAAATCAGGAATAATCAGATGTTGCTCTATTCAAGCGCATTGCCCCATTTTAAGCTGAGAACCCCTTGTCTGTGATGAAAACTGAGTATAAAAAATAAGTCGCTGTCAAGGCGCATTTCCCCGAACAGGCTCAAATAGAGTTAGCTGGTGAGAAAATGTAACATCAATGAGAATCAAGCGGAAAGTCAGACTAACTTCCGCTCATATAATTTCGTGTTAGTGTCAGGCACGCAGTTTATTTTGACTGGCAATCAGTTTTGCGCCGCAAGCTGTGCTCATACCTTCCAAGGCAACCTGTTTGCCCTGATACTTTAAAGACTCACTCCCTTCTATTATCGGGAATGTGTCTTCACATTTTGGGCAAACAACTAAATCACCTTTTCCAGCAATGGGAACTCCTTGATAAACATAACCATCAATGGCAGTGATCACTTTACCACCATGATCGGTCGTATCATTTAACCGGATAACTGGTTTATTTGACATATTTATCTCTCTGTAATCATCTGCAATATTTTCATTCTATTGAAGATAGTATTTTTAAATAATCTTTGGTTTTATTTTCTATTTCTATGATTAATGAATCAACATCAGAATGATATTGTTTTAACAACCTTTCATTGAAATGAGGAAAGAAAATATCCTGATCGAATTGATGTCCTAATAAAAACATTATTAATGTTAAAAACGCTGAATAATTGGCATTTTTTATGCATGTTGATTGAATTTTTCAACACCAAATTGAATGAATTTATTGATATTATCTTGTTTAATATATCGATATTTTTGTGGAAAAAGAGAATTTAATAGTGAGTCTACATTACTTTCATAGGTATTCCATTGAACATTTAAGCGTTCAATATTGATATTTTGAAATTTAAATATACTGGTTTTCAGATATTCATCTTGTTCGCCATGCACTTCATTAAAATATCGAATGATCTCATGATAAAGTAAACTTGTTCTTTCTAATTGCCCAAGGCAGGAGTGATTATCTAGGATCGTCTTTATCCATACATATTGTGGGTCAGTTTGAAATTCGGTACCAAATAAAATAAGCATATCAATATAAAACTGAACAGTACCGCGTTGATCAAATCCATCGTTTTTCGATTTTTCTATTGCGTTTTCCAGCGCTGTCCTCAATTTATCTTCACCTAATTTTATTTTAAGATAGGGATAGGATTCATTACAATGTACTACCAGTTCATCAATAAATGAATTGAATGAATGTTTTTTTAGCATATTCCATTGGTCTTCATTAATTTCTATTGTCATATTTATGATATCTCCGGTCACAATAACTAACGCTATAGTTGCTGGTAAAATACGTTTTTAATAGAATTTAAAATCCAACAACTATGTCTTTGTTTAATTTATTGTTTGTATGAATCAATCTTGCCTGCAAGATAATCTCTATATATTAGAGTGTCTTTATTATGTTTATGCCATTCATTTTCTCTGTAAATAGAGTCGAAATGGTCGTACACATACTCATTTCCATATTTTCTTCTCATTACTAATAGTTCATATTTTTTTCTTTATAAGGAAATTTAATCAAAAAAAAGTCTAGCACTGGCTTTAATGATTCTTCATCAAATTTTGTGTATATGTATTCATAATTCATTTTATTTTGCATTAATTGCAAGAATTTTATAGCTTCCATATCTTTTAATACATTTAATTCGGGGAATTTTATTGAACTATCAATTTCATCCTGTAATGTCATTGTGATACTCAGCGTATTCAAATTTTCAATAGGAACTAATTTCTTATTAATCAAATAAGCATCATGAACTTTAATATACTGCGAAGATTTCAGCCATTCACTGGCATCGAACCAGACCTTTTTACTAGGAAACTCAGACGAGTTTACATCATATGAAGTTACCCTAATATACATTTGAAATTTTTGCATATACATATAATAAGCACCTGAAAAAAATAAAGTGAAAATTGTCAAAATTGCTATCTTAACAATAAGCTTTTTTTTAAGTAAATTCATAAAATCCACTCTATTGGATTATAATTTTGCAGACCACTTTTTAGTCCTTTTGGCGAATTTCCTGTTCCCGGTAATCGCCAGGTAGCATTCGGTGCAATAGGGCCTCCACCGTGGTCTTCGTTGTATTCTCTTGCCTTCAAACCTTCATTACGTTTTTTCATTATGTCATAATCTTTTGGTTTTTCTGGTGGTTTGGCGTTTTTGTTCCCTTTACTCAATTCATAATTATAAGCTCTGCGAGCTGCTTCATATTTGTCAATTACTTTGCTATATTCTCTCGCCTCTTTAATCTCCTTTCCCGTTCCATAAACGATGTCATAGAGAGAGCGCATCTCAAATGCTTTGACCCCAACATCCCAGGCATTAGCCATTCGCTGTGCCGGGCTTTTATCCTGCCCCGCATTTTTTCCTGTAAAATCGCTACCATCCACCGAAATTCCTGCCCGGCAAGCGTAGGTTGTTATTTTAGCATCAGAATCAAATACCGACTCATACACCTTTTTAATTTCGTCTGGCCCAAATTTCCCTTCTTCCACATTCTTTCCCTGATAATGAAAGGTGGCACAATCAATCACGCCATGACAGAAAAACACCATCTCTTTGATTAAGCGTTTCTTTTGTTTTCTTTCATTTATAATCCTAATGAACATCGGTACATCTGTTACATAGCGGACACGGGCACCTAATTTTTGAGCATAGTCATTTATTCTTTGACGATCCATGTCTGTATATCCCTGTGAAAACACAATTATAATTCGTTGTACAGCATAATCTCCCTGACTTGCTTTAGGAAAAAGCTGCAACTGATGTAACCCACAATTAATAAAACGGTATTGATTTCCCATTGATTCTTCAAACCCTCTTGTAACACCTCCCAAGCTGAAATCCCATGGCGCTGTTCTGGCACCTACCACAGTAATATAATCATAACCACTGATATAAGGCTTCTCTGTAGTTGGATTATTTATATTTGTAATCAGGCTGATTTTTCTTTCTTCTAGGCTGTGTCCCTTAATGTAAATTGATAGTATTATCATCTAACTTGTTTTCAATACGGGAAAAAGATGATGGCACGTTACGACATTCCTGATGAGGCATGGATATTGATAGAACCTTGCCTGCCCCCTATTCATTCAAAGCGGGCAGGACGTCCACATGTTGAACACCGCCGTGTGATGAATGGGATGTTCTGGGTGCTATGCTCAGGAGCTCCATGGCGTGATTTACCGGAACGCTATGGTCCCTGGAAAACGGTTTATAACCGATTTAATCGCTGGTCAAAATCAGGCATTATCAACAAAATATTTAACCGGTTACTGTCCATTCTGGATGAAAAAGGCTTGATTGACTGGGCTGAAATTTGTCTGGATGGCCGTAATATTCGCGCCAGTAAAGATGCCGCAGGGGCG
>NZ_NKHQ01000053.1:0-6357 GCF_014467265.1 Xenorhabdus sp. TS4 | reverse complement strand
TGCGTCATCAGGAATGTCGTAGCGTGCCATCATCTTTTTCCCATATTGAAAACAGTTTAGATGAGAATACTATCAATTTACATTAAGGGACACAGCCTAGCCCCTGTTTTTGGCGATCGCAGTAGAAAAACGTTAGACAAGCTCCTTGCCCTCTTATCGCCCTTTGATATTCGGTTTTATTGCACGGATGATTATGTTGTTTATGACAGCCTTCCCGAGAAAGAGCGCCTGACTGGAAAGACGTTGACTCAGCGTATAGAGAGAACGAATTTAACGCAGCGTATTCGAATCAAAAGGTTGAATAGAAAAACACAGTAGGTTATTCCAAATCCGAAGATATGCATGACAAAGTGGTAGGTACGTTCATTGAGCGTGAATACTATATTTCATAACAGATCTAACTATTGGGAGCATGACCCCTTTTTACTTAAGCGTAAATCATATGTCGTTTTATAAGGAATAAAATAGTCAGCGGGTTTTTTTATTCTTCCTGTTCTTACCCTTTTCATTGGTATCGTTCATCACTTCTTTTCATCCATTTTGTAGCACATTCAATGCGTTCTAATTTAGCTCTGTTCATTATTAATTCATATTAATTCAATAACGAAAAAACTAACCTTAACATTTAAGTTAAGTCAGCCAAATCGATTTTCCTCATTGCGAAAAATTAAAAATCATAAAAGTTCATATTCCACGAAATACACAGGGTGTATACATGAACCGCAATTTTATAGGATTATTTAAATAAGACATCTAATCAAATGAACAATTTGACCAACTGTTTTTACGAACACTTTGTTTCCATTACCATAAGTAGCGAAGCCTCAAGGGTTGCAACCCTTGAGGCTTCTATAATGATTATACCGTCTATTACCCCAAAAAAGGTATCGGTATTCGACATGAAAGTATAGCAATTCGAATATAAGCCAAATTGGCTGAAATGGCATTCAATGATTTGCTTTTTTTGATATATATCACAAGTCTTGTGTTCGTTATGCCAATATAAGACTTAACCTTAGAAGATCGTGAATTAAAATATTAACGCATCAATGTTACTTATTTAAATTATCGAAACAACTATCACTATACTCATATCAAATTCAAACTAAGCCTAGGGGATAACGTTCTATCTCTTAAATTTTAAGCACCTAAATTAACTACTTTCCTCTGGACAACACCTTCTGCATCACCATCTGCCCGAGCAGGCCGGCCGACTGTTTCACCTGCCCGACGCCCTGGCTCATCATGCCGGCCATATCGCCCATCCGCACCCCGGCCCAGGCCAGTGCCCCCAGCCAGACCATCGGTAGCACAATAAACAGCGTGCCCATTACCAGCCCCATAATCAAATCATCCGAGGTATTCTGAATGCCGGCCAGATTGAACAGGCTGTGGGTGTCCGAGCCGTACAGGGCTTCCAGTAAATGGCTGTCCAGCCAGCGCGCCAGTTCCCACCAGAAGGTCAGGAAATTCAGTGCGAAAATCACAAACGTCAGCGTGAAGATGGTCTTAAATTCATAGGCCGCAAACAACAATATCAGCGGGATTAAGATATACAAGGCCATCAGGATCACCGCCTGCATCATCGGCAGTGCCTGACGTACCGCATCAAACACCGGCATGCCGAGTAATCCGCCCAATAGTGTCCCTGCGGAAGCCCCGATTCGGTTAGATCCATCCAACAGGGTGGGATCAGCATTGCCGCCATAGCCGGCATAGACATACCCTTCCTGAGAAACCGCCAGGTTCACCGGACTGACCAGACGGCGGATCACCGCGGCCTGATATTCCTGCGTATTTTTGCCCGACATTTTCAGGGTTGCAGACAGGCGCAGCCACAAGCCCGGATCGGCTTGTGCCAGTACCCGGTCTTTCAGGCCGGTTTGGGGGGCTGACCACCAGGCTTTGCAGTAGGGATATCCGCCCTGTCCGGTATCAGGCCGCCCATCATCCCGGCTCGCCTGCCACGGAAAGCCGGCTCTGGGTGTGCGGGATTGCAGTGTCCGGTAATCCCCGGCTAAAAACGTGCGGCTGCCCAGCCAGTCGATATCACTCAGGGTAGCCGGATCGGGGGTTTTTCCCTGATCCCGTTGTTTCCACTGATAAAGTGCCAGCGCATAACAATCGTGGGTAAAATCCTGCAATTCCGCCGCCAGTGCCGGGTTGCTGATGCGGGTATGCTGCACCTCAAAACGCACCTGCCGCAGATCCGGCCGGCAGGGGATGGAAGCCACCGCGGCCTGTGTCAGCCCCTTTGACAGCCGGTGCACCACCGCCCACCAGAGCGGTACGGCTGCCGTCTGGTTGTTCAGGCTGGACATCACCGGCGCATAGCCACTGTTATCCGGGGCGGTCGGTGTCCAGGTGCCACAGCTTTTGGCCCGGGACTGATCGTATTGGAGAGTCGTGAGGCTGACATTGACCAGTGGCACACAACAGACCACCATCACGAAAAAAGCACCGTACAGGGTGTTTTCAATCCGAGCCAGTGATTGCAGGCCGCCATGGCCGTCCTCTTCACCGTTTTCCCTGGCTTGCAGCCAGATGGCGATCACCTTGATCACTAAAGGCGTAGTAAACAATCCCGTCGCAATCAAAATTTGCCATAACCCGTTATTGACCACCCAGCCAAGCAGGGTCAGAAAGTATTCCAGATAGCTGTTGGTGGTCATTGTATTACCTCAATCGCGCCTGACAGGGCACATTCTCCCAGCAAAATAAACAGCAGGCTGGTCACCCTCATCCGTATCAGCATTATGCGATGTTCCGCCTGATGTTTTACCCTTTGCCAGATTTTCCGGCTGCCCCAAAGCAGCCATCCGTAAAGGCTTAATCGCCATAACAGCCAAAGTGATTGATAACTTTCCATCCAGCGATTGAAGGCAGAAAGGTTTTCGGGATAGCGCATCCCCGCCCAGCTTGTTGCTAACGTCACCGTCATCACCAGAGCGATAACCAGTAATAACCCGACACCTTTTCTGACTATTGAACGTTTCTCTGCCATCATACGCCTTACCTGCGCTCACGGTTTGGGGCTTCCAGCTGATAAAAGCGTGCATCGGTGCTGTCCGGGATCTGTTTTTGCGGATGCATGTTGATGCGCCGGGTGTCCCGCTCGATAATAGTCAGGATGGCATTGTGAGCCAGTTCGCGTTTCAGCTGCATCTCATTTTTTAACGCATTGATTTCCCGGTCCAGCGCCTCAATCCGCCGTTCCCCTTCTGCCAGCGCTTCTGATTGTGCCGCCGCATTGGGTTCGGACATCCCAGTGATAAGCATCCGCCGCATCAGCAACGCTGTTTCAGTGGTTTCGGCCATCGCCAGTTCGCCCGCCAGACGTGCGGTCAACGCAGCACGGTCCGGGTCTCGCTGCAACGCCTGAATGACGCCCGGGGTGACCGTCAGGCTGCCGGTTTTGAGTTTCGCCAGATTCGTGGTGGTCAGTTTTTCCGTGCCGCTGACCAGTTTCACCAGCTGTTCCGTATTGGTTCTGGTATGCGCTTCCAGCATCGGTGCAAACCCCGTACCTGCGACTGTTGTGCCCGGCTGGTGTTTTTCACCACCACTGACGCATTCTGCTGCGTAGACACAGGTACGGATTGCCCGGTCGCCCAGCACGCTGACCACTGCTTCGGCCGCTTCACGGGCATTGCTGAATTTACGGCAGGCACTGCCCTCACAATTTTGGGTGTTGACAGACGACTGGCTCAGTACCGGCAGCTGATTCATCATATTAAACCCGGCGCTGGCTAAATCGCGGGTCGGACGGATAGCATTTTGCCCCTTGCCCCCCTGGCGCAGCCCCCCAATCCACGGATGCCCGCCGGTACCGGTCATTTTGCTGCCGGCGTTATTGACGCGCACGGCATCGCCATCCCCGCCATTAACCAGATTTTTATATTCCTGCAAAGCGGCCGACTGAGTCCATTTGGTGTTCTGCGCAAAATCCATCATTTTATTGGCCATCGCCCGGCAGTTGAACTGGGCTTTGTCGAACGCCACATTGGCCTGCAAAACGCCGTTGGTCAGCATGTCATACAGCCCCGGATTGGCCCGTTGGATGACCATGGCCGGTAAGCTGGCGACAGCGCCGGTTGCGCCCTGAATCACCTCACTCATCAGGTTCTTGAACCCGGCCGTGATACCGTTCAACTGATTGCTGACAGTGGCTTTCAGGTCAAAATTGCCGCACATTAAATCCGAGCGCCAGCCCAGCTCCAATCCGCCAAGGGTGGCTGAACCACTGCGACTGGCGGGTTCAGAAATTACCGAACCGCCCCCCAGGGTATAGAACAGCGTATCGGACACCGCACCGCTGGCTTCTGCCCCATAGCCCAGTGCGCTGCGGTTCACCTGCGGCAATGTCAGGGACAGCCCGGCTGCCTTGGCCTGTGCGGAAGCGATGGTCAGCCCACCGACTATCAGCCATAACGTGTTTCTTTTCATCATCATTCATCCCTTATTCAGATATCCGTACTACTGAGAAAACGCTGTCCCCGGCGCTGGCAGCAACTGTAAGGCTGCCACAGGGCATACGCCTGATTGCCATTGATTGCCGCCGGGTGTTCACCATCAGGAAACACCGCGCAGGACTGACTTAACGTCGGTGATAACCGCTGCCATTGATGGTTTTGGGTGCCGGTATTTTCTGTCACCGGCTCTGGCGGCCAATAGCCATCCGTACGCTGTCCCTTCAAGACCTGATAAACATGGGGCTGTCCGGCACGGGTAATGATATCTGCGACCCGCTGCGCCACCACAGCAGACGCTTTGTCATCATCGGTCTGATTGACGAAACCTGAGCGCGGGTAAAGAGTGCCCCATAGATTGGCGGCCATCTGGTGACCCAGCTCCCGCTGACCGGGAATGAGGGCTTCCGGGTAGAACGATTCCGGCAAACCGGTGCGCCATGCCATCGTATCCAGCGTGCTGAGAAAATAAGGCATCAACGGGGTGGCCGCACTTCGGCAGGAATAACCGGGGATTTGCCCGCCTATCAGACGGGTGGCAGGATGGCCAATGGCATCAGCGTATTTGAAACGCAGGCTGGTACGGCGCTGACCTGAAATCTGATTATTGTGGTTACCGCCGCCGGCAGTCAGGTGGGATAACGCCCCGGTTACCGTATTTTCCAGCCCGCCGGCGAGTTGACTGACCGGTGCCATTTCTGACCACGGATTGCCGCCGGGGGCGTGATAGGTGGACACCACCGTTTCGGGCAGGTAATGGGTGACTTTGACCGAGGTTTTCACCGTGCAGCCATGCCAGGAACAAAACAGCCAGTAACAAATACCGCTGACCCGCCACTGAATACAGGCGGGCGAAAAGCTGCCGGCCACAATCTGGGCGGTATTGACTGAGGCCGGCGTAACCGGGGAAAATGCCGCTATCAGGGAGATAATCGCAGGAAAAGTCACACGTTGAATACTCATGGCTGAGCCGGCTCCCTGAGTGCGCGGGCTTTTGCCACATCTGCCGTGCCATACACCACATCCCTATCATCAAATACCACTGCCGGATACTTTTGCACGCCTGATTGCCATGCCTGTACCACGGCACGGTAAGCCTTGATAAGTTGTTGTTCCTGCTGATGCCATTGGGGTGATTGCAGCACAGTCTGTGCCTGAATAGCCGCTTGTTGCGGCTCAGCAGAAAGGTGAGCGAAGATTTTCTGCCGCTGTTGTTCAGCCACATCCAGCCATCGTCACACAGCCCGGCAGCAGCTTTAATGAACGTGTGCTCCAACAACATCAGTTCCAGTGAACCGGTGTGCGGAAAAATTTCAGCAAAAGGGGAGCGTTCAGCCGGAGACACAGTGTGCACCGTGGCCGGGGGGGTATGTTGTTGCATGGTATTCTCCTGATAAAAACAACGGAGAACACCTGACCCAATGGGAAATGTGTTCCCCGTTGGGTGACTGGCCGGTTGGCCATCATGGATAAGATTAAGCGACCTTCATCGTCATCAGACTGACGATATCTGCTTCCAAAGGGGCGCAGATGTACCACACCGTAGTGTACTCCCTTGCAGGCTACAGGAGTGTTGCTGTCGCTGCCCAAAGGTGATCCTCACAAGCGACCGGATCATGGATAAGTCTGACTACGCTAATAAACAGAAATCATCAGGTCAATGGGTAATTCATTTTCCGGGACAAAAAATAATGTCAGGAGTGCGACGGAATTTTTGGGGCGTCAGGGAGAAACTGTCAATACGCCGTGACCCGTTCAAGCCGTGTGGTCTAATACTACAGCCGTAATTGCTCTGTCACCATAGGGTTATTCCGACGACGGTAATGACATTGTTGTGCATAGTATTGGTGTCGCCGCCGCCAGTCTGACCAATGTAAAATCTGTTCGA
>NZ_NKHQ01000052.1:0-58902 GCF_014467265.1 Xenorhabdus sp. TS4 | reverse complement strand
CGTTAAAAGGGATGTGAAGTGAAGGCTCTCAGAGTCTGAACTAGTAACGCCCCTCTGGGGCGAAATCAAAGCCGCCTTCTATGAAGGCGGATTTTTACTCGACAAAAACTCTTTGAGTTTCTGGCAACATGTCCTGCAACTACTGTCGTCATGGAAGCCTGTGGCGGTGCTCACTTTATGGCACGTAAGTTTACAGAGTTGGGATACACCAAAGCTTATATCGCCACAATTTGTTCGACCTTTCGTCAAAACTAATAAAAATGACTTTGTTGATGCTGAAGCAATCTGTGAAGCAGCATCACGCCCCTCAATGCGGTTTGTTCAGCCCAGAACGGAATCTCAGCAGGCTATGCGGGCGCTGCATCGAGTTCGGGAATCTTTGGTGCAAGATAAAGTAAAAACGACTAATCAGATGCATGCTTTCTTGCTGGAGTTTGGCATCAGCGTTCCGAAAGGCGCGGCAGTTATCAATCGGCTCAGCGCTATTCTCGATGATCATTGCTTACCTTTATACCTTAATCAGTTATTACTGAAATTACAGCAACACTACCACTATTTAATGGATCAGATAAAAGAACTGGAAACTCAGTTGAAACAGTTTTTAAGTGAGGATGAAGCGGGACAGCGGTTACTGACAATTCCCTGTGTGGGGACGATTACTGCAAGCACCATCTCCACAGAACTTGGAGATGGAAAACAATACGCTAGTAGTCGTGATTTTGCCGCGGCAACAGGCCTTTATCGCGTAATATTTACCTTGATTAACAAGTTTAAGTAGTTACTTATCAGGTTTTGCGAATACTGATTATTGATGATACGAACGGCCAATCGGCCTGTTGAAGAACCTGTAAAACGGAATGGCTCAGTGGAAGCCGTATATTTTTCTGAGGTTCATCAGGCGCGGAACTCATCGAGGCGCAGGTATAAAGCCTATTCAGACGCCGGATAGATTCAAGCAAGCCAACATATTTTCAATTTCAGTATTGCAAAAATGGGAGTGACCATAGATTCCGTTTTCCAAGCGGATCCCCAGTAGTGAGATGTTGCACAAGCTTCCATCGCAATGACAGTGCCGGGCGGAAAAGAGCGCACGGTATCAAGCAATTTTTGCCGTGAGAGTTTTCGGTGTGAGGCGACAGAACCGTCCGCCATCCAGACACAGACTTGAAAAACGTTTTTGGCGAGGTCAATGCCAACGACTTTGATCGTATTCATGATAGGTTCTCTCCCGAAAAATTCAGTGCATCGGAAAGAAAGATGGCACTATTTGCCGCTGAAAAAGGGGCCGTCCATCACATCACTACAAGTTCAGGTGGCTTAACGGTAAACTGTTTTTTTTCATGAACGGGGAAATTACCGGACTGGCAGGATCAAGTAACAGGCAAAAGTGGATCAAGAAATAAGCGTCACACTTTTGTGTCAATAGGGAGCTGGTGAAGGGTTACTTCGAGACGGCATTTATTTTTAGTAACATGCTGAATAAAAAAACTAACTCATGATCAGGATAAGATGCTCAATATTGAGCATCTTATCCTGATCATACAAATTATCTTTATAAGAAAGTTAAGTAAAAGTTAAGGGTTTTTGTATTTATAGCTATTTTTTCAAAAATAACGAATTAATTAAAATAACAGTAGGGAAGGCATGAGTTTTTAATTATTGTCAAAGGATTAAATGTGAAATTATTTTTTTACTAAACTAATCCACTGGGTTTGTTTTATTGATTACAATAACATATTGAAATAATTTCAATTACTCATGTTTTCCTTATAAAAATAATGGGGTGATACTAATGTGTAGCAGTGCTAAAAGTTTCAATGATAGCATTATTGACTTTATTTATAGAAATAGAGTGTATGTTAAGAATATAAGGTTCAATAAGGGAGAGTATATATATGTTAGTGGGGGGGGGGGAAGTTTCTATTTTATAGAAAAAGGATGTGTGAGAATTTCTACTCAAACAAAAGATGGCAGGATATGTAATATTGGTTTTTATAAAGAAGGTGATTTTTTTGGTGAAAGTGGATTCTCTGGAGATATTATTCCAGAAACAGCAACAGCTTTAGTGGGCTGTATTATAAAAAAAATTAATTTTACTTCGTTTTTAGAAGAAATGAAAGAAAAGGATATTTTGTATGAATTTATAATTTATATGGCAAATAAAATTATGGAACATCAAAGGACCATTTCTAGCTTTGTTATTTTTAATAGTGAGAAAAGATTAGCCTATACATTAATGAGAATGTCTTCAGAAGTTAATAGTGAGAATATATCTTCAATTAAAAACAAAGTTTCTTATCAAGATTTATCTTATATGATAGGTACAACCCGCTCTCGAATTGGATATTTTATGAGCAAATTAATTAAGCTAGGGATTATCAAGGAGTCCAAGGAACGTTTTCTAATTGTTGATAAAAAAAGGATTGAAGAATACTTAATGGAATAATAAACTTGCATTCACATAACAAGTGCAACACCGTTATGAACGAAGTAAACGAGTGGGTATTCCTTTAAATAACTCATTCGGTGTTTTGTCATCTCGTGTCTTTCGAGGGCGTTTATTTAATCTATTGGCGACAAGATTTATCTCCCGCTCTGATACCTGATTAAAATCGGTTCCTTTTGGGAAGTAATCTCTGATTAATTCATTGGTGTTCTCATTTATTCCTCTTTCCCAAGGGGAATAAGGGTGGGCAAAATAAATCTTTGCCTCTAAATTCTTACTGATAAGTTCGTGTTCGGCAAATTCCAATCCGTTATCCACCATGATGGTTTTAATCTTTTGTTTTATATGCGATAAATTCCTTGTCGCCGCTTTTGCAACCCCCGCCGCGGTTTTATCTTCCAGTTTAATGATGATCGTAAATAGCGATTTTCGTTCAACTAATGTTAATAAAGCACTTTTATGATCTTTGCCAACGATAGTATCACCTTCCCAATCACCAATACGCTGTTTTTTATCAACAATTTGAGGACGATTGTCAATACTGATTCTATTTTTTATTTTTCCTCGGCGTTCATTACTTCCATAGCGTTTTCGATACGATTTTCTAGCAATTCTGAGATGCTGCCATAAATCACCACCATTAATTTTATCTTTATAAATTAATCTATAAACCGTTTCATGATGTAAAGATATTTTCTTTTCCCTTTTGAGATAACCGACGGCTTGTTCAGGACTTAAATCTTGCCAAATTAACTGCTTAATCCACCGTGTTATTTCTGGCGTGACTTTGACTGCTTTTTCCGAAGAATGACGGCGCTCTAATGCCTTAAGCTGAGCCTGTTTAGGGCAATATTTCGGTGCCGCACAATTTCGTCTCACTTCCCGACTAATTGTTGATGGATCTCGACTGAGAGCCGTTGCAATAAAACGTTGTGTAAAACCGGCTTCTTTTAAGCTGAAAATCTGATATCTTTCTATTTCGGTCAGTTGTGTATAGGCCATAGTGCATTTTCCTTTGGCGAGAAAGATGCCTACTATAGCAACTGACCGCCTTTTTCAGAAATTGCACTTATTAGGCGAATCCAAGAAAGTATATTATTTAACTGGTTAGATTGATTATTAAAAATAACATTCCTTTTGAATGAAAGTTTCTATCACTTGTCGTGCATTTTTCTGATTTGGAATGCTATAACATTTTTCGGTTTAGCCTTTTTAAAACAGTATGAAATGTCAGATTGGATTATTTTTATACGTTGGTATAATGCGGGAATCATAAAAAGAAATTTATAATAAAAGTATTATAAATATCTTGAATGCCTGAAACTTTCTTTTCTATGCTATTTCATATCTTCTATTTTATGATAATAACGGAAAAATATATTAACCAATAATAAAAAGCAAGTATCCATAAAAAATACAATCACTTGACTCATGAATTGCAACCAAAATTTGAATTTGTCAGGTGAATATAAATAATTTTATAATACGCTCACTTTTGAGCGTTTTTATTTTAAATAGAGCTTATAGTCTCTTATAGATAGATGGTTTTTTATATTTGAGAGAGAAAAAGTTAAAGAAAGAGGGATGCGTGCATGCATGACAGAGAAAAAATTGCTATTGTGGGGATATCTTGCCGTTTCCCTGGGTGTTATAACCAAGAGGAATTTTGGAAATTATATCAAGAAAAAAAATCAGCGATTGTTGAAATACCTGAATCCAGATGGCCTGTTAGTCAATATTACTCGCCCCATTTTGAAAAAAATAAATCTGCAAGCTGTTGGGCTGGCTTGGTAGAAAATTTTGACCGTTTTGACGCACCTTATTTTAATATCACGCCTCGTGAAGCGGAGTTAATGGACCCTCAGCAGCGCATTTCTTTGGAATTAGCGGTTGAATGTTTAGAAGACGCAGGATATGGCGTTTATGATGTGAAATCCGCTGATATTGGTGTTTTTCTGGGGGTGTGTAATTTTGATTATAAAGAACGCCTGGAAAAATCCATTACGAATATTCAAGGGCATCTTTCAACCGGAACGTATACTACGCTCATTCCCAATAGAATCTCCTTTTATTTGGATCTAAAAGGTCCCAGTGTTCCTATTGATACCGCATGTTCAAGTTCTTTGGTGGCACTTTCTTACGCCGTGCAATCTATTCAGACGGGTGATTGTGAAGCGGCTTTTGTCGGGGGCGTGAGTTATCTATTTAGCCACACTTACTTTGTCGCCTTTTCCCAAGCCGGGATGTTGTCCAGAACCGGAAGTTTAAAAACGTTTGATAAACAAGCGAATGGTTATGTTCGCGGAGAAGGCGCAGGCATGCTCCTGATAAAACCGCTCGAAAAGGCGTTAGCGGATAACGATCGGATCTATGGTGTGATTGATGCAGTGGCCGTCAATCACGGTGGAAGTGTTGCGACGATCACTTCCCCCAATGCTTATGCTCAGGCGAATGTCATAAAAAAAGCGCTTCAGAAAGCCAATATTTCTGCCAATTCAATTTCCTACATTGAATCTCATGGTACGGGAACACCAAAAGGCGATCCTATTGAGGTTAACGGATTAAAACGTGCATTCCGTGCCCATGCCAAAGAATGTGGAGAAACATTAGGTACAGCTTATTGTGTTTTGTCGGGTTCTAAGGCGAATGTTGGACATCTTGAGTCGGCTTCGGGCATGGTAGGTTTGATTAAGGGCTTGCTTTCTATTCAGAAGAAACGCCTGTTACCGATACTTAATTTCACTGAATTAAACCCAAAAATCGCTTTGGAGGAAAGTCCCTTCCGTATCCTTACGGAAGAGTGTGATTGGCAACCAGCAGAAGGAGGAGTACGGCGCTTTGGTGTCAGTAGTTTTGGGTTTGGTGGTGTCAACGCTCATGCCATTGTTTCTGAATATCAGGATCAGAGAGTCTTTAAGCCTGAACCGACTACACATGTGTTTGCATTTTCAGCAGCCTCAGATAAGGCATTAAGAGTCTATGCTTTGTTGATTTCAACGTTTCTTCAAAACACACCTACCGCTTCAGTGAGTGATTGTGCTTACACCTTAGCCAGAAGAACAAATCTGCCATACCGTGTCGCTTTTATCTATCACACCCGGCAAGAGCTATTGGGGAAAATTATCTCTTTTGCCAATGGACTAGCAGCTGAAACACGCTCTGTCAGAGAAGATCCGGAATATGGAAAAGTGACTGCTTGGCTGAACGGAGAACAGGATAGCCTGAGAGATGTATTTTCAGCAGGTAATGACCGTATGACTTATGTTCCGCCTTATCCTTTTCAGCACAACACGTATTTTCCTGCTGAGCTTGCAACGAAACAAAATGAAATAGTTGAAAATAAAATCATCAAGGATGAAAAACAGAATAACGTCAATAAGTTGTACCAGATTGAACCGTTATTTTCTTCCATGACATTATCTTATGATGCGCTAAATCATGAGAAAAACAGGGTGCCAATTATTTTTTCCATGCTGGATGAAAAACAATCTTCAGTATTGAGAAAACATGTTTCACCTGAACGATATTTTGAACTCCCCAAATTATCCAATGATGCGTCAGGAAGAGATTGGGTTAACTGGTATTTACATTTTCTGGGGCAACTGATCAGAGCCATCGAATTAACCAGACCTGGCTCATGGATACTATTATCTGACCAAGAAAACATCTGGACAAATACACTCTATGCACACGCTCTATCATTGGAAAAAGAATTCGGTTTGCCTTGTGGCTGGTATCAATTACACAATGTCACTGTTTCACAACATATAGAACAATGTTTAAAACTGTTACAAATGCCGGTATCGAGGTCTTTCTGCCGACGTTTGAACCGTGATGAAAAGGGATCATCGGCTCTTCGATTAGAAGCTTTACACTATCACGTCAGTGCATTTCCGGCAGAATCAGCACAACACCGTGAAACGCTATTGGGTTTTAAACCGACTGTATTAATCAGCGGAGGCGCTGGCGGTCTCGGGCAAGTATTTGCCAAATATTTAGCCAATACGTTTGATGCAAATGTTGTGATCATGGGTCGTCGAAAGTGTGCTGAACTGCCTGCGGATTATAAGACATCAGAAAAAGGCACGATTGAATATATTCAGGCGGATTGTTGTGATCGTCAGGCACTCACCGCAGCCATTGAACATATCGTCACACAATATAAAAACATCGATCTCATTATACACAGTGCAGGAAGTATTGATGATCGCAGTATGTTTTTAAAGACGGAACAACATGTCAGAAACATTGTTGAAAGTAAGGTCATTGGGTGTCAATTGTTGGATGAACTTACCGCTTCACTTTCTGTTAAACAATTTATTGTGTTTTCCTCAATAACGGCGCTGTTCGGAAACCCCGGGCAAACGGATTATGCTTCTGCAAATCATTACCTCACTGCGTTTGCGCATAACCGCAATAAGAAACAATCGGTAGGACTGCGAGCCGGACGAACGACGGTGATTTACTGGCCTTACTGGTTGGATGGCGGAATGAGAATCAATCAATCAGCCTTGTCCATGTTACAGGAAACAACGGGTACAGATCCTTTGTTAACCAATGATGGCATCCGAATTTTTAATCACGCGCTTATTCATCAGCCCGCAGAACTCTGCGTTGTGGCGGGGACGGGGAAGAAAATCGATGAAGTGCTTAATCGTCGACCTGTACATCAATCAAAATTAAAAGACAGGCAAGAGCGTGTTCCCGCCATTTTGTCGGTTATTACGGAGATAACCGGTTTACAGCCAGAAAATAAGGATTTCAAAACGCGTTTTTCTGATATGGGGATTGATTCTATTGCGATGCAGGGGATTTCTCGGGAACTCAGTCAGTTAACGGGATTGACGATAAACAGCGTAGTTTTAGCGCAAAACCCTAGCATACATGCTTTGGCAGAATATCTGAGTCAATACGCTGAAAAACCGCATAATGACGACAATCTTCTAAAGAAGAAGCCTGAACTTCATACATCGTCACAAATAGATGTTGATAAAAAGGATGTGGGCGTCATTGGCATTGATTTACGTCTGTGTGGCGCTGAACACTGGCGTGATGTGTGGCCATTGTTCAGTCAGAAAATCCTGATGCCTGAAATTTACCCTGAATCACGCTGGCAGATGTTACCGGATGAATTAACCAGAAACATCGAAAGAGAAAAGATACAAGGATATTTCATGAAGGACAGTCTGGCCTTCGACTATAAATTTTTTGGCCTATCCCGCCGGGAAGCCATGTTGATGGATCCTCAGCATAGAACACTGATAGAAAGTGTCTGGTCTGCCATCACTGATGCGGGTTATTCACCTGAACAATTTAACCAACGAAAGACGGCTGTTTTTGTTTGTATTGATGCGAATGATTACGCAGTAATCGCTGAATTTAATTCATCAATCGATGAGTTCTCAGTCGGCGCATCAACACCTTATTTGTCTGCCAATCGATTATCCCATTTGTTTGATTTCAAAGGGCCAAGTGAAACGCTGAACGTTGCTTGTGCGAGTGTTTATTCCGCTGTCGAAAAAGCGAAAGCATTAATCAATTCAGGTGTCGTGGATCAAGCGGTTGTTGCTGCTGCGCAAATCAACTTATTACCTTCTCGTTTTACCGCATTGCGGAAAAGAAACCTGCTGAGTGTAGACGGTATGGTTAAGCCTTTTGATGAAGATGCACACGGGTTTGTTCGTAGTGAAGGGGTTGGCTGTATCTTGCTAAAAAATCTGAAATTAGCGGTGACGGATGGCGACGAGGTTTTAGTCAACGTAAAAAGTGCAGCAAGCTGGCACGGAGGGCAGGGAGATTCTTTTACTGCACCAAACGCCGCTACACACATGAATGTCATGGAAAGCGCGTTTAGAACGGCACAGGCGGATATCGAAAAACTGCAATATATTGAAGCCCATGGTATTGCATCTCATGTCGGTGATCTCAGTGAAGCCGATGCCATTGCCGCGTTTTTATCACAGTCAGCACGTGCATCCTGTGTGGTCAGTTCAATGAAGTCGAACGTGGGGCATCTTGAGGTCTGTTCCGGTATTGCAGGATTTGTACGGACAATACTAGCGATGAAACATCAACAAATACCGGGTATTTCTGAATTACATGAGTTGAGTGAAAATATTGATAGCAACCGGCTACACATCAAAAATACCAGTCAGCCCTTTAATCAGCCTGAAGGATTAGTGGGTTTACTCTCCTATGGATTAGGTGGCGTTTCAGCATTTGTCCTTTTAGAACCGGTTACCGCTCACGCTGAAAATCGAATGATTGAAGATAAAGAACAAGAGTATTGGTTCTGTCTGTCGGCCAATAATATTGAGTCATTAAAACGGTATGTGAATTCAGTCATAGAACAGATCCACCAGTATCGTCATATCACACCATTGCCTCAGCTCATATCGACATTACGGTTTTATCGTAAACATTTAGATGTGCGATTGGTGGTGAAAGTCGGCAGTTATGAGGAACTGCTTGATAAATTGGCGGCATTTTTGGCGGGGCAGAGAGTGGATGAATTACAGACCTCTGTGAACGGTCAGGATGATGTCATGCAGACAGAGTTGCCTGAAACATTACATAGGTGGTTAGCGAAAAAAAGCGGTGATGAAGCGATCACCCTCCCCATGAATAAACGGAGTTTCTGGCCGAAATATCCGTTTGATCACTCATCACCGCTTTATATTGTGTCAACGAGGGAAAATGCCGGACTGAATGAAAAATAAAATGATTCAGAAGAGCATAATTAGCAATAAATAACTGTGTGGAGAACGTAAGTTATGGATAAAGTCGAAGACTCAGTCATAAATGTACTAAAAGAGATGATGGCAAAAGCTGTGATGTTCGGTTTGTCATGCTCTGAAAATAAAATGCAGATCAGCATCTTGGATGATCAGAATGTCGATATTGTATCGAAATTAATGTCGTTATATGAATCGACAAATCACTTTCTGGCCGTCTCGGGAATAGATAAATCAGTCGATGAAATACTCCCGTTGTATAAAGAAATCATATCTCAACTTCCGGAAGCGAGACTCTGATATGACGAAGTTAGAAGAAATTAAAGATTTTCTCAGCAGTGAAGTGATGACTGCGATGTATATGGCAGCCGATGAGTTAGATCAGGATGCTTTATTTTCAAGCTATGGTTTGGAGTCAATTACGTTGGCAAAAATAGTGGTGAATATAAATAAACAATTTCTGACCAACCTCTCTGTACAGGATATTTTACCTTATCAGAGCGTTAATAAGGCAGCTAACTTTATTCACTCCATACTTGAGGAGAAAGTATCATGACAACATCATATTCAAATTATGATTATGTAGATCTTCCTGAGAAAGAACGTCTGGAATATGAACGCATCTTTTTCTTAAGAAACTTTTTTTTACAGCCGGATTTGTTTCAGAACGAGTTAAAGCAAGCTGAACAAAATATGGTATTTGCATTACCGGTTTTAGAATCCGGCTATTCAGAAATAGAAACCTATGAACCAGGAGAACTGACCTGGCAGAAACTGGCGCAGATCTATGCGGAAGATATTCGTCCTGTAGTCATTAAAGGGTTTGCCTCCTCTTTCCCTTGCGGTCAGTTTTGGACACCAGAGTATTTCCGGGATAACTTCGGCGATTTTCAACTGTGGTATTCGACAACAGAAAAACTGTTTGAAGAAGATGGAACCTCGCTACGTGATTATATCAATGGTGTATTAAAGGGAGACATCAGCCGAGCCTATCTTGAAAACTTAAGTGATATCTTTAATAAATACCCGATCCTGCATCAACAAATTGGTATTGACCGTATTGATAACTTCTTAGGTGATTTTGCCTCATATCACAAAATTGCCCAGCTTTTTATCGGTGGTCCGGGTACTGGTGCGGTTTACCATTGTGCTAATGAGCTGAATTGCTTCCTGAATATTTATGGCCGTAAAGAATGGATATTTGTTCACCCTAAATATTCTGCGGCTATGTATAGCTCCATGTTTAATAAAGGGATTTTTGTGGGTTCATTTGTCAAACACAATGCACCAGTAAAATATTTAGAAGAACATCAGCCGCTTTATAATCGAATTCCTAAACTGAGAATTACGTTAGAGCCGGGGGATATGTTAATTAATCCGCCGTGGTGGTGGCATGCAATTAATAATCAACCACCTGTATCCATTGCTATTGCTTCCCGCTGGAAGATTGAAATGCCTTACCAACATCAGAATCCGCTCTATGAATTTGTTCAATCTCAAAGAATGGAAAGACTGACGCTGGAAGGAAAAAAAATGGCTGATAGTGATGTTGTTGTCCCTGACAGTGAATTACGTAAAAAATATGTCTCTTATAAAGAGATGGGATGGGTTGGAAATTGATTGCTAAAATTGATCTGTCTTTTGGATAAAATTCATAAATCGTAATACCATAAGGTTTATTTTTAATCTAAAGACCGTGTTGTGTGAGATAGCCACAACGTACAAATTAACGAATAAGGTAGCAATCTTATGAAAGAATTTCAGAATCAAGACGTTCACTCAGTATTTGATAATTATCCTGAACGATATCAAAAATTATTATTGACGATAAGAGAATTAATATTTGATGTCGCAACAAAAACGGAAGGCGTTGGTTCAATTACTGAGACTCTGAAATGGGGGCAACCCAGCTACCTGACTCTTGAAACGGGATCGGGAACCACCGTCCGGTTAGATCGTTTCGGTCATTCGCATGTGGCTATCTTTTTTCACTGCCAAACCACACTGGTTGATACATTCAGAACCCTTTTTCCTGAACTGACTTATTCAAAGAATCGGGCCATTGTTTTAGACCCGGAAGACGATTTACCAACAAATGAGTTGAGGATATGTATTGAAATGTCACTCACTTATAAGCTGAGGAAAAAAAATAACCACTGCATTTAGAAAACAGGATGTGAACGATGAAAACATATACTGTCGCAATGTTTCCCGGACAGGGAGCCCAGTTTCAAGGCATGGGACGCAATCTGTTTGATAAATATGAATATCACATGAGGCTTGCACAACAGGTATTGGGATATTCACTCGTTCAGGTATGTGAAGGTGAATCCCACGTGCTTAACAGAACTGAATTCACCCAGCCTGCTCTGTTTGTCATTAACATTCTGCATTACTTAGACAACCTAGAAAAACACGGGACAGACGTTGAAATCTTTGTGGGTCATAGTTTGGGTGAATATTGTGCTTTGTTTGCCGCGGGGGCGTTTAGTTTTGAAACGGCGTTATCGATTGTTCAGGAACGAGGCCGGTGTATGGCCCTGTGCTCTGAGGGAGCGATGGCTGCCGTTATTGGCCTTAAATTGGCGCAGGTAGAATCTTTATTAGCGGATTCTGAATTGCATGATTTAACCATAGCCAATTTTAATTCACCCACTCAATTTATTATTTCAGGTGATCAATCTGAATTATCTCAATTTCAAGAAAAGGTATTAAAAGCGAAAGGTATTTTTCATCCTTTACCGGTTAATGGTGCATTTCATTCGAAAAGAATGGCAAGTATTGCCAGAAAATTTAAAGATTTTCTTGAACGTGTTGAGATTTATTCACTGAAAGCTCCGGTGTTATCGAATGTGACAGCGGATTATTATCCAGTGAATAATCGGGAGCAATTCATCGATTTATTAGTGAAACAATTATCGTACCCTGTGCGTTGGCAACAATGTATGGAAAAGCTCTATTCCGATAAACCTATTTCCGATGAGCCTATTATTGGTTTTGAATATGGCCCAAAACCGGTGGTAGGGCCATTAGCCAAGAAAATATTAGGTGAACATATTACATTGATGAATTAATGCATTTTTTAATTAAATAAAATTAACTTAATTTAATTTTATCTGTGATAACGAATTAATTTGTTATCACGGTAACCGCTATTCTTAAATCTCTTATTTGCACGGGGAATTATATTTTTACTCTGTGCAAATGAGTTGGCTTTGTTCATTAAAAGATATTTCTTTTAAAAGAAATTATTTTTTATTGTTTGCCAGAATACAAATAGGAGAGTTATTGATGGAATATTCTATCATCGGCGTAGCTGCACAATTCTGTGGAGGTTTGTCATTGTCTCATTATTGGCAGACGTTGGTTGAAGGCGGCTCTTTGATGAGGGTTATAAACGAAGAACGCTATCAACTTAATAATCGCCAAACGTCGGTTAAATGGGGGCTTAGGGAAAAGATACGCGGTATGTTTCTTGAAGATATTGATAGATTCGACAGGCATATTTTTCCTCTTTCGGGTTCTGCCATTATGTTTGCAGACCCAAGGCAGAAATTATTTTTACAAACTTGCTGGCAACTTCTTGAGGATGCTGGGCTAGCCGCATCAACGCTATCAGGCAAGAAAATCGGGGTATTTGTTGCTCAGGATGGCTGGTATTTAAATTCTTATGTCGACAGAATTCCAGATGAGCATAAGGAAAGTCAGGAGTTCATTGTTCCGGGAAATGATCCCTGTTTTCTGGCAAATCGGGTTTCTTTCTTTTTCAACTTCAATGGCCCATCCATTGTTGTTGATACAACCTGTTCAAGTGCTTTTGTCGCTTTGGATATGGCCTGTCAGGCACTGGAATGCGGCGATTGTGACTACGCTATCGTGGGGGGTGTTTCGCTGTTTTTAAATCCCTGGAAAGCGGGAGAAACCACGGCGACACCGTTTGAAACTGGCGGAGAGGATATCCACAGTTTTTCTGAAAAGGCTTCAGGATACAGAACCTCAGAAGGGTGCGCGGCTTTACTTTTGCAAAGAAACAGCGATGAAGTCAATCAACGCCACTATGTTTATGGTGTAGTGCAGGCCAGTGGCCATAATTCGGGCGGTAAAACCAATTCCTTTGCCCAACCCAATAAAGAACAACAAATCAACCTGTTTCAGACCGTATTAAAACGGGCGAACCTTTTACCTGAGCAGATTCACTATGTGGAAGCCCACGGCGTTGCTTCTCAAATGGGAGATGCGATTGAAGCGAATGCGTTGGTGGATGTTTTCGCCCGTTCACAGAATACTTCACCCTGCTATGTGAGTACGGTCAAACCCAATATTGGCCATAACCATGCCAGCTCCGGGTTTTACGCCATCATCAAGGGGATTATGGCGTTCAGATATAATCAAATCCCCCTGATTCGTGGGCTGGATAAAATGGAGTTGAATGCCGACATTCCATTCGATACTCAGGGAATTCAGTTTCTGACAGAGACGGTTGACTGGCCGCAATCTCAGGAAGGGGCACCCCGGCATATATTTTTCAGCAGTTATGGGTTCAGTAACGTCAATGCGGCCATCGTCTTGCGGGAACCCGATAACCCTCCTGCCGCCAAAATAAGCCCTCTGGCGGAAACGGTAACAGAAAAGCCGGTACTGATTTGTCTGTCTGCAAAAAGTGATGAGCAGCTTTACCAACAGGCAGTCAATCTGTGTAAGACGGTCAGAGAGCCGGATTTTGCCGAGAATTTCAATCTGCATGAACTTGCCTGGACACTCAGTACAGGGCGAGAAGTGTTTACGCATCGTTGGGCAACGTTGGTTTCATCAATAGAACAACTCAGATGCGCATTAGAAGTGTTTGTTGAATCCCCGGAAAAACAGTATCTGGAAAAACAAAAAGCAACAATCTATCTGGGACAAAATGTACGGGTAACGGCATTAACGGCATTAACGGCTCAACAGGCTGAACTTGACGTGGCTGCAAACAATGGGTTCCCGACAGAGTCATTAGAAACCGTCGCGAAATGTTGGGTTGCCGGTGTTGATATTGATTGGATGCAGTATTGGGGCGGTGCGGAATGGCGGCGTATTCCTTTACCTGCCTATCCGCTTGCCAAAGCGCGTTATTGGGTGCCTGAAGGTGAAGTCAGCAGGCTATCGCCACAGGAAGTATCATCTCAGGAAGGGACCAGCCAATTTATCCATCCGTTTGTTCACCAAAATACCTCTGATTTTGCAGAACAACGTTTTAGTACCACATTTTCCGGTGAGGAATTTTGTCTTAAGGGGCATGTAATTCACGGTATTCGCGTGCTGCCGGGGGTCGGGCATTTAGAACTGGCCCGTGTGGCTGCACATCACTCTTTCGGCACAACACCGAATTCCTCGTTAGCAGAGCAGGAAAAAACCGGGCTGACGCTGAAAAATGTCGTCTGGGCGCAGATTATCGGTGTTATTGATGAACCTCAGCGGATACATATTCGTTTTATCAATTATGGCAATGGCGAAGCAGGCTATCAGCTATACAGTCATGCAGAAAAAGAGACGATCCATAACTCCGGCGTCGCGACACGAAAAGCACTCACACCGGCACCGGTCTATGATATCGACAGCTTGAAATCGCGCTATCTGCAAAACGCGTACTCTCCTAAGCAATACTATGACATGTATTACGCACTGGGCTTATACATGGCACCAGACTATCAGGGCATTGAAGAACTTTATGTGGGAATGGACCACGTCCTGGCTAAACTGTCGCTGCCTGAATCTCTGGTGCCAACCAGAGAGCAGTTTGTTTTGCATCCTTGTTTAATGGATGGCGCGCTTCTTTCATCCGTCGGGCTTTTAATGCGTTTTGGTGATCTTAATCGTCCCATTCCATCTAAATGTTTAATCCCTTTTGCGCTTGATGAAATCGAATTTCATGATGAAGAATCCCAATTACATTGGGCGTGGATCAGTTATAGCGTGGACAGCAGCGCCGCAGATCCTTTCCCGAAAGTGGATGTCGATTGTTGTGATATTAACGGAAAGGTGTGTATCCGGTTTAAAGGTTTCAGTTGTCGGGGATTGGGGGCGCAGTTTGCGCCATCGGCAGAGATTGAACCTTATTTATTACAGCCTCAGTGGAAAAGTCAGGCATTGCCTTCGGATACTGTGTTACGTGTTTTCACAAAACGTATCGTGTTCCTGTGTGAATTAGAGCGTCTTCAATCTGAGTCGTTTATGTCAGATCCCGATACATGTGAATATATTGTGTTACCAAAACTGAGTCGTGATGAAGTACCGTTAAAAAGGCAACAGAACGTAATCACACTCTGCAAAAAAATTGATGAGATTGTTAACCATCCTCCCGCAGAACCCATGTTTATTCAGTTGGTCTTGCCGGAAGCCCTTCCTGAATATGCCATCGTGACCGCGCTATTAAAAACAGCCTATCAGGATAATGCCAATCTGCTTAGCCAGACGATTTATTGTGATGATAAAGAGAGACTGGCTGAGAAACTGTCAGGGGAAACTTCACAGATAAAATATGACACAGTCCTGTGGCAATCGGAGGAACGTTGGGTTCCTCATTGGACTGTCTGGACGCCTGAAAACGGCTCTGCTGAAAATTTAACACCGCCGTGGAAAGAAAAGTCGGTTTACTTAATTATTGATGAAGACGGCAGTATGGGGCGCGTGATTGCCAGAGATATTACAACGCATACTGATTCAGCCATTGCTATTGTTTTGAATGAAACAAGTTTGAATGAAAGTGAAAAGAACCAATACCAAATCACAATAGCCTCAAAGACGACCACGATTAATGACGGCGTTATTTGTCTTGACGCCACCACATTAGCGGCGCTTGTTAGCCAAATTGAGCAAAATTTTGGCGCACTGCGGGGGGTATTTTTCTGTGTGGGTAAACGTTCGCTACACGTGGAGAACGAAACCCTAAGTTCAATACTTGAACGTTATCAGGGACTGTCGCTGCTGGAGAAAGCAACTCAGGGTATGTTGCTTGATTTCTTTACAGTACTGACTTACCGGGATGGCGTATTAGGTTGTGCTGAGCATCCCCTGTTTTCTGCCTATTGCGCCGCGGCTAACAACTTTGTTCGTCACCATCAACAGCGTCCTGAATCAGCACAGTCTCAAAGACAAACACTGTCATTGATACTGCCTCAATCTAGCGGAACAAATGAGGAAGAATTTATTCGCCATAGGGCGCTTCAATCTTTGTATCAGGCACTGCATGAGAAATTCAGTGGTGAATTGATGCTAATGGAAGGAGGCGCGATAGAGCGTTTCAGAGCAGAAATGTTGGGTGTTCGTCCCTATTATGAACCCACCTTTCCGTCGAATTCAGAAAATAACGTCAACTCATTCGTCACTCAGGTCAGTCAGTCTCAGGCATCTTCCGACCTCAGATCCACCGCGGTAGATTTGATTAAGCGGGTTGTGAGCAAGGCGGTAAGCCTTCCCTTAGCCGAAATTGATGAAGACGCTGGTATGGAGAAGTATGGAATAGATTCCATTTTATCCATCAAGATGACGGAAGCACTGGAGCAGAATTTCGGTGTCCTGCCAAAGACCCTGTTTTTTGAATATCTCACCATTCGGCAACTGGCGGCTTATTTTGTTAAGCATCATCACCTTGTTTTACTGGGACAGTCGCAAAATAATCCACAAAACATTCAGCCAGCATCAACGATGGCTAGCTCTCGCCTGCCAGTGCAACCGATTTCCGGCAGAACAGAAAGCCTTGCTGTTTCTCAGACAGGCAAGGCGAAGTATACCATAACCGAGTCAGATGACATCGCTATTGTAGGTTTGGCTGGACGTTTTCCTCAGGCAAGAAACATGCGTGATTTCTGGCAGCTCCTGAGAGAAGGGCAGGATTGCATTACCGAGATCCCTTCTCAACGCTGGGATAATTCACGCTATTTCGACATGGATAAAACCAAACGCGGCAAAACCTACGGCAAATGGGGCGGTTTTATTGAGGGTGTTGATGAATTTGATCCGCTGTTTTTTAACCTATCACCCCGCGATGCGCGTGTGATGAGCCCGCAGGAACGGCTCTTTTTACAATGCGCCTACGAAACCATTGAGGATGCGGGATACAGCCACAGAACATTAGGCTCCCGTGACTGGACACGGCTACCGAAAAAGATGGGAGTGTATGTGGGGGTCATGTATGGAGAATATGAGTTTTATAGCATAGAGGAATTGGCAAAAGGGAATGTTCTTGAGCAGTCTATCGTGACCGGCAGTTTTGGCTCAATCGCCAATCGGGTATCGCATTTCTTTAATATCAATGGTCCCAGCCTTGCGGTCGATACCATGTGTTCTTCCTCACTGACGTCAATCTACCTTGCCTGTCAGGCACTCAGACAGGGGGATATTGAGATGGCTTTGGCGGGGGGCGTCAATGTTTCTATTCACCCGAATAAATACTTAATTCTGGGGCAGTCTAAATTTTTGTCTGACGAAGGACGATGCCAGAGTTTTGGCGAGGGAGGAACCGGGTATGTTCCGTCAGAAGGGGTGGGGGCGGTTTTACTGAAACCGTTGACGAAGGCGATTGAAGATGGTGACCACATTTATGGCGTTATCAAGGGCATCGCCGTTAATCACGGAGGGAAAACCAACGGTTACACTGTTCCGAATCCTATCGCGCAAGCCGACGTGATTGTTCAGGCCATCCAGTCTTCCGGGGTGCATCCGCGGGCCATTAGCTATATTGAAGCGCATGGAACAGGAACTTCACTGGGCGATCCTATTGAAATAGCCGGTCTCAACCGGGCATTCCAACAATGTTTACAAGGGAACGATATACAGGAGAGTGCATTCTGCGCCATCGGCTCAGTAAAATCCAATATTGGTCATTGTGAAAGTGCGGCGGGTATTGCGGGCGTCGCCAAAGTACTCATGCAAATCAAGCACAGTCAGTTAGTGCCTTCTTTACACAGCCGTGAATTAAACCCCAATATCGATTTTGACGCCTCACCGTTTTATGTGCAGCGTGAACTTGCAGATTGGAAAAGGCCGCTGTTGGGTGACAAACAGGAGCCATCGGAGCATCCCAGAACGGCAGGGATTTCATCATTCGGTGCCGGAGGAACCAATGCTCACTTGGTTGTGCAGGAATACATTCCGGCTAACGACTTACATTCCATCAAGAATACCGATTGGCCAAAATGGGCTATTATCCCTCTATCGGCAAAAAACCACGAACAGCATCGTGAATTGGCGCAAACCTTATCACAGTATCTTAGAGAGCAGGCGAAATGGTGCTCAGAAACGTCCAAAGTAGAATACCTGCATAGACTTGCCTATACCTTGCAGACAGGGCGGGAAGAAATGGAAGAGAGAGCCTCCTTTATGGTCGATTCCCTTTCTACCCTGATTGATAGTTTAAAGGCATTTTCTCTATCCTGTTTACCCTCAACGCATTTTTGGATGGGACGAGTAGAAAAATCTAAATCCACAAAACAGTTAATGACGTCTGTTTATGTCGGGAAAGATCAGCATGAAAAAGAATATGAGCAGTTAAAACAGATCGCCAGCGCCTGGACTCAAGGGCATGACATTGATTGGCAGGGGTATTACCAATCCCTTCCCGTACAGCCAACCCGCTTATGCTTACCGACTTATCCGTTTGCCCGGGAAAGATACTGGATACCGGAATCGGAAGCGCAGACAGCCGTTTTGCCTGCCGCAGTTGTGGAAGACATTATCTCAACGGAAGAGACTAGCTCGATGGTGTTTTATACATCGGGTTGGGAACGATGCGATATCCGTCAGAATACGGCGTATGCAATGAAGCCCAAGCGCACCGAGTTATTTGTGATTGGGAACGTCAATGAAACCTCACTGACAGGGCTGACTTCGTTAGCGGGTGTGGAAAATATCCATTATCTTCGCGCAGAGCCTGATCTGCATCCCAATAGCCAGTATTCAGTCTCTTTATCTGACCTTGTTTTACGATTAGTGGATTATTGCCAGCAGCACATTCGCGCTGGTCAGGCATTACCGGAATGCATCGCGGTTTTCGCCCCGTGGAAAGAGAACGGATTACCTTATCGCGCTTTATTGGGGGCACTCAGAACCCTTAGCATGGAATTTCCGGCGGTACAGACGAAACTTATTTTGGATGCTGCACTGGACAATGCAGACGGTGAAACCTTCTGTCGACATGCGGAAAAAGAACTTCTTTCTTCAGATCACTTTTCGTCAAATCAACTTTCTTCAGCGGTGTGCTATCAGAAAACAGGGCAGCGCTTTGTCTGGTGTCAAAAAGCGGTAGAACCGACCGCCTTAATGCATCTCCCATCTTTGTTTAATCATGCATGCCGGACGATTTGGATTACGGGTGGTCTGGGTGGATTGGGATACCAGATTGCGCAATATATCGGTACAAAAACGGGCGCACAGCTGGTGTTATCGGGGCGTTTCGTCCTCGATGCCGGTAAAGCAGCGCAACTGAATGCGCTAAGAAAATGCGGAATAAAAGCCGAATATGTGCCATGCGATGTGAATAACCGCGCAGCATTGGAAAAAACCCTGCGGCTTATTCGCCAACGCTTTGGTGCTCTGCATGGTGTTATCCATTGTGCCGGTGTTATCCATGATGCGCTGACGGTCAATAAAACAGAGGAAGAGATTGACCGAGTGATCGCCACTAAAGCCTCGGCGGCCTGTTTGCTGGATGAAGTGACCCAACACGAACCGCTGGCATTTTTTGTTATGTTCTCTTCACTTGCCTCTTTGGGGAATATCGGACAGATAGACTATGCGGCGGCAAACGCCTTTCTGGATACATTTGCTGAGTATCGTGAAAATTTAGTTCAGCAGAAACAAAGAAGCGGGAAAAGTTTGTCAATTAACTGGCCTCTTTGGCAGGAAGGCGGCATGAACGTAACGCCGAGGGTAGAAAAACACATGTTTGATACCTTTGGTATTGTTCCTCTGGAGACAAAAACCGCGCTGGAAACACTGGAAATCGCGCTTCGTTCACCGTTCCCTCAGTTTGGCGTGATGAAGGGAGATGCTCAAAAGATTGGGGATTACCTGAGACTCTCTGACGCTCCTTCACCGGTTACACCGCTGTCCGCATCAGATAACGAAGATTTGGATTTTGTCAGCCAGAATGAATCAGATAACTCGGCAGACACCGTTGCGGATATTGTTGCGGATATTACTGCCGGCAAATTATCCGAATTATTGGGTATGCGTAGCGAGGCCATCGATATTCACCGACAGTTTGGCGCTTATGGCATGGACTCTGTCGGGCTTATTGAGCTGGCTGAGTATATTAATTCCCGCTTTGAGGTAACGCTGTCACACGCGAATTTTTTAGAATTCAACACATTACACCGTGTGGCAGAACACCTAATCAAACTGTTGCCAGAGCCGACCCTTTCAGCACCTTCTGACACGTCATCTTCCGATATGTCATCACCGGTAATACCTGCCTCTGTCAGCGTACCCTCTTTTGCCATTGTGGGCTATGACTGTATGTTTCCGGGGGCTAAAAATGCGCAAGCGTACTGGCAGAACATGATCCAAAAAACCGTTTCTATTCTGGGGATCACGCAGGAAGCGTGGCAACAACGCCACATTCTCATCCCTTCCGATAAGGAAGATGCGGTAAAACGCATGCAGTCATCCGGTTTTTTACAAGATATCGATCAATTTGATGCTGAATTTTGGGGGATTGATGCAGAAACGGCAAAACAGATAGATCCGCAGCAACGTCTGCTTATGCAGTGTATCTGGAGATGTGTTGAACACGCGGGTTATGATCTGGAAGACCTCACACAGCGTAAAGTCGGGTTATTTGTTGCTGTTGATTCCACTGACTACAAGTCACTGATTAAAAACCATTCTCTGATCAACAACACCGGAAAAAGTGGCGGATTACAGGCGGGTCTGAGTTTGGGCATGATGGTGAATCAGATCTCCTATTTCTTCAATTTTACCGGCCCGAGTGAAGTGGTGGATAACGCCTGTGCCAGTGTGTTTGTCGCGCTGCAAAAAGCCCGACAGGCGATTCTACAGGGTGATTGCGACGTGGCGATTGTCGCAGGCGTTAAAGTCATCCTTGATTTTATGGAGTTTTATATCCGGGATCAGGGCGGCATTCTCAGCCAGTCAGGAAAAATGGCGCCTTTTGACTACACGGCAGATGGTTATATCCGGGGGGAAGGCGTAGGCGCCGTCATGATTAAGCCGCTGGAACAAGCGTGTCTGGAACATGATCCTGTCCGCGCCATCATCCGGGGTGTCGGGGTTTCTCATAATGGCCGGAGCGCTTTCTCGTCGATGGCACCGAGTGTTGAGAAACAGGAAGAGAATATCAGAAAGGCCTACCAATCCGCGGGGATCGATCCTTACTCTGTTGACTACATTGAAGCTCACGGATCTGCGACGCAATTTAATGATGTCAGTGAAGTTGCAGCTTTTAAAAAGGTTTTTTCAGCAAATCAGGCCGTTTCACATCGTTGTGTCGTCAGTGCAGTGAAAGGCAACATTGGTCATCTGGAAGCCGCTTCTGGCATAGCCTCCCTGATTAAAGTGATTCTGGCCATGAAGCATGAGGTCATTCCACCGATTGCTTCTTTTTCTCAATTACCCCCCTCAATTTTTATTGAGAACACACCCTTGTTCTTCCCGTGTGAGCCAGTTCTGTGGCAACAGGCTAGTTCAGACAAAACACAGCCAAGACGAGCTGGCTTGAACTCGATTGGGATCACGGGAGTCAATGCGCATGTCATTTTGGAAGCCCCTGATCAGCCTGCGATGCCAGTGCTTTCCCAAAGGAGAGAACACGCCCAAAGGAAAGAGCACGTTCTTATTCCCATCTCGGCGAAATCCGAGAAAACCTTAAAAGCTTATCTGAGTCAGTGGCTGGATTTTGTGCGTCAGGAAAAGTCAGCCCGTCATGATAACGCCATGACGTTAAGGAATCTGGCGTACAGCGCCCAGACGGGGCGCGCGGATATGCCATTCCGCACGGCGATCATTGTCAACGATTTAGAAAAACTTATCGCGACGCTGGAATGGATGATTGCAGGGGAAAACGGAACACCGCCAGAGGGTGCGGTTGCGATGGGTGTCGTCCCGCCCAAAAGCCGCTCTGCCAAAAAACAGGTTGCATTTTCCACCACATTACCTGTGTTGAAACAACTGGCAGACGATTGGGTTGCAGGCGCCTGTATAGACTGGCTGGCTTTTGCTCAGGGGCACGGAGTCTACGTTGATATTCCCAGTTACCCGTTTGATGAACAGCGATATTGGTTCCTTTGATGAACCCATTTTTAGCACCATAAACACGCAAATTGACGCCGTTATCTTGGATAACGGCACAACGTACGGCATTGAAAAAGGAAGTAAAAAGATGAATGAAGTCAATGAAAAAAATAAGTTATTGGAATCACTGAAAACCATAGCGAAAGAAATAGCGCAGCAGAGCGATGATATTAACACTGAGGCACATATTCAGGATCTGGGATTTGATTCTAAATCGCTGGTTATCTTTACGGATAAGATTTCCGGTGTTTTGGATGAAGAGATACATCCCGGTGTGTTATTTGAATTCACCACGCTGGATAAATTTGCTGATTATCTCATGACCTATCAGGCATCAGCAGTGAAGCGGTTTCTGACCGCTTTATCCTCACCTACATTAGCAGAGGAAACATTAACCGTGGGAAAGGCGTGTGTTTCTCAAAGGAATGAGAACACCTGCCGCGCCAAAAACACAGATGATCCCGCCTATATGGCGGGAATGATCCGGGGCATAGAACAAAACCTCCCGGTAATTGTTGGGGGTGGCATTGCCGGTATGCTCATCAGCTATCAACTTATTCAGGAGAAGATCCCGCATATCATCGTCGGTAAGCCGGAAATCGGTGATATGCCAAAACTGGGTGAATCGATGACGGAGGTCGTGAGCATTGAATTTACCCGCCGTTTTAAAAATCTGTCCCGCCATTTTTACCCCAAAGAGTTCACGCCATTTTTTATGGGGGAATTAGTTGCCGGGCTGCGGTTCCATTTTTTCGAATCGCTGGCTTCGCTTTTCATGGAAGAAGATATTCCTGAGCATTTTATTCATATCGACAGGCTCGGATTTGATAAGGCGCTGTATGAGGAAATTATTGCGGCCTCTGAATGTACCTGGGTTGAAGCTTTAGTCGAACATGTTGAATATTCTGAGAATAGTGACAAAGTGTCATTACTTCATCTGTCCAATGGACAGATTATTCAACCGTCTTATGTATGGGATTGTACCAACCACATCCGTTTATTAGGACGCAAAATTGGGCTTCCCTATACCGAGCTAGATAGCCGTCGGCAAGTGATTTTTACCCACTATTACCAAAAAGCGGGTAGCAAGCTTTGTGACTCCAATGAACTTCCCTGGATGCACGCAACCTCATTGCTGAGTGCAGATGAAGAGTTTGATCAACTGAAAGGCGTTTCCTGGCTGATACCGCTGGGCGATTATGTTTCCGTTGGTATCAGTATGCTGCCTGAAAATGTGAGAGATCGTACGGCAGAAGAAATTATTGCTTTGCTGACAAAAGCCTACCAGAGACGGGGATTAGATTACTCAACCCATTTCACCTGCCGCCGAGAAATCGTTAGCCTCCCGACTCAACATTTCATGTATGAACGATTTACCGGCAAGAACTGGGCGCTGGTTGGTGGAAGTGGGATCAGTACGTGGTTTACCTCCGGCTCAAATTTAAGTATCGCGACCCTGATGTCCTCTATTGCGTCAAAAATCATTCAATCACCAGAACTCTATGGTGACTATTACACCACGCATGTCCGTGGCTTTACGAAAACACAGACGATTTATGACACTTTCATGGAGTCGAATATTGGTGCCGTAGATGCGCTTAAGTTTTTAAGCGGTGTGGTTGAACAGGCAAGAAGTCGCATCACGTCTTTCTTCCTGCTTGATGAGATAGAGGGAAAAACCAGCGGAACAGTGGCACGTGAGCTTTGGCAGGAGAATACCGCTATTGATAAGGAATACTTTGATTTTCTGAGACAGATAGCCACTCATGCCCGTCCCGAAGATCGCCAGCAACAAACGGATTTGATATTCCAGAAGCTCATGCAGTTGAAGTCAATGGAACATCAGGTACGGCTGCCTTACTTAAAAGACAGCAAAGTAAGACAGGAAAAACCTCAATTATTCATATGATTATGTGATGGATGGCATTTCTATGACCGATAAAACGACTTGGCTATTGCAACATCCGTGCGCGGAGTTTGTTCTGGGATTGAAAGCGGTATGGGAAGATGATTTTTCTTCTTACGCTTTTAATAATCTGTTTGCTCAAACCTGTGTGTGCCATATGCAGGGTAATGAGTTAAATAGCGCTCAGGAGTTTCAGGCATTTATTCAGTCTGTCAGGCTGAACATTGCCAATTTAAAACTGATCCCGGAAAGCGTGATTGTTCAGGATGATATTCTGCATCTCTTTCACCGTTGGAAAGCGGATCGCTGGCATGATGAGGTGATTTACGGTGGCGAATATTCGAACTTTTGTCAGATCGCAATACGTATCAGTGACGGCAAAATCGTTGAATTATGGCAACAGGCACAGGACTTTCTTTTTCTGCTTGGTACGCCGCTTTCTGAAGAATGTCTGTCTTACCCGGCCTGGCAACAGCGTGTGCTGATTAACGAAAATGGGAGGCTGCATACCGTCTGTGATGAACAGTCTGTACAAATGAGTGAACGGGCTAAACAGCTTGTTGATTGTGTCTTTAGTCAGGATTCGTTACGCCAAATTAACAGCCTGCTTCACCCGGAGATGGTATTTCATAATGGCGATATCACTGGTCATGGAATTGCTGAATGGAAAAGTTTTATTTACGCATTACGGACGGCGATAGGAAAGGAGGGAGTCACGCTATTTGATGAGTTATTTATTCGCGACAAAAACACCTTAACGTTATTTGTCCGAATGGAATTAACTCAAGCGTCTCCCTTTGTTTTATCCCGCCTGAATGGCATGTTTTGTGTATTAAAGCTGGAGATGGATGAACACCGCATTACGAAAATTCAAACGTATCCTGAAAATTATCTGTTTTTCTTAGGCATTGATTTTCCTCAGCATGAAACGCGTCTTAAGCAGCTTTTTCGCGGAAATCGGCTGCCATTAGAGACAAAACCTCAGCTGAAACACGACGCAGAGATAAAAATTCCGTCGTCCCCCAAATCTGTTCAGGATGAGCAAGTGGTTATTGTTGGGATTGCAGGGCGTTTTCCGCAGGCGGATTCTGTGGGGCAATTCTGGAAAAACCTGCTGGAAGGAAAGTCGGTTTTTTCCGCTTTTCCGGAGGATCGCCCGTGGTTATCGGCGGGAACTTTCATTCGTTCCGCCGGATTTATTAATGATATTTTCCGGTTTGATGAACAGTACTTCCAGATACCGCCCGCCGTCGCTCAGTACATGGACCCTCAGCATCGTTTGCTGCTGGAAGTCATTATTCAAAGTATTGAAGACAGCGGTCATGCGAATCAGGACATGAGCGGCGATCGTACCGCGCTGTTTGTTGCGGCCTTAGCGAATGATTATGAAAAACTGTTGAGAGACAAGGATGTAGAAACAAACTTCTATTATTGGGCCGGTAATGAACCGGCCATGTCATCGGGCAGGATAGCCCGATTTCTTGATATTCAAGGCCCGACCCAATTTATTAATACCGAATGCACGGGAGGCGCAACGGCATTGCTTGGCGCCTGTGATTTGATTCGCTCAGGGCATGTGGATCAGGCCATTGTCAGTGCAAGCAGTCTTTTCCTGCATCCTTACGGTTTTATTGCGCGTGAGGATGGCATTCTGTCGCCAGCGGCGGCACCTGAATTGTTCAGCAAGCGAAGCAAGGGGCAACTCAGGGGAGAAGCGGTTGTCTCGGTGGTCGTTAAATCGTTGTCGAAAGCGCAACAAGATGGGGATGATATCTATGCCATTATTGCCGGCGGCGCGGCAAATAATAGCGGAAGGACATTTTCCCTCATCTCAGCCAATGTTGAACAACAGGCTAAAACCATCAGCAAGGCCTGGAAAAATGCGGGAGTATCGGCAGATGATTTCTCCGTTATTGAATGTAACGCATCAGGTGTCAGAGCAGGCGATTTCACAGAAATCACTGCCCTGAAAAAAGTTTTCCTGCCCGATCAGCATATTCATTTATCCACGGTAAAAGGTGCTATCGGACATACCGAGGCGGTTTCCGGTCTGGTGGCACTGGTGAAGGTTCTGCTGCAATTGCGTTATCAGACCATTATCGGCACTCAGGGACTCAGCGAGATTGATGACAGTTTAGGCATCGATGGGTCGGGGCTTTATTTCAATCATCACCATAAAAAATGGGAATCCACCACGCGGGAAGGGGGCACGTTACCCAGAATTGCCGGCATTAATTCATTTGCCGGTGGTGGGTATAACACCCATATTGTGGTTAAGGAGTTTCTCGGGCAAAAAAACACCGATATGAATCAAACAATAATGCCGAAAACAGAAATATCGGTGTTAATCCCGCTGTCATCGCACTCGGAAGCCTCATTACGTGACCATATCGTGCAGATAAAATGCTATTTACAGGAACAGGATTTACAGAAACAACCTGTTGATTTAGCGCGTTTGGCATTCACGTTGCAGTCCCGTGAGGCACGGCAATATCGGGTCATTTTGGGGGCTTCCCATTTATCTGAGCTGATATCACAGCTGGACAGCATACTTAATGGCGATATTGGTATTCAGAATGTCGAGGAACCTCAGCAGGCGGAGACATTAAGATCGGCATTATCTTCCTCACCCTCCTTCCTGATGGATGGAATGACCACGGAATTGATGCTGCGTTGGTTAAGGGGTGAGGAACCCGACTGGTCATGTTTATGGGAAAATAAATATCCGGTTCGCCTATCCGGTTTGCCGGTTCGTGCATTTTTAGGCGCTATCCATCACCCACCATTTTCCATTGATAAATCGGCTCCGCCATCAAATGACGCACTGAAATCCTATCAATTCCGGGTTAGTGCGGCTGAGCCTTATTTGCGTGAACATGTGGTCAATGGGCAAATGATGCTTCCGGGGGTGGTTCATCTTGAATTTGTACGGCATGCAGCCATGTTATTGCTGTCAGACCGCGCCGCAACAAAACCGTTGAGTCTACGCAACGTAGGTTGGGTGAAACCGGTTATCAAGGCGGAAGCAGAAACCGCATTGACGCTGACGGTGAATATTAAACCTGAGACGTCACCGGCAGAAGAAAATGCTTTTTGTTTCGATATCGCTTTTGATAGCGCTTTAGGAACAGAAACGCGTGAAGAAGCCGATAACAGTTATCTGGATTCATTGACCATCGGCAGTATCGGTTTCTCGTCATTACAACAAAGCCCTTCTCTGGATATAGAACAGTGTCAGCGATCCTGTCAGGAACGTCGGTTAACCGCCGAACAATGTTACAGCGTGCTTGAGCTGCTTGGCATTCAGATCGGCAAGAAACATCGGGCTATTCAGGAAATCGCAATAGGGAAAAACAGTCACGGAAACACTGTTGCACTCGCAAAGCTGGTATTTATAGCCGATAACGCCCCGGTTTACGAGTTCGCCCATCAATCGATACCGTTCAAACCAACACTGTTCACGCTCTGTCCTGCTATGATGGATGGCGCGCTACAGGCGGCTTATTTGGGATTACTGACACCAGAAGATCTCAAACAGAGGGCTGTCACACCAATTCCTTTTGCCATTGATGAAATCCGGGTTATTCGGCCGGTTAAAGGTGAAGCCTGGGCATGGGTAACAGGCGCTGCTTCGTCTATCAGGAAGAGAGATATCGTCATTTGTGACAACAAGGGGGATGTTTGTGTTGAGATTAAAGGATTTTCAACCCGGGAGCGAGCATCTGTAACACCTCCTGCCGTGGCACAGGTTGACGTTTTGCAAATAGAGCATGCGCAAAATCAGCCAGTACTCGAAACCCTAATCGGACAGATAAAAGCGATAATAGGTAAAGAATTAGGCATAGCCCCCACACAGTTGCGGGCTACTGAACCTTTGGATAAATATGGCATTGATTCAGCGATTGCCATACAACTGGTTGCGGTATTGGAAAAAACATTTGGTTCGCTGCCTAAGACCTTATTTTATGAGTACAAATGTATTGCCGATCTCGCTCGGTATCTGGCTCAAACGGTCACACATCATGCAGATCAATCCCTTCTTTCTTTAGATCAGAAAAAAGAATTTTTGGATCAGAAAAAAGAATCTCACGCTACCAATCAAGGGCAGAATATCGCTGATCATCGGCTGAACATTGCTATCATCGGGATAAGTGCAAAATACCCGCAATCAGAGAATATCGCCCAAATTTGGGACAACCTGAAACAGGGTAAGCGCTGTATTAGCGAGGTTCCTCAGAATCGCTGGGATTGGCAGCGTTATTATCATGGAGACAGTCAACATACGCACCTCAGCAAATGGGGCGGTTTTCTGGACGGCGTTGATGAATTTGATTTTGCGTTTTTCGATATCTCTGAAAGTGAAGCCGCGACAATGGATCCACAGGAACGATTATTCTTGCAGGAAGCGTGGAAAGCGATTGAAGATGCCGGCTACACTCCTGAGACACTATCTGATGACGGGAAGAGCGAAAAAAATGGCATAAACGCGGTCGGGGTTTATGCCGGTTCAATGTACAGCGAGTATCAACTACATGACGTGACATCCGATGAACTGAAGCAACCGGTTGGATTAGTCGGCAGTCAGGCCAGTATTGCTAATCGGCTTTCTTACTTCATGAATTTTCACGGACCCAGCATGGCGCTGGATGCCATGTGTACCTCTTCTATGGTTGCGATGCAACTTGCGTGTCAAGATCTGAAACAAAGGCGTACCCACGCCGCTATCGTCGGCGGCGTTAATCTGACGCTTCATCCCAATAAATATTTAACCCTTAGCCGCCGGAAAATGCTGTCTTCATCGCCTGAACTTAACAGTTTTGGTGAAGGCAGTAGTGGTTATATCCCAGGAGAAGGGATTGGTGTTCTGGTATTAAAACGGTTAGAGGATGCATTGAATGAAGGTGCGCACATTTATGGTGTGATTCAGGGCTGCGCGGTGAATCAAAATGGCCGATCGAATGGATTTGGTGCTCCAGATCCGAAAGCCCAGCAGAGGGTGATTGAGCAGGCCATGACTGAAGCAAAGGTTAATGCAGATGAAATCAGTTACGTCGAAGCACACAGTACAGGCACGCGATATGGCGATCTGATTGAAGTTGGCGCATTAACAAAAGTCTTTCAAAAACGCGCAGATAATCGTCACTCTGTATGTCTGATGGGTTCGGGAAAGCCGAATTTCGGTCATTGTGAAGCGGCGGCAGGGGTGGGCAGTGTGATTAAAGTTCTGCTCCAAATGCAACATAAGGCGATTGCTCCAACACTTTATGGTGAAAGGCTTAATTCCGATATTATTTTCGAACAGACACCTTTCTGCGTAAATTCAACGTTAATGGAATGGAAACAGCCCCACAGGGAAGGGGTGAACATGCCAAGAATCGCCGGCATCTCTTGTTTTGGCGCTGGCGGAACCAATGCACATCTTATCCTGGAAGAGAGCAAACAGTCTAAGCGGCCAGAAATCGAGATAAATCTCCCCTGCGCTATTCTTCTTTCGGCGAAAACCGTTAATGCATTGCAAGAACGCGTGAAACAGCTGTATGACTTTTTATCGCGCTATCAATCTGAGAACAGCGGTAAAGAAACAGAGCTTGTACTGGCGCGTTTGGCGTTTACCTTACAGGTTGGTAGGGAAAATATGCCAGTACGTGCAGGCTTTCTGGTTCAAAGTCTGGAAGATTTATGCCAGCAGCTTAAACAGTGTGAGTGCAATAATGAAAACATCATCACGCTCAGCAATACCGATCAGTTTGAAGAAAGCGTGTGGCAAGAGAAGATTAATGGCTGGTTGGCGGAAAATAACCATCGCGAGTTACTCAATATCTGGCACAAAGGCGCAAATGTCAAATGGCATCAACTGTATCGGAATCGACTGCCTGAACGTATAAGCCTGCCAACTTACCCATTTGAACGTTATAAAATCGAATTAAAGGCGATTGAAACCGTACCGTTATTGTCGACTATGCCGACCAGCGTACAGGCAGCCCATTTATCCGGTGAGGATGGATTTGCTTTTCTTTCCAATCGGACGATGGCGTTTCGGGAAAAAGCTGAGAGATCTGTTATCAGGACACTGGAAAATATTATCGGTCATGAAGTCCCGTCGGCGAATACGCCCTTTTCAGCCCTGCATCTGACATCACTGCATATCGTCCGTTTTCTGGATTTTTGGCAGGTTGTTTTCGGGGTATCTCTCCCATTTACGATTTTTTATGAACAACGAAACGTAAGAGCACTGGTTGGTGATTTGATGACCTGTGAGCGACTGACAGAAGAACAACTGTTCGCCGCAGCAGCGCTTTTGCTCCCTTCAGCAAAAGAACATGCAGCGCAAATCTTCCCACTTTCTGAACTGCAAGAGTCATTTGTGATTGGACGGGCACTCTCTACGTACGGTCAACGTGTTGGCAGCACACTCTATTTTGAACTGCATATCGCACAAGCCATCCCCCTTCAACACATCGAATCAGCCTGGAATCATTTAGTTGATCACCATGAGGCACTGCATACGGTTGTTAACAATGATTTTCAGCAACAGGTGCTGGAAGATTATGCCTATTATTCCTTCTCAGTCACTGATTTATCGGAATATTCAGATTCAGAAAAAGCCGATTATCTGACAAACAGCCGAGCAACGTTGAATTGTAAGGTGTTTGACTTAGCGTGTTGGCCGTATTTCGACATCAACGCATTGATATTGGATGCGGAACATATCGTTGTGCAAATTGCACTGGATGAAGTGATCGCCGATGCCGCCAGTGTCTTTTTGTTGGTCGAACAGTTACGTCATCTGTCAGAAGATCCTGATTATCCATTGCCGACAACCTATTCTTTGAAGAAATACCTCACCTTAGTTGAGCAGATCCGCATCGGTGAGTATTTTCAACAGAGCATGCAGTATTGGATTGATAAATTAGGGAATATTCCGCCCGGACCGGATCTGAAACATCTTCCGGCGCAATACCCTGTACCACAGACGGTGCATTGTTTAAGTGCGGAACTGACTCCCGAATGGTGGGCAGCCATAAAAACTCAGGCCAATATGTTGTCCTGTTCAACCGGCGCGGTGTTGCTGACTATTTTTTGTGAAGTGCTTCATCAGGTGACGGAACAGGCACGTTTTAGTCTCAATCTGACAAACTTCAATCGGTTAGCCATCAATCCGCAGATCAGCGGGCTGGTGGGATTACTCGCCAATAGCAATATTTTTGTTTCGGAATGGGAATCGGAAAACACGTTTCAGTCCCGGGTCATTGCCTGTCAGCAACAGCTGGATAGGGATGCCAGTCATAGCTTTGTCGGGGCGGTTAATGTACTCAGAAAGTTGCGACAGAATCCGGCTAAACGTGCAGACATACGCTTGCCGGTGGTTTTTACGAATTTAATCTCTGCTGCATTTCAACAACCCAATCCCGAGGGGGGGTGGTCTGTTCAACACATGATGAATACAACGCCTCAAGTGGCGCTGGATCATCATGTCTTCGAAGTTAACGGACGGTTGGTCTACCGTTGGTATGTCGCCCATGCGGTACTGGAACAAGGTTCGGTCGTTGCTTTGTTTGATGCTTATCGTCAAAAACTGATTGCCCGGGCGCAGTCTATTTCAGAACAAGCGAGTTCAGAACCCGCTGTTTCAGACGGGCAGCAAGGGCACAGTTTAGAGAGAGAAAAAGAGAAAGCGCAGAACGCCTCTTTTCCCCTGCTTGGTATTCAAAAAGCTTTATATGCGGGGCAAATGATGCCCGTAAAACTGGGCGGGAAAACCTGTTGCTGCCATCTTGAGTTTGATATTGATGTGCTCGATATCTCTCGGTTAACCCGCTCCTGGCATGAGATTGTTGCTTATCATCCGGTGCTGAGAACGCGTTATCTCGCTTCATTGCATCAGGACGTGCGGGATAACGTACCGGATTATCCTATCCTGACCGACAATGTAATCGGGACAGAAGAAGCATTTCATCAGCGATGTCATGCAATACGTAATGAAATGTTGCTGACGCGTTATCCTGCGGGGGAATATCCCGGATATCGCATTCGGGTGTGTACGCTTGAAGGGCAGAAAAATCGCCTGTTTGTCAATTTTAATTTTGTTCTGATTGATGGAAAAAGTGTTTTTCTGGTACTTAATCAATGGTTTAATGCCTATAAATCAGAAATCTATCGATTGCCGACACAGAACATCACCTTTCAGGATGTCGTCCTGCATTATAAGCATCAGCAGAAGATCTCAGGCTATGTAACGGCGAGGGATTACTGGCATGATAAATTCTCCCGGATGCAGCAGGGGCTTCATGGATTAACGCCATTCGCTCATCAGGCATCACTTCCCGCACCATTGACGCAGGTCTTGCCTTATTACCGCAGGATACAGGCGCTGGCTGAAAAGCTGGGTGTTTCTGTTGACAGTATCCTGCTGGCGGCTTTCGGTTTAACGCTTTTAAACTGGAATCGATTAAAAACCGGTAAGCATGAACCTATTACCATCGCGGTGGTTTCCTGGGACAGATATGCTGGCGTGCCTGAAACCACCACCGGAGTATTTACCCGTCTTAGCTGGGTCAGTTTTTCTGAGACCGATCCAACTCCAGAACCGCTTATTCACCGGGTTCAGGCGCAACTGGATAGTGATCGGCATCATGATTCTGTTGATGAGTTGGAAATGGCCGCGCATTATCCTGATTTACATTTCCCGATTATTTACACCTGCCTGCTGGCTTACGGCAAGGATTTCCCTGAACCCGCATACAGCGTTTCCCAAACACCGGGGGTTGTCTTGGACAATATTCCCACCGTACTCAATACCTCCTCCCTCCGCCTCCAGTGGGACATACTGGAATGTGGCCGGAATGAATTTTCCGCTGTCTTTCAACAATATTGTTCCTGTCTCAAAAAATGGTTTTTTACGGATGAAATGCTCAATTTTGGGCATCAGAGGAAAGACCTTGCTGACTATGATGTGCAGAACTCTGTAACCGTGGACGGAATGCCATCATGATGAGGAGAAACAGGGGAACTTCTATGGGCGGAAAATGTAATGTTAACGATCTCAATGAATTCATTGAGATATTAATGGTTGAGCATTCGGTTGATTTCAGTAATGACTTGTTTGATCAAGGAATGACATCGAAATCAATCATGCAGGTGCTGATTCGTATTCGGGAACGTTTTGACGTTGATCTTGACCTTGATGAGTTTTTGCGTACCCCCACAATGGCGCGCCTGCGCCATTTAATTAGCAGGCAGATTGAAAACAAGCAGCAGGATATCGGGGAGCTTGTCAGAGCAGGCGGCACTCTACAGCGGCTTGAGCAACTGATGAAAGGCAAGGTACTCAAACCCAATCAGGATTTGTTTGAACATGGCTTTAATTCGCTGAATGTCATGGAGCTGGTTGTGGCCGTGAAGAAACAGTTTGGTGTTGATATTGAACTGGAGACGTTACTGTCAAAGCCCACGTTAGAGACGCTGGCAGTGTTGATTGATCAACAGTGCGATCAACAACCTGTTTTGCCGGTGGCGGCTGAAGAAAAAGAACTGTCTGTACTGTCATCGTTATCAGAAAAACAGGCATTCAAAGAAAAACAATTCAACATCCGTCACTTGGACAGCAATTTTGACACGGTTCGTGCCAAAACACTCTCACCTGAGCAGTTCCAGCAGCACTATAACGTTCGCCGCACTTTCAGGGTATTTGATGATGCGCCCATGCCAAAAGACAGTGTCTTGGGCTGGTTGAGCGCACTCAACGCCATGCTGATTGATGGCAGAGATCGATATCTCTATCCATCGGCAGGCGGAACCTACAGTGTTCAGATTTATGTCGAGATAAAACCCGGCAGAGTCGGTGGATTTTCAACCGGCTTTTATTACTATAATCCGATTGAACACAAGTTGGATAAAATTTCATCGGATGAATTGCCTCATAACAGCCATTTTTACTATAACCGCCCCTATTATGACAATGCGCACTGCTGCTTATATTTTGTGGTGGAGTACGACGGTATTCGCCCTTTGTATAAAGAGAAAAGTGATTTTTTTGCGGCGATTGAAATCGGTGCCATTGTTCAGCTACTTTCACAAAAACAGGCGTATTACCCGATTGGTTCCTGCCCGTTATCCGGCGTCGATGAGAACGCGTTAGCTGGCGTACTGAAGCTTAAGGAGAGCCAGCGAACACTGTTAGGCATGGCTTTTGGGCTGGTGGAGAAAACGCAGTTTCAGGAACCTGAGATCAACAGTTCTGAGGCGCAGGGGCAGGATATTGCCATTATTGGCGTACAGGGGAAATACCCTGATGCGCCGGATATCGAAACATTCTGGCAAAACCTCAACGATCAGAAAAATTGTTTCTCCCGAGTACCTGATGACCGTTGGGGAACACAGGAACGTTTTGAACATTGGGGAGGATTCGCGCATTCGATTACGAATTTTGATGCTGATTTTTTTGGTATTTCAGCGACAGAACGGGAACGGATTTCAGCTCAGGAAGCCTGTTTTTTAACGAGTGTTTACGAGCTGTTGGACAGTGCCGGATACAACGGCGAAAATTTGCAGCGTCTGGGGCCGTGTGTAGGCGTCTTCACCGGCGTGATGTGGAATGAACCTGTCGGTTCAGCCGAGGAAACTGGGATACTTGCGGAGTCAGTCAGTCGCTCTACCTTCTCATCCATCGTGAACCGGGTATCCTGGTTTTTCAATTGGACAGGGCCAAGTCTGGCCGTAGATACGAGTTGTTCGTCTTCATTAACGTCGATCTATCTTGCCTGTCAGGCGATTGCGCAGGGTGACTGCGATGTGGCGGTGGCAGGTGGTATCAATCTTTTTGCCCACGCTACCCATTTTACGGATCTCAAACGATTTAACATGATTTCCGAACGTTGCGATGCTCAGGTATTTGGCGAGGATGCGGCTGGAATTATTCCGGGAGAGGGGGTTGGCGTTGTGCTGTTAAAACCGCTTTCTCAGGCGGAAGCCGACAACGATCATATTTGGGGAGTAATCAAAGGCGGCGGCATTGCCCATAGCGGCAGAGTATCGGGCTATGGTGTTCCTTCAACAAAACAGCAGAGTGAACTGCTCAAAAGTACACTACAGAAAACAGGCTATGATGCAGACGCTGTCGATTATATCGAAGCCGCGGCGGCCGGCACAGTATTCGGTGATGCTTCAGAAATTCGCGCGATACAGACCGCCTTTGCAGAGCGCCATTCTCCGCTGTTTGTCGGTACGCTAAAGCCGAATATCGGGCATCTTGAATCCGCCTCTGGAATATCACAAGTAACAAAAGTACTGCTGCAAATGAAGCACGGGTATTTATTGCCCGTTATGCCTTATAACACCCTGAGTCCGTTGATAAAATTGGATGACAGCCCGGTCAGTATTGTGGCTGAACCACGTCAATGGCAGGGAACCCGACAACAGCCCAAACTGGCGATGGTAAATAGCTTTGGTAGTACTGGCTCATATGCCAATCTCCTGCTGCAAAGCTATCATCCGTCAGTGCAATGTTTGCAAAAGAGCGCGAATATCAGCCTGCCGGAATTGTTTGTTCTGTCAGCGAAATCACCGGACGGACTGCAACACTATGCGGAACGCTGGGTGCATTTTTTTGAATCGGCATTGAAAGATAACAGGGAAATACCACTGCAACACCTATTTGCTGTGGCCCAGTCAGGACGGGAGCACTTTAATCAGCGTTTAGCCATTCCCGCCAGCTCAGTACCCGCTCTGCTCACAAAGCTGAAACAATGGCTTGCAGACGGTGCCGGAGCCGGTATTTATCAGGGGCGCGTTGCGGCGGATTATGACACCGCAGGGCAAGAGAGTTTAATCTTCAATGCCGAGCAGAATCACGAGATTGCGGAAGCCTGGGTAAAAGGCCAATGGCAGAACTGGCAGCATTTTCACAGGGATGAATCGCTTCCCAAAATGCCACTGCCTGTTTATCCGCTTTATCAATCGCAGCAGGATTTATTCCCTATGAATACGCAACCGCGTGAGTCTGCGATTAGCCATCGCCTGCCAGTGGACAGTCTTTCACCCGCACAGGCCGCCGATAAGCGTTCGCTCAGTATAAAAGAACTTTTGCTTTCTCTGATTGCTCGCATCCTGCAACAGCCTTTAGATCAAATTGATAGCAGCATGAGCCTGTTTGCATTGGGAATGTCATCATCTCAGGCGGTCAAATTCGTGCGGATGGTGGAATCACATACGGGCATGAATCTTCCGATTGCGATCCTGCTGGAGAAAAATTCAGTGATTGAACTATCGGATTATCTGACAGAACAATATGGTGAAAAACAGTATGCCGAAATAAAGGGGAATGACAGCGCGACATCCGAACTTCAGGAAATTATTCAGACCGTACAGGCTCAGGCGATAAATACTTTTACTTCTACCAAACAGGCAAGAAAACCGGAAACCTATCCGCTATCCGAAGGTCAGAAAGGATTATGGGTTCTCCATAAACACGCGCCTCAAAATAGTGCCTACAACTGTCCGGTCTGTTTCCGGGTCAATGGCCGGATAGATCCGCAATTATTTCAACAGGCGTTGAATTTACTGGTTAAACGCTATCCCATACTGGCAACCACTGTGTTCGAAGAGGAAGGGCTTCCCTATTTATTCAATAACCCCCAAAGTGCATTAAGGGTGAATGTTGAAACAGCATGGTCATTGACGGAGAAGGAACTTGAAGCCTATCTGTTGGAAAAGATAAACCAGCCTTTTGATTTTGATAACGATGCCTTATTACGGGTCAATTTGCTGTATCTGTCTGAAAAAGAAATCATCATTTTATTGTGTGCACACCATATTGTTGTGGATGCCATGTCTGTTAATCCAATGGTTTCTGTATTATTCAGCTTTTATCACCAATTATCAGTGAATCAGCCACCTGTTGTGGAAGCAGGAAAAGACAATTGGTATGACTTTGTGATGCACGAGCAGGTGCTTTTGCAAAGTGACGAAGGAAAACGTCGGTTAGATTATTGGAAGAAGACACTGGCGGGCGCGCCTGTTTCCACCAAATTACTGGCGGACAGCTCATACCTGAATGTTGAGAAATATAAAGGTGAAACACTGACACGGACGTTATCCACCCATTTCTCCGCAAAATTAAAAGTCTTCGCCGACACGCATTCTGTTTACCTGTCATCCGTTTTTTTAAGCCTGTTTCAGTTAGTGATCCATCGTTTTACCCGACAGGATGATATCGTCATTGGTATGCCGACGGATGCCAGAACGGAAGAACATCAGCGGGAAAAGGTGGGCTACTATGTTTATCCTATCCCTGTTCGCAGCCAGCTCTCGCAGGATATCGGCTATCCGGAATATCTGAGAACGTTACAACAGACAGTATTAGATGGTTTAGCCCATGCTTTACCTTTTCCTGTCGTGGTAAGAACCTTAAATCTGTCTCAGAGCATGGATGATTCCCCTCTGTTTCAGATGGCTTTTGCCTATCAACAGGCCATGCTGCAAGAGGAATATCAGGCTTTAGGCAAGCTGATATCGGCAGAACATTTAACCCAATATTCTCAGACCGGGGAATATGAGTTTATGTTGGAAATCGTTGAAGCGGCAGAAACCTTCACATTAAACATCAAATACAACCCTTCTTTATATCACCAATCCACCGCGCTGAGTGTGATTGAACACTTAACACGGTTATTGCAGGAAGTCGTTGAACAGCCTGAACGGAAGCTGATTGATTTTCCACTGGTGGATCAAAGAGAGTCTGTTCAAATCCTTGAGGAATGGAACCGTACCGCTGTCAATCTTGGGGAGGTTTGCTGCGTTCATGAACTGTTTGAACAACAGGCTGCAAAAACGCCGGAAGCCGTGGCCGTGGTATTTGAAGATATCACCCTAACCTATCAGGCACTTAATGCGAAAGCAAACCAACTGGCGTACTGCTTGCAGGAACTTGGCGTTCAAGCGGGAACACGGGTCGGTATCTGCCTGGAGCGTTCTGTGGAAATGATTGTGGGTTTATTGGGCATCTTAAAAGCCGGTGGGGCTTATGTGCCCCTTGAACCTAACTATCCTGCCCAGCGGCTGGCTTATATCCTGAAAGATTCGGGAGTTCCCGTTGTATTAACGCAGAAGCATCACCAATCGATTTTTACCCATTTCGACGGGAAGCTGTTGTTTTTAAATGCCCAGCGCACCGAGTTGCATTCTCACCATGTTTTGCCGAATCCTGTGGGGAACACGCCGGATAACCTTTGTTATGTCTTGTATACATCAGGTTCGACAGGCACGCCTAAAGGATGCATGTTACCGCATTCCGCTATCGTCAATCGGCTTCGCTGGATGCAGGATAAATATCGGCTGAATGTCACGGATAACGTCCTGCAAAAAACACCCTATAGCTTTGATGTCTCGGTATGGGAGTTTTTCTGGCCATTGATGGCAGGAGCAACATTAGTCTTTGCCATTCCGGAAGGCCATAAAGATCCTGATTATCTTATCCGGTTGATTGGTGAACAGCAGATCACCACCTGCCATTTTGTTCCTTCCATGCTGAATGTTTTCATCAACACGCGTGGCAGCGAGAAATGTGTTTCATTAGCGCGTATTTTTACCAGTGGAGAAGCATTGCCGTATAGCGTCCTGGAGCGCGTCAACCAAAAATTGCAGGTCAAACTCCATAATCTCTATGGACCAACCGAAGCCGCCATTGATGTCAGTTATTGGGAAGCCGAAAAACGGGAAGATAAAAAAACGCTGATAGGCAAACCCATTGCCAATACGCAACTTTATATCGTCGATGATCGCATGAATCTTTTACCGATTGGCGCGCCGGGAGAGTTATTAATTGGCGGTGCTGGTCTGGCAAAAGGGTATTTAAATTTACCGGAACTGACGGAGAAGTGTTTCATTCCTCACCCGTTCTCCTGTGATCCGACAGAGAAAGTCTACCGCACAGGCGACCTTGCCAGATGGTCAGTGGATGGCAATATTGAATTTTTGGGCAGGATTGACACTCAGGTCAAGGTCAGAGGATTCCGTATTGAATTAGGTGAGATTGAAGAATGCCTGAAAAGCTGTGATGGTGTTAAAGCTTGCGCCGTTCTTTTAAAGGAAGATGCGTACGTCGGTAATTTCATTAGCGCTTATGTGGTGTTGCACCAAAACATGACGCTCTCTATCAAGGAACTGAATGCTTTTCTGAAACAGCGCGTACCTGATTTTATGGTTCCCGCGCAAATGAATATATTGGATGAATTGCCAGTCACAACTAATGGAAAACTCGACAGAAAAGCACTGTCTGCATTAGAGACAACCCCACTATCCGATAAAGCGTTTGTGGAACCCTCTTCTGCCATTGAGCAACAACTGGCGGATATCTGGAAAGAGGTGCTCAATCGGAAACAAATTGGTATTAACGACAATTTCTTTGAAATAGGAGGGCACTCGTTAACCGCAATCACACTCTTGTCCCGCATTCAGGATCTCTTTCCTGAAAATAAACTGTCTTTAATCCCGTTTTATCAGGCACCCACGATCACAGGCATGATCCCCTATTTATCCGGTACGGGAAGCGCAGAAGCTGAAAACGCCGAAAAGGGGTTTCTGTCGTTGCTGCATCGCAGTCAGGAAGAGAATCAGATAACGCTGGTTTGTGTGCCTTATGCGGGCGCTGCCGCTACGGTCTATCAGCCATTGGCACAGGCATTAGCGAAAAAGAACGCCAGCTATTCAGTCTATGGCGTCACTGTCCCCGGTAATGCATTTGGCAGCAGGTATGAAGAAACTGGCATGGACTACAACATGCTCGCTGAATTATGTGCCAGAGAGATAGTGGAACACGTTTCAGGGAAAGTCGCCATTTATGGTCATTGTGTTGGCAGTTATCTGGCACTGGAAATTACCCGAAGACTGGAATTAAAGGGAAAACCTGCCGAATTTTTAGTGGCGGCGGCGGCATTCCCGTTACCCCGAATTGTTCGCTATCTGCCTTTCAATGACCGATGGAAACATAAAAGCGATGGATCCTTATTACAGCTACTCAAAAAATGGGGCATTCCCGCTGATGGGAAGTTGGAGGATTCTGTTGCCCGCTTTTTAGTTTTTCGTTTCAGGAAAGATGCAAAGTTGGCCTATCAATACGAGAAACAACGGGGCAATTGGCGGATAACAACGCCGTTGGTGAATTTAGTGAGTAAACAAGATCCTTTAACTAAAAAATACGCTTCTCAGTATCTGAAATGGAAACAGTGTGCTCATGACGTCAGTTTGATCACATTAGACGAGGGTCATCACTATTTCATTACTACCTATCCAGAACGGGTAGCCGATGTGATTGAGCAGCTCACACTCAACGCCAACGTCTTGTAGCTGCGGATCATTGGCAAAACGTAAGAAGGAATCGATATGAAATTACAGAACAAAATACTGGTTCGATTTTGCTGGTCATGGATCGTGCTGGTGTGTGTGGGAACGATCATCCATGGCATCTATCGAACCTGGTGGATTGCAGAAGGGGTAAGCGGCAATCTACAGCCCAACCTGTTAAATCCGAATCAGACGAATGATATGGGGTATATAAAACATCACCTTATGTCCTATATGCATCTGGTTACCGGCATTGTGCTCTATATCTTAGGGCCTCTTCAGTTTGTTGATCACATCAGACGAAAATGGCCAAAAGTCCATAAATGGTCAGGATATTGCTTCTTCACCACCATTATGGTGGTGGGAATAACCGGGATTTTAATGGGAATTCTGTTTCCCGTCGGTGGGACATCAGAAACGTCTTCATCGATTTTATTTTCTCTGGTTATGATCTTCTGTGTCTTAAGATCTATCGCAATGATTTTAAAGAGGAGGGTCGAGCTTCATCGCCAGTGGATGATCCGCAGTTATATGATTTCACTAGGCCCCGCCACAATGCATGCCCTTATTCCGCTGTTTATACAGATCGGTGGAAAAGGCATTGGTGAAGCGCTGTCGTTGTCGCTGTGGATTGGATTCACGATCCATCTCATTTTGGCTGAGGTTTGGATCCACAACTCACGGCCGCCAGAAAAGGGGCAATCTGCCGAATCGAAAAAACAGAAGGCTGCGGCTGCCATTCCAACCCCGACATCTCAGGAAAGATACGAAATTACACTTTAGGTTGGTGTTATTAGGTGATTGCTATCACTGTGGGCAGATTGGCTTACAGGGAAAGCAAGATATTTTTGTGTGGCGATTTATTAACCTTTGCGTTTATATAAGGACAGCGCATGAAATCTTCTAACTGGGTAGATAACGTTGCATCAGGTTATGCACGTTGGGTGGTAAGAAGGCGTTATCTCAATCTTATTTTGGTCTGTATTGCTGTGTTTTTTACCTTCAAGGGAATGGAAAACTTGGCATTTACCAGTAGTTATAAAGTTTTTTTTAGCCGGGAAAACCCATTTTTGAATGCGTATGAGTCAATGCAGAAGACTTATAGTAATGGTGATAGTGCGTTGATTGTACTGGCACCAAAGGATGGCAATGTTTTCAGTAAACAGTTTCTTTCTATAGTTGAAAAGTTAACAGAAGATGCCTGGCAAGTTCCAAATGCGTATCGTGTTGACTCTATAACTAATTTTCAGGTCACTAAAGCAGATGATGACAATCTGGAAATCAGGAAACTGGTTCCTGATGCGGCAAAGTTAACAAAACATGACTTGGTGGAGATCAAAAAGACAGCGTTGGATGAGCCTTTGTTAGTCAAACGTATCATTTCTGAAAATGGTGATGTGACCGCAGTAAATGTGTCAGTGCGCTTGCCCGATGGAGACGACAAAATTGTTGCTGAAGTCGCAGGGTATGTGCGTCAACTGAAAAACCAGTACACACAAATGTATCCGGATATTGATATCCACCTAACGGGTGTGGCAATGATGTCAAATGCCTTTCCTGAAATCAGCATTAAGGAAATGTCAACAACAATACCTATTGTATTTCTGATTGTACTTATTCTGACTTTTATGGTGCTGAGATCGTTTAGTGCAACTTTTGTTGTATGTTTGGTGATTATTTTTTCCATCATTGCGGCATTGGGTGCAGCCGGATACATAGGCATAAAACTGACTCAGGTTTCCGCCAATGTGCCGATCATTGTCATGACGCTGGCGGTTGTTGACAGTATTCACATTTTAGTGACTGTGATTCACCGTATGAAGCAGGGGGATAGCAAACATGACGCAATCAGGGAAAGTTTGCGGGTTAATCTCTCTCCGGTTGTGATTACCAGTGTGACCACTGCTGTTGGATTTTTAGGTCTGAACTTGAGTGATGCGCCACCTTTTCATGATTTGGGTAATATGACGGCAATAGGTATGGGAGCCGCACTGTTTTATGCCTTATTTTTACTGCCTTCACTGATTGCTGTTTTACCTGTCAGAGTGAAACCTGGTATCCAGAAAACGCAGTTCTCCATTGCATTTCTGGCGAATTGGATTATCGATAACAGGCGAAAACTACAGTTTGGTACAGTGGCGTTCGGGCTTGTCATGCTGGCCTTTATACCTAGACTGACGGTTGATGAAAACTTTGTTAAAAACTTTGCCAAAGGACTTGAAATCAGGGATGACTCTGACTTTACCCAAGATCATTTAACGGGACTTTTCAATATGGAGTTTTCGTTAGGAGCAGGGAAAGAAGGTGGAATCAATGAGCCTGAATATATGGCAAAAGTGGATGAGTTTGCGAATTGGTCACGTGCTCAACCGGGCGTTATGAATGTCAATGTGATCACTGACACCGTGAAACGCATCAACCGAAGTATGAATGGGGATAATGCCGCTTACTATAAGTTACCGACAGACAGAGAGGCCATTGCTCAGTACCTCTTGCTTTATGAAATGTCTCTTCCTTTGGGGCTGGATCTTAACGACCAGATTGATGTCAGACGTTCCGCAACCAAAATGACGGTAACTTTCTCTGATTTAAGTACCTTTGAAATGCAAAGGACAAAAGAGGCTCATGAAAAATGGCTGATCAATAATGCGCCTTCATCCATGCATACTCATGCTGCCAGCGCATCTTTAATGTACACCTACCTGATGAACACCAATATTAAAGGGCTATTAGTGGGTACCGTGATCTCGTTTCTGATTATTACGCTCTGTTTAGGCATTGTTTTTCGTAGTGCGAAATATGCATTGATTAGCATGCTGCCGAATATATTGCCCATTTTTATGGCCTTCGGCTTATGGAGCATTATTGACGGGGTGGTGGGGCTTGCAGCGGCAACCATCGCAACCATGACGTTAGGTATTGTTGTCGATGACACGGTTTACTTTGTTTACAAATACCTTCGCGCACGTCGTGAACACAATATGTCGCCAGAGGACGCCGTACGCTATGCCTTCTCAACGGTGGGTACTGCTCTGCTATCAACCAGCATCATTTTTATCTGTGGTTTCGGCTCGATGGTGCACTCAGATTTCTTGATGAATGCCCAAATGGGGATTTTTACCGTGATGACGGTGATTTTTGCCCTCTTGCTTGATTTCTTTTTATTGCCAACGTTGTTAATAGCAATAGACAGTAAGAAAAATAGACCTTCCGTTCCTGATGAACCCCTGATGATAAAAATATAACGATATGGCGTTGTTGGTATTAAACGAATAATTAGAATGTTTTTAGGAGAACATATAATGAAAAAATGCGTTGTCGGAATAAAAGGATTATCGTTGGTCTCTCTATTTATTTTAGGTTTATTCAGTTTACCTACATTAGCTTCGGAAGAACGGGGGGAAAAAATTCTTCAAGAGGCTATCGCCAGAGATAACGGTTTCGGTGATACGATCACTGATCTTAAAATGACGTTACTGAATGCAGAAGGCCAGGAAAGTTATCGTTATTTAAAGATTAATACGCTGGAAGTGACAGGGGATGGTGACAAATTATTAACTTTTTTTGAGCAGCCCAGAGATATAAAAGGAACCGCTTTATTGGCCTTTACACATTTAGATCGGGATGATGAGCAATGGATATATTTGCCGGCGTCACGACGGGTAAAACGTATTTCTTCCAGCAATAAATCGGGATCTTTTATGGGAAGCGAATTTGCCTATGAAGATTTGGCTTCTGAAGAGATAGAGAAATACAAAATGTACAACTATCTGGGGGAAAAACCGTGTGGACAACAATCCTGCTTTATTGTTGAGAGAAAACCCGTTGATAAAGAATCAGGCTATGTCCGGCAAATCGTGTGGATAGATAAAGAGTTCTACCGGTTTATCAGAATTGATTATTACGACCGCCGTAATGCGCTATTGAAAACAAGAACATTCGACGACTATCAACTTTATATGGATAAGTACTGGCGTTCTTTAAACATTACGATGAAGAATCATCAATCGAACAAAATAACGAAATTATCTGTGAGAAATATCCAATTTCAGGCTGGCTTAACCGATCGGGATTTTGATATTGCGGCCTTGAAGAGAACGAGATAGTGCCCGGAGGTATATTTTGATGCGGTCAATAATAAGGACAAAGGGGCGCGTTATTTCACAGCTGAGCAGCGCGTTGGCCGTGTTCATTTGTTGGAATGTATCCGCCGGAAAACTCGATGTCTCTGTCGGATGGGAACAGCGGGTTTTCTTTGAGAAGGGTTTATCAGATAAGCAGGAAAGGGAAAGCCATTCCTTTCAGGCCGGAGGCAAATACTTTACAGAGTGGGATGACGGTAAACAGCACGTCGTTATGGATGCACTGTATCGAAAAGACTCCAGCAGCAATAACCGAGAACCTTTTGAGCCACGAGATTTATATTGGGGGTATATCCATAATTCGTGGGAACTTTATGCGGGTTTCAGAAAAGTATTTTGGGGCGTGACAGAATTTAGTCACCCGGTAGATATCATTAATCAGTCAGATTTGGTCGATGATCCTTTTGGAAATGAAAAACTTGGTCAGCCAATGATTAATTTAACCAAAGTAAATGACTGGGGTATTTTTGATCTGTTTCTGCTTACCGGATTCAGAGAGAGAACGTTTCCCGGTCACAAAGCAAGGTTACGTGCCGAATTAGATGTTGACACGCGCAATACCGTTTATCAGTATGCGAATAAAAAATCAAAGTTGGACTTTGCTGTACGCAGCCATCATACATTCGGTAATGTTGATTTAGGATTATCCTACTTTAATGGCACTGAACGTACACCGGAGTTTGTTTTAAATAACCATCATCAATTGGTTCCCTATTATGGGCAAATTCAGCAGATTGGATTGGAATACCAATGGAACATTAATAATTTGATTGTTAAATGGGAAGGAGCTTATCGGCAAAAAGATCCTCATTTTTCGAGAAGCCCTAAAACATCATTTTTAGTTTATTCGGGTGGTTTGGAATGTACCCATTATGGAGTTTTTGGAAGCAGTGCTAATTTGACTTTTTTTCTGGAGTATATGAAAGACACCCGTAATAAATTTTCAGATACTCCTTTTGAAAATGATGTTTTTGCCGGTGTTCAATTTTCTGCCAATGATGAACAGGACTCAGTTCTGTTTTTAGGTGTAACTCAGGATATGCGCTACGGTTCCAGGGCATGGATATTTAATGGCAGTCGCCGATTGGGAGATAATTTCAAATTGTCATTGAATGGCGCTATTTTTGAAAATTTAAATTCCGAAGAGCTGTTATATGGCTTCCGTAATGAAAGTTATATTGGAATGAAATTCATCTATTTCTTTGGTATCTAGCATTCATTAAAAGGTTAAAAATGGATAAAGAAAATTTTCTGAATATATCTGAAAGACATCAACAGAAAGTATTATCGCAATTACTTGGTTTAAGTTCTTCCCAGAATGATCCTGAGGATCTGGATAAGCGATTAACCCAGCATGATTTGGATAATATTTCACTGATTTCATGGTTTGAATCAATCGTTGAACACCATGATGAAAAAACAGCATTGGTATTAAATCAGGAGAGAATGAGTTACGGTGAGCTGAATAGGAGAGCAAATCAAGTTGCCCATTATTTAATTAAAAAAGCACCGGAAAGCAAATGTATAGGTATCTTTTTAGAACCCTCCTTTGAAATGGTGATCAGTATTATAGGGATATTAAAAGCGGATTATGCCTATTTGCCAGTGGATATTAATAATGCCGGTGAAAGAATAAAATCCATTCTTAATGATGCAAAACCGGATATTGTCATCACAAAATGTTTATATCTGAAAACGTTATCCGGCTTTTCAGTTGAGACTTTTTGTTTTGATAGTGATTATCCGGCACTTTTACCTTCATGGGCAGTAAATCCAAAGAAAGAAGTTAAAAGTACACAATGGGCTTATGTTATTTATACCTCAGGTTCAACGGGAGAACCCAAAGGCGTGCCAATCGCACATTACAATGTAATTCATCTATTTCGTGCGGCAGAAGAACGGTTTGATTTTTCGGATAAAGATGTCTGGAGCTGTTTTCACTCGATAGCATTTGATTTTTCCGTTTGGGAAATTTGGGGTGCACTTTTGAAAGGAGGAACGCTGGTATTGGTGCCTTATAATATCAGTCGGAATCCGCCAAAATTTTATGAGTTATTGGTACGTGAAAAAGTCACGGTATTAAATCAAACACCAACGGCATTTAGGTTACTGATTCAAACTGATGATTATATGTCAAACAGAACAGAACCTCTTAGCTTGCGATACGTTATTTTTGGTGGAGAAATGTTGAATGTATCGAGCCTCCGTCAATGGACAGATAAGTATGGGTATGAACAACCTGCATTAATTAATATGTATGGTATTACCGAAACTACAGTGCATGTGACTTTTCATCAGATTAAACCCGAAGATTTGGTCAGTAATATAAGTCCGATTGGTTTGCCTTTACCAGGTGTGATCATCCATTTATTAAATGAAGCCGGTCAACCAGTACAAGAAAATCAAGCTGGAGAAATGTATATTGCAGGTTTAGGTGTTGCCAATGGCTATTTAAATCGGCCAAAGTTAAGTCGCCAGAGATTCATTCCTAATACCTTTGATAAATCATCTTTAAATTTATATCGTACTGGTGACCTTGCTCGATATAAGGAAAATGGGGAGTTATATTATCTGGGGCGTATCGATAATCAGATTCAAATTAGAGGTTTTCGGGTTGAATTGGGTGACATCGAATCTGCAATGCGAAAATTAAGTTTTGTAAAAGATGCTATTGCTACAACCTATCGACAGGACTCTAATGACTTAAAAATTGTTGTATTATATCAATCTAACACCGCTGATAATATTCAGCATAAAGAGATCAGGCAGTTATTAAAAAAATACCTTCCTGATTATATGTTGCCTGATTTTACAGCAAACGTTGTGGAATTTCCGATGAATAAAAACGGAAAGTTGGACTTAAATCAGATTGGATGGGGTAAAGATGACATAAATGACAATAGTGTAATTTAAACTTATAGTGATTATATCAATCAGATATTACATTAAAATTATCCCTGTTCTAATTTCATCATCAATTTATAGAGTGGAGTAATTAATTGCGGTTTTTGCTGGCCTCTAATAAAATAAATTTTGATATCTGTAAAAATAGAACATGGGGGAGTAAAAATGATTGGTTATATCACATTGGGTACGAATGATTTTTCCCGTGCAGCCGCATTCTACGATGAGCTGCTTGCCGAATTCGGTGCCCAGCGTGTCATGGAAACACCGGCTTTTATCGCCTGGGGCCCGAATTTTAACATGACGAATTTGTGCATTATTAAGCCCTTTGATGGCAATCCGGCAACGGTGAGTAATGGGGGAATGATCGCGCTCAATATTGACAGTCAGGAGAAGGTCGATAAAGTGTATAACAAAGCAATTGCTCTTGGAGCAACGGATGAAGGAAAACCGGGACCTCGTGGCGAGCATGGTTTTTATGCCGCCTATTTTAGAGATCTCGACGGTAATAAATTGAATGTCTTCTGTATGTTACAGGGATAATCTCTCTTACTAAGATGCACACAGGCAACTATAATAAAGTTGCCTGAGATAATTAACTTAAAAATAATCAATTATTATTTATCCTTAGTCATCATAATTGAAATATATTAAGGTGCTCCCCCAATATACTTTTTTAATGGCTAAGTTAAGTTTATTAGGAAGAAAGAAATCTTTAATAAATATCAGAGATAATTGTATAGATAAATAGTGATGACGATATAAATGATCTAAATGTGGTACGCATTTTTAATGCCAAATTAATTTTATTTATTGGGTGTGGCTCTGTTTATTAAAAAAGAGAGGCGAATAATTACAGTTACAAGCGCTGGCTGGGTTTCTATATGTCTTCAATAATGGTTTATTTATGAATGAATGGCCTTGGGTCTTTCATTCCATTTAACATTAAATGGAATTTATTGATATGAATGAAAAAAGTAATACGCTCATTGACACATTGGTCAATGAGGGGGCGTCGGTTGTTCCTTCTTCAGCTGAAGATATTTTATTTAGATTGCTCTATCAGTTAATTATTATTTTTATTGTTACACGACTCTTTGTTTGGATTAGCCGCTCTTTTTTAGGGCAAACCGCCGTTGCAGGAGAAATATTAGCAGGTCTGGTTTTAGGACCAAGTGTGGCGGGCGCATTCTTTCCGGAACTGATGGGAAGTATTTTTCCAAAAGAAAGTTCAACGATTTTTATCGGTATTGCCCAGATTGGACTCATTTTATTGATGTTTGAAATAGGGCTTGAATTTGAATTCGGAGAGAAACTAAAGAAGAGTCGATTTTCGGTCGCTGTAATAAGCATTTCGGGTATTGTTTTGCCTTTTACGGTGGGTTTCTTTTCTGCTGAATGGATATGGAACTCGATTGCAGCGTCTCGTCCCGATAAAACAGCTTTCCAATTATTTTTTGCGTTAGCACTATCGATTACGGCTATTCCCGTGCTGGGAAGGATTTTTATGGAGTTGGGATTGGCTCACACGCGAACAGCCGCTTTAATCATCGGAGCCGCCGCAATTGATGATATCATCGGCTGGATATTGTTGGGCGCTATACTGACGCTCTTTGTCTCCAATTATCAGTTTGATCAATTTATGTTTAACATGTTTGGCATAGTTATTTATATCATACTGATATTTTTCATTGTCAGACCACTTCTGCGTCGTTGGCTTTCTTCGAGGTTAAAAAAAGAAAAGCGGCTCAGTCATCCCGCTATGGCTTACATGATCATTATTCTGTTTTTATCTGCCTCTGTAACAAGTTACCTTGGGATCTTTGCTCTAATCGGTAGCTTTGTTATTGGTATCATATTACATGACAATAGAGAGTTTGTTGTACGTTGGAAAGAAAGCATTGGTAGCTTGGTACATGTATTTTTTCTCCCTATATTTTTTACGTACACAGGACTTCGTACAGACATTGGTAGCCTGAACGGTTCCGATGAGTGGATAATATGTCTATTGGTCTGTTTAGTGGCATTTGCGACAAAGTTTGGCGGAACCTACATTGCAAGTAGATTATTAGGTGAAAATCGTCGTATTGCGGCAACTATTGGTGTTTCAATGAATACAAGAGCGCTTATGGAACTTATTGTTCTCAATATTGGTTATGATTTGGGAATTTTACCGCCTAATATTTTTACCATGCTCGTTATTATGGCTATTTTGAGTACGTTTATTACAACGCCTCTGATCCGTTGGTTTATGGGGGAGATAAAAAGTATAAGGAATTAAGCTGTGATTATTTAATTTCAGGTCTAAATAGTTTTTAAAAATGGTAGGGGAATCAAAGAATCTATGGTTCCCCTCCTCTTTGCAATATTTATTTTTGATGAATTTTTGGCTTGATCCGGATTCAAAGGAGACCATAAAAATTCTATGGCCGCCCTCGTTTTTGCAACACTCATTTTGATGAATTTTGGGCTTGCTTAAATCTATCCGACGTTACTATAGGCAAGGAGCCTGCGCCTCAATGAGTTCCGCGCCTGATGAACCGTAAAACTGTGCCGGCTTCAAGGAGCCTATTTTTATGCTAGATTTCTCATCAGGCCGGTAGGCCGTTCATGTCATCAATTATCAGTCTTCGCAAAACCAGTGGAGTCTCGTTTCAAATTTGTTCACAACAGGCTTGATTTAGGCTTCAAATATCGTGTGTTGTGTCGTTATAGCCCACGCTATCCTGGCGAGTTTATTCGCTAACGCACAGGCCACAATATTAGAATGCTTTCGTTCAAGTTGCAGTTTAACCCAGTCAGCCAGTTTGCCCTTTCTATGCTCAATATGCATTATGAACGTTCGGGCACATAGCACCAACAGTTGCCGGAGTGTCTTGTTACCCCGTTTACTGATCCCCAATAAGGTCGTCTTGCCCCCAGTACTGTACTGGCGGGGAACTAATCCCGTCGAGGCTGCAAAATCCCGGCTGTGTGCGTATTGTTTCCCATCACCCAGCTGTGAGGAAAGCACACTCGCCGTGATGGGGCCAATGCCGGGGATCGTCATCAGCCGTTGTCCGGTATCATCCTGGGCAATCGCCTGTGACGGGGCGGTTTCAATCTCGGTGATTTGTTCAACCAGATAGTGATAATGCGCCTGTAACCGCAGCAATACCTGTACCAGATATGGGGGAAATTCATGTTCAGCCAGCACAGTGGCGAGCTGTTTTATCACGCAATCCCCTTAGGCATACCGATACCAAACTCAAGCAGGAAAGCCTGCATCTGGTTGGTGGCTTTCACTTTATCCCGGAACAGTGATTCCCGGACACGATGCAACGCTCGCATGGCTTGTTGGGCTTCCGCTCTGGGCTGAACAAACCGCATTGAAGGACGTGAAGCGGCTTCACAGATAGCTTCAGCATCAATAAAATCATTCTTGTTACTTTTGACGAAGGAACGAACAAACTGCGGTGAAATCAGCCTGGCCTCATGCCCCAAATCAGCGATCCGCCTTGCCATGAAATGGGCGCCAGCACCTGTCTTTTAGTCACATCTCAAATCACGAGTAAATGACTGTAATTTGATAAATATACTCAACTGATTTTAAAGGAAATATTCCCCAACGTTGTCTCGATAAGTTTAAAATAATTCATATAAAAAACAGCAGGATACAAAGTTGTGTATAAGAGACAGGCCAGCACAGGCTTCCATCACCACCGTTGCTGGAAAGCAGTCAGCTAAGAATTCCATCAATTTAGTTCGGGTGAATTTTTTACGCAGTAAAGCTTTCCCCGATTGATCCTGACAATGGACATGAAAGGAATGTTTGCCGAGATCGATGCCAATCAGTGCGATAGTGTTCATGATGGTAGCCTCTTAAAAAATAAATCACACGCTGTCAATATATCGCTAACAGGGTGAGGGCGGCCATCTCATTAATTATCCCACGCTTTTGTACAATTCGGTATCTACTGTGCGTAATGGCCGATATTTCCCGGACCCCAGCTTGGGGTTCTAAGCCGGAACCGCCGAAAATTTCGTCACGTTAAAATTCATCCTGCTTTTTAAGCACTAACCCAAATAATGGGTTCTCAATAACCGGAATGACGGCAATATCGGTCTGGTCTGTTTCCGGTAAAAAATCAATATTCATTAACGCATCAAGCCGTGACGGGGCTAAATAGGCGGCTTCAATATCATCAGCGTATATCGCCATACCAAACTCGTTTTCATCCATCGTCGCAAATCGGCTGTTACGCGTATTCAATAATACATAACCCACCACATCCGGATCTTTTTCAATGAGCCCCAATGTATCAAATTCTTGTCGGAGTTTTTTGAGTTGTTTATTTTTCATCATCAATGTCCGTTAGTTATCATTTGCTATTCTGTGGCGGGTCAACGTCCGGTAAACCGTCGGTCTTGATACTGAAAACAGTTCAGCCAAATCACTGATCGAATACTCACCTGTGCCGTGCATCCGGCACAGTTCTTTCTGTTGCTTATGGGAGAGTTTGGGCTGTTTACCGCGCAGTTTTCCTTTAGCACGGGCAATTGCCATACCTTCTTTCGTTCTCAGCCGTATCAAATCGCCTTCGAATTCCGCAAATGTGGCCACCACGTTGAAAAACATTTTGCCCATCGGGTCGGTCGGATCATAAATACTCTGGCCCAGTGCCAGTTTGACCCCTCTCGCTTGCAGTGAGTCGGCAATGTCCCGTGCATCCGGTACAGAGCGTGCCAGCCGATCCAGTTTCGGGACGACCAATGTATCGCCATGTCGCACTGCGGCCAGTGCCTGATTTAGCCCGGGCCGTTGTCTATTTGTCCCGGTCAGCCCTTTATCAAGATAAATCCGATCCGGGGCAACGCCGAGTTTTAACAATGCTTCCTGTTGGGCGGTTAAATCCTGCTTATCAGTCGAGCAGCGAGCGTAACCAATCCATATTTCAGTCATAACGTGTACGTTTAAGGAGCCATGAAAGAGATTGATATCGTACCAGCTATATGAGACAACGTCAGCCAGGATTTTATCTGATACAAAAAATTCATTTTAACTGTCCGCAGAGCGATCCTCTTACGGACATAATTTCCCGGAGTCAACGTGATGGCTCATCATACAAACAAAATAACCGGTAAAAGTGAAAGGCTGTCTGTATTAACTGATGCTGAGCAAGAAGCCTTGTATGGTTTGCCTGATTTTAACGATGCGCAGAGGCTGCAATTCCTGGCATTGACTGAATCCGAACTGGCTCTCGCCAATAATCGGCCAAGCCTTCATGCTCAACTCTATTGCATTCTTCAGATTGGTTATTTCAAAGCCAAACAGGCTTTTTTCCGTTTTGAGTGGCATGAGGTCAGTGACGATTACGCTTTCGTGATGAACCGCTACTTCCATGATGAATCTTTCGGGAGCGAACTGATCACTAAACATGAACGTTACACTCAACGTGAGCAAATTACGGCACGGAGTATGCGCAATAAGCCACTGAAAAAACTGGCACTGCACTGGCAATCAGTAGACAAATTGGCTGTGCGTGTTCGCCGCCATTTGCGTCCGCTGTATACCGGTCTGGATTTTGCCTGTATTGATTCTGCCAGTCCATGGCTTAAAGCGCTCATCTGGGCTAAAGATATCTTCAACAAAAAACAGCGTTTTTCACAGCGACCGCTATGAATTCTGGCTATACCGTCAGATAAGAAAACGGTTTCAGTCAGGCGAATTTTACCTTGATGACAGCCTGCAACACCGCCATCTTTCCGACGAGCTGGTTGCAAATGAAGAAAAGCGCGATGTTCTGGCGCAAATGGAGATCCCTTTCCTACAGCAACCTGTTGATGTTTTGCTGGATACCCTGTCATCTGAATTACATCAGCAATGGCAGGTTTTCAATCGCGAACTGAAACAAGGCCAGCTTAAACATCTGGAATACGACAAGGACACACAGAAATTACATTGGCGCAAACCCAAGGCGGATAATCGAAAACCCCAGGAGCAAATATTTTATGCTCGGCTGCCGTTCTGCGATATTGCCGATGTACTCAGCTTCGTGAATGAACAGTGTCATTTTCTGTCGGTAATGAAACCTTTACAGCCACGTTATGCGAAAAAACAGGCCGAAACTGACAGTTTGATGGCGGTCATCATTGCTCAGGCCATGAACCACGGTAATCAGGTGATGGCACGAACCAGTGATATTCCCTACCACATTCTGGAAAATACTTATCAGCAGTATCTGCGTCAGGCGACATACAGGCCGCCAATGACTGTATCAGTAATGCGATTGCCACACTGCCGATCTTTCCGCATTATTCGTTTGATCTTGACGTCTTGTACGGTACGGTGCGGTCGATGGACAGAAATTCGGGGTTGATCATCCGACTGTGAAAGCTCGCCACTCACGTAAATATTTTGGACGAGGCAAAGGTGTGGTCGCTTACACCCTGTTGTGTAACCATATCCCTCTCAACGGCTATCTGATAGGCACAAACGAATATGAGGCTTACCATGTCTTTGATATCTGGTATCGCAACACCTCGAATATCGTGCCAACCGCTATCACCGGTGATATGCACAGTGTTAATAAGGCTAACTTCGCGATCCTTCACTGGTTCGGCCTGCGTTTTGAACCTCGTTTCACCAGTCTGAATGCGCAACTCCAGATGTTGTATTGTGCTGACGATCCGGGAATGTACAAAAAATGCCTGATTCAACCCATTGGCCAAATTGACCGACAACTTATTATCCGCGAAAAAGCCAATATTGACCAGATTGTTGCCACGTTAGGGTTGAAAGAAATGACCCAAGGTCTGCTTATTCGTAAGCTGTGTACTTATACGGCACCCAATCCAACGCGACGCGCTATCTTTGAGTATGATCGGTTGGTACGCAGCCTCTACACATTGCGTTACCTGCGTGATCCGCAGTTAGAACGGAACGTACACCGCTCACAGAACCGGCTTGAATCTTATCATCAACTCCGTTCAGCCATCGCACAGGTTGGCGGCAAAAAGGAACTCACCGGACGAAGCGACATTGAAACGGAAATCAGTAATCAGTGTGGGCGATTGGTTGTTAACGTAATCATCTACTATAACTCCGCGATTTTATCCCGGTTACTGAATAAACCAGAGGTATCAGACAGCATCAAGACACGAGCATTGATAACCCAAATGTCCCCTGTCGCCTGGCAGCATATTTTGCTGAATGGGCATTATACCTTCCAAAACGAAGGTAAAATTATTGACCTTGATGCGCTTCTTGATGCGCTTATCGCAGGGCTGAATTTCGGCTGACGGAATTTTCGGCGGTTCCGGCTTAGAACCCCAACAAAAACTGGATATTCAGATTGCGGTTCTGAAACAGGCGGGGGTTCGTGAAGATCGAATTTTCACGGATAAGATGACAGGAAAAACTGACAACAGAGAAGGGTTGAAAAAGTTACTGGCCAGAGCTGAAAGAGACGACACCATTATATGTACCAAAATGGATCGTTTAGGCCGCAATACCTCGGACATGATCAAAATTGTCGATAGCTGCTACAAAAAAGACATAGCTATTCGGTTTTTGGACAACAGTCTCAGTACTGAAGGCACGATGGGTAAAATGATGGTTCAGATTCTGGCGGCGGTGGCTGAAGCAGAGCGCGAACGTATTCTTGAGCGTACTAATGAAGGTCGCCAATTTGCGAAGGAATCCGGCGTTAGATTTGGCAGAAAACCGCATAAAGGTGCAGCTCAGGCCAAAAATATGATAATTCAGGAAGCATCGATGAAAGACGTCATGGAAAAGACGGGAATATCCAGAGCAACCTACTTTAGACTGAAAAAGATGGTTTGATTTTGTTCAGTGAACTTATCGAGGGAATGGGCGCAAAACCCGTACTACGAAAAACGTTGGCTGATTGAAGAATTTCACAAAGCGTGGAAAAGCGGCGGAACCCAAGTTGAAGACTTACGCATGCAGAGCAAAGAGAACTTAGAACGCATGGTGGTGAGACTCGCGTTCATTGCATCAATTGCGTTACCTGGGGTTCAATAAAGAGGAAGCAGAAAAGCAGAGCTGTGAAATGATCCTGAGTCCGCTAGCGTGAAACTTACTGTGGTCAAAGCAAAATAAATCGAAGCCACCGAAGAAAGCCCCAAGCCTCTACTGGGCCTATATTAACCTCGGAAAGCTTGCGGGTTGGTACGATTCAAAACGTAATGGTCGAGTAGGATGGGAAAGACTATGGGAAGGATGGTTCATATTACAAACCATCCTTGAGAGTTACTTGCTTGCACAGTCTCTTAAGCTATAGATGTGATCAAGAGACAGGGAGTTTAGCGGGCTGCACACACCGTGCCAAATTTAATCATTTTTATTGTAGTCGAATTTCAAGATACAAAGGTTTACGGAGGGAATTTGCTAAAAATCAGATATGAAAAACTCGCCCATCACCTGTTGGTAACTGTACTGTTAAGCTAAGTTTTCCCCCCATAGCTTCGATGTAGCGCTTTAGCGTGGCAAGTTTTACATCATTTCCTCTTTGCTCTATTTGAGTGATAGCAGGCTGAGATATGCCAAGGCTATTCGCCAAATTTTTCTGTGAAATATTCAACTCTTCTCTTAAAAGTTGTAAGCCTATTTCTAAAGTCATCTCATCAGTAAGATCTTTAATTCTTAACTGGCTATCTAGGGAACGTTCAGCAATTGCATCTTTTAACGTTTTCATGATTTATTCTCCATTAATGCAAGGTACGTAGTGAACTCATCATCAGCAATACGAATCATTTTTTGATAGAATTTTTTATCATTACTTTTATCTCCAGCACATAAAACAATAGCTTGTCTTTTTGGATCAAAAGCAAAAAATGCACGGATCGGGCACGGATCGGTTTTCCTGTATGTTGAACTCTTAACTCTTTCATATTTGGATATTTAGAACCTTTTATTGTGTCAGCATAGGGTCTGGATAATCTCGGACCATACCTCTCTAAATTTCCGAGGGAAGCTAAAACTTTTTCCTGAGTATCACCATCCTGTTCTGCTAACCAAAAATAAAAACAGTCCGTCAATATTACTGTCCACACAACACACTTCATATAATCCATAACTTATATACAATAATATAAGTTATGGATTATATGTCAATATGGTGGGATCAAAAATTCTGGTACAGCTAAGAAGCATTGGTGCATAGTGTGGTTCTGTCGCATTAACGGAATATCAGGTGAAATATGGTTTCTAAAAATTGAGAAATCGCCCGTTGATATCTGGCTTACGTCCTGAGTTTGCTTAACTTATGGATGAAATGTCATTATACTGATTCGCTTATTGAATCTGATAAACCAATCAGTTAAAGTAAGCCTGCCATTAGCAAAATCTAATGGTCAAGGTTTAGCAGCCTTGAAGATCAACCACTGGTAGGAATTTTCTGCCAGTGTGCCTGCATTCGCCCGTTCAATGGTGATTCAGGTAGGGGAGACTTACGTCTCGCCGGAAGTTGATCCCGGTCTGCTAACCCTGCTTTGAATCACCACCATCAATATTCATTAATGGAAGGGGTAGCAGGAATGTTCAATATCAAAAATGACTGGCATCAAGCCGATGTCATCGCGGCATTGCGTAAGCGTGGTACAACCTTAGCAGCTCTCTCCCGTGAAGCAGGACTCAGCTCATCAACATTAGCAAATGCTCTGACACGCCCTTGGCCTAAAGGCGAATGGATTATAGCTAACTACCTTAAACTACATCCCTCAGAAATTTGGCCTAGTCGATATTTTGATGCAAACGGTCAACTCATTGAGCGAAACCCTCGCAACAATTCTCAGGAATAATTAGCAAATTGTTACCCAAGCGCAGCAATTGTAGAGGTAAGTTGTGTGTAGTAATCCTATCCCAATAAAACAAGCCGTGTACCGCGCAGGTTTGGCAACGTCTCTATTCAAATTCATTTTCGAAAAAGCGAAAAATGAGTGCTCAATAGATTTAAATAACCTGATTGCACTGGTGAGTAATATCAATCAGGATGTTCACGATTCCCTTTTGAAACATTCACCACAACCATTAACATTAAAATTACTGAGTTACGTAAAGCATAGGCGACCTATCTCACTAGATCAGGCGATGTATCGAGCAGGTTTAGGAACCTCTTTATTTGAAGTAATTCTCGACAAAACCAGCAACAATTGTTCAACCGAATTACATGATCTGATTTCGTTAGCATGTGATATTAATCAAGAAGTTTATCATTCACTTGTAGCCGAGGTTTATAAAGATACTCCTGAAAATGATCTTACTTAACCTGAGCTTCGTATATGGTCTTCCCCAGTATTGCAAGAGAGCTTTCCAGACAAAAGAACAAGGTAGCTTACGTATATCCTACTGGTGAAGTGGCATGACTTCTGGCCTTGATGAGGCATTCGCACGCTCCGTCCTTAACGCTTAAACGGCTTTTATCGCCTAAAAGCTCAACAGGTTTTCGGGGCGTCGGTTTGACCTGTTTTTTATCATCTTCGCTTTCTTTACAATGCATGACTTTTGGGAATATCTTCAATTGGGTTCTGTCGCATTAACAGAGAGATCGCGAGCGAAATCATCTTGAGTGATTTTTATGCAGTCAGTTGATAGAAAAAAGCGGCGGGTGAAATGGGGTATTCCGGTTCTTGTGGGTATTGTCCTTTACGCAACATACTGACCCGTTCAATCCCTGCCAACACGGTCTGGGCTCGTCTGAAGTTTTTGAATCCCAGCATAGGACGTGTTCGCCGTTTGATGTTGCGGTGATCCTGTTCAATCAGGTTATTAAGGTACTTATTCTGCCTGATATTAATCGGCTTATTTTTCGGTTTTTCCTTGTTTATTTCATCTACTGCGGCTTTATTGGCACCGCTTTTATCAAGAGTTACCACGTCAGGTTGTCCATGTTGACGCATCGCCTTTTTGAAGAAACGCAATGCCGCTTTTTTATCCCGATGAGCTGTCAGCAAAAATTCAACCGTATTACCGTCTGAGTCTACAGCCCGGTAGAGGTAACGCCATTGTCCTTTGATTTTAATATATAGCAAAATCAACATAATCTGACATATTCAATATGCTCCGTAAACAACTCATCAACTGAACATCTTTTTTGCCTCCTTATCGCTTTTGCTCCGCCCCATTTGTGTTCTATCGGGTTC
>NZ_NKHQ01000051.1:0-3416 GCF_014467265.1 Xenorhabdus sp. TS4 | reverse complement strand
GAATGGAATAAAATACAAGATGCTTATTCTGAATGGAACATTAACAATAAAAACTTAAATCCGGTTGTAGGGGCAGTAATAGCTGTAGTAGTAGCTGTAGTCACCGCTGGTTACGCTGCTCCCTATGCAGCATCTATAGCTGGAAGCAGTGCAGCAGCTCAAGGAGCTATTACAGCAGGTATGGCAGCGGCTGCTAGTAAAGCAGCGGTTTCTCTAGCTGAAAATGAGGGTAATTTATCTAAAACTTTTAAAGACATGGGAAGTAGTAGTACTATAAAATCTATAGTTACTTCAGCGGCTATTGGAGGTGCATTAGCTGGATTTGATTCTGCAATGGGTTGGGGTGAAGGGACTAAAGGAGGTGCAGCTATTAATAGAGGAAGTATGCCTCTATTAAGTAATCAAGATTGGGTAGCTACTGCCCAGAGAGTTGCCGGACAGTCTTTGATTAGCTCTGGAATAAACACTACTATTAATGGTGGAAGTTTTAAAGATAACTTTGTTTCCGCTCTATTATCTAATTCAACTAGTCAACTTCATGCTGAAGGAGCTTTCCAAATAGGTGAATATGCGAATCAGTTAACTGAAGTTGGAAGAGCGCTTAGCCATGCTGCACTATCTGCTATAATTGCAGAAGTTGGAGGAAATGATGGTAAAGCTGCCGCAGCGGGAGCATTAGCTGCTTCTTTAGCAGCTGATAGTCTTAGAAATACGTTTGATGATTCTAGAGCCACTCAAATAGGAGGTAAGATTGTAGGAGCTTTAGCTGGTGCAGCTATTACAGGAACTCCTGAAGGTGTTTATGCTGGAGCTAATGCTGGCGAATTGACTATAATATATAACCATGATGAACATACTATGGAACTGTTCGTCAATAAAGGTAAACCTGGAAGCATATTCCCCGAAGGATCTCTCCAAGATGCTGTAGATGCTTGTTTAGTTGATGCAACTTTATGTAATTTTATAGTAGAATTTAGTCCTCTTTCAGTACTTAAAGATGTTAAAGATGCAGAAACAGGAACAGATTATATAATTGCAGCGGCATCAGCAGCCCCTTGGGCAAAATTAGGAAAAGCAGCTGATAAAAGCGTTGAAGCTATAAAAACTCTTGCTAAAAATGGTAAGTTTGCTGAAGCTACTAGGATTTACAATGATTCTCTTAGAAGTATGGGTAAATTCTTTAAAGGGAATCATAGAGTTAATGATTTAAGTAAGCTTAAAGATATGAATTTAGAGCCTAATATGCTTAGAGCGGGGACTAAAAAATATCTTAAAAGTGAATTCCAAAAACCTGATGCAGCTGTTAGTTATGCTGCAGCATCAGTAACAGTTAATGGTAAAAAAGAATATTACTTATCTGTAAATGGTGCAGCTTGGTCAGGCAATTCTCCCAATGTCGTAAATATTAAGGGGGTTAATTTTAATGTGATTAGAAAAGATCGTGGTTCTATACCATCAGCTCCTAATGGAAAGCAAACTAACTTTAATCACGCTGAACAAAAATTATTTAGTCATTTTCAAGATAATTTTCAAGGTAAGAAAGTAGATATAAATATGTCTATTCAGAATACTAGTGCTACATCTCCAGGAATGTGTGCTGGCTGTAAACCTAATAGCAAAGTATTTGCAGATCAAAACAAAGATTTTATTATTAATATATTTGATGGTACAACCGGTAGAAAACCCTAAATATCTAGTGATAAATTCAATATAAAGACCTTAAATCAATATGAAGACCTTAAATCAATATGAAGACCTTAAATAGAGAAACTGTATCTGGAGTTAGTTTTTATACTATCAGAATGACATATGAAGAATTAGTTATTCTTAGGGATTGTTTACATGATATTTTGCTTAAATCTGAAGAGATTGAAGAAAAAAACCTAGATAAATTGTCCTGGTATAGATCTGCTTTTTTAGAAATATCAGATTATATACAATCCAATATTTCACATAAAACAAATATAATTTTGAAAAAAGAACATTTAAACAATGAAACATTCTATAACCTTAGATTATCCTATGGAGAACTTAAGTTAATTATATACACTGTTATGAATTTGGAGGAAGATATCAATTATAAACCTTTTTATAGAAAGTTCTCTTTCAGTAAAAAATGTAATGCCAAATTATTGAATGATTATTTTCATAAATTACAATCTTTATGGTCAGTAGATTAATTGGAGTTATAAATGACTAAAACAGAATTAATAGAATATCTACATTCTGCTTACCCAGAGTTGACTATAGATATTACTTACATTAAGGGCTATTCAGAAGAAGATATAGTAAAATTAGAACGTTTATATGATATTAAAATTCAAGGTCAATTACTTGATTTTTTAATTCACATGGGGCGTTGCAGTGGAGGTTTTTTTTCAAATCAACCTTTAAGTTTTTATAGTGAAACTGCTAATATCAGAGATGAGATAAAATTTCAAATAGGATGTGAAGATGGATTAAGAGAAGTTCAACGATTTGATTTAGTAGAACAAAAACCTTTCTTTATTTCAATGGAAAATGAAGGAATTTTGCATTATTTCTTATTAACTGATTCAGATAATCCTGATTTAGTTTATTATCTTGATACTAACTATGACACAATAGTAGATACTGGTTTAACTTTTAATGAATATTTAAGAAGCGTTGTAGATTCTAGTAGAGGTTATGCTTGTAAAATCCCACTTGATTATACAGGAGACTTACTTAGAATATAACAATTAAACCTATTTCATTATTATTAGATCTGCTTTGATTTAAATCAAAGCAGATCTACCTAAAAAGAGGCTTTTATGAAAAACTTTAAAACTTTTACAAAGATTTCTACATTAACTTTGTTAGTTTCTACTAACCTAGCTTTTGCTAATGATATCATTCCTAATGATTTTAACACTCAAGTTAACCAAGTTAATAATATACCAGTTATCAACATAGCTACTCCAACTCTTAACGGTATGTCCAGAAATACCTATAAAGAGTTCAATGTTAGTGAAAAGGGCGTGATTTTCAATAATTCTATAGATTCTGTTAATTCTCAATTAGCAGGTCAATTAGAGAAAAATCATAATCTTAAGGATAGGACTGCTGGCTTAATCATTAATGAAGTAGTTGGCGGTAATCAATCTCAACTTAAAGGAGCTATAGAAATAGTTGGGGAAGATGCTAAATTAGTAATAACTAATCCAAACGGTGTCTTTATTGATGGAGCTAAATTCATAAATATAAGAGAGTCTTTTATTAGTACTGGTAAACCTGTTTTCAATAAAAAAGATTTACTTAGTTTAGAAGTAATTAAAGGTAAAGTTACTATTGGAGAAAAAGGCTTAGATTCTGATAACCTTGTTGTTTTCAGTAGATCTCTTCAAGTAAATGGAAAAATTAATGCTGATACTATTACAGCGATGATAGGACCTAAT
>NZ_NKHQ01000050.1:0-3186 GCF_014467265.1 Xenorhabdus sp. TS4 | reverse complement strand
TCGTGAGCAGGCGGAATTTGCCCTGAAACAGGGGCGCTGGACACAGCGTCAGTCAGCGTAACAGAAAGGAAATCGATATGTCTTCACGGGGTATTAACAAAGTGATTTTAATCGGCAATCTGGGGCAAGATCCGGAGATCCGTTACCTGCCAACCGGTGGTACCGTGGCAACGCTGTCACTGGCAACATCAGAAAGCTGGCGGGATAAACAAACCGGTGAAATACGGGAGAAAACCGAATGGCACCGGGTAGCGATCTTCGGCAAATTAGCCGAAATTGCGGCGGAGTACCTGCAAAAAGGTGCTCAGGTTTACATTGAAGGCCAGCTGCAAACGCGCAAATGGCAGGACCAACAGGGGCAGGATCGCTATTCAACCGAAGTGGTGGTGAATGTGAATGGCACGATGCAGATGCTGGGCAGTCGTGGCGAGGCAAAACAGGCAGCTGCTCAACAGGTGGGGCATAAGCCAGCACCGAAGCCACCGTCTTCTAAACCCGCCAATAAGGAAAGAAAGGTGACTCCGGCAGTACAACCTGCTGTGTTACCGGAAGAGGAAGAAGTAGACTGGGGAGATGAGATCCCGTTCTGAGTGTTTTCTTATAGTTCACAAATCGCCCTGTTATTGCAGGGCTTATTATTTTTTTAGTTAAAAAACATTACTTTTATGATATTGCATTTGGGTATATAGGTTGTGTTTTTTGGCGTATTCATAAAACCTATTATGTACTGTAATAATGCTGACTTTATTATCCCTCTTGAAATCATTACCAATTTGTTTTAAGTGCTCAATGTTTTAAGATGTGGTCCTTTTATTTAGATACTTATAAAGAATATATTCTAATTCGTGTGTGTTCTCCTGTTAGCTATGGATAATCTAAATCCATATATGAGGTATGGTGCTGAAAAAATTGAAAATCACCTCTTATCTTATCTTTGGTTTCTGGGTTTCTATGGTCAAAAATGATTTTGATATTCAGAAGAACACTTATTTGGTACTTTGGCCACATTTAAGAGATTTGATTTTTCCTAATGCACTAAATACCCAAACAAGGCGTCCATTATCCATTAATAGTATCGGTAATGAGTTAAAAGAAATTAATAAAATTCGTAACCGACTTTCTCATCATGAACCACTATGGCGTGATCAAAAAGCATACCAGATTGAAGATGTCATCAACAAAGTCATTGAGCACTATGAGCGTTGTTTAAAAGTCATTTATTGGATAAATCCTTCTAATCTAAAACTATTGGATATTATCGAAAACAATCAGAACATGGAAAAATTATGCAATATCCATTCGCTCTGGAAAAATAAGCAACTTCCCGTAGGAATACCATCACTACCTATTAATAAAAAATGGGGAAAATCTATACTTTTAGATGCATCCCATACAGGAGAAATTATTCATGTTTCTGGTAACCATCTATTAATAAAAAGCAAAAAAGATAAGGCAATATTTTTTGGAGCAAAAGAAGAACTTCATGGTGGTATAGATGCATATAAAAAACATGACGGGTAAAATACTACCCAGAGTCAAGCACTGTACGCTATCCAAATGCAAAAAGGGTAACCAAGGTGTAAATTTTAACTCAAATATTTATTAGTACACGGCGATTTATAATAAAGTTCGATCTACAATCATGCTGCTTTCAACACTTGATGGAGAAGTGCAAATCGCCGATTTAATGAAGTTAATATTTAAAGTTTAATAATTAATTCTCATCATAATAAAAAAATAAATATTCATTACATTGACATATCGAAAAAATTTGTGAGCTAGTTAAAAAAACGAAAAGTTCTCACATGAATTTTATACAAACTCATACTATGACATACCATGAAGTATCCTATCTTTATTTATATCATCTGAGAAAAGGCGTGTTATGTCGATCATAAATGAAACAAAAGAATTATTAAAAAGCATTAGTGAGGGAAATATTTCTTTAGTTATAATAATTATTTTTATAATTTTATTCATGAAAAACAAAGAAATTAGAGAGATAATTTCTTCATTTAAAGATCAGGGGTTAAATAAATACAAAAAATATGGTGATAATTATATTTCTCTCGCCAGAGAAGAAAACACCATTGAATTGAATTTTATAAAAAGAAAAATAAAAGACATTTCGCTCATTAAACTGACTGGAGTACGAGATTACAACAACAGAAGAATTTATATGTTTTTATTATCAAAACCATATAGATGTGACATTCTTGAAGGCCAATTAAAAGAGATAGTAAAATACATAATTCACGAAGATAAAAAATTTTCCATAGATTTTCGGAGATATACAAAGGACAGGAGAAAATACCTTTTTATATCAATAGTATCATTACTATTAATGTTAACATTAAGCTACATATTGGTACTTCACTCCTCTTCAAAACCCGAAAAAATTCATATTGTTCCCTATGTACTAGTAGCAGTAACAGAATTTTCATGGCTTTGGTTTTATAATAAGTTACCTAAAAGAAAAAAAATGCAAGAGTACTCTGATAAATTAGAACAAATAGATACGAGTGAATTCAAATAAATGACGTTATATAAAACAAGCCCTGTAATCACAGGGCAATACGTTAATGATAAAAACACCACTCAAAACGGGATCTCATCTCCCCAGTCTACTTCCTCCTCTTCCGGTAACACAGCAGGTTGTACTGCCGGAGTCACCTTTCTTTCCTTATTGGCGGGTTTAGAAGACGGTGGCTTCGGTGCTGGCTTATGCCCAGTGCTGAACCGCCGTCTGTTTTGCCTCACCACGGCTGCCCAGCATCTGCATCGTGCCATTCACATTCACTACCACTTCGGTTGAATAGCGATCCTGCCCCTGTTGATCCTGCCATTTGCGCGTTTGCAACTGGCCTTCAATGTAAACCTGAGCGCTTTTTTGCAGGTACTTTGCCGCAATTTCGGCTAGTTTGCCGAAGATCACCACCCGGTGCCATTCGGTTTTCTCCCGCACCTCGCCGGTTTGTTTATCCCGCCAGCTTTCTGACGTGGCCAGCGACAGCGTTGCCACGGTACCACCGGTTGGCAGGTAACGGCTCTCCGGATCTTGCCCCAGATAACCCAATAAAATGACTTTGTTAATACCCCGTGAAGACATATCGATTTCCTTTCTATTACGCTGACTGACGCTGTGTCCAGCGCCCCTGTTTCAGGGCAAATTCCGCCTGCTCACGG
>NZ_NKHQ01000005.1:149472-152437 GCF_014467265.1 Xenorhabdus sp. TS4 | reverse complement strand
TCTCTCTCAAACCCCAAAACACCTTCGGTGTTGTCAGGTTAAGCCGCACGGGTCATTAGTACCGGTTAGCTCAACGTCTCGCAACGCTTACACACCCGGCCTATCTACGTCCTCGTCTCGAACGTTCCTTCAGTGTCCTCTAGGGACAAGGGAAGACTCATCTTAAGGCAAGTTTCCCGCTTAGATGCTTTCAGCGGTTATCTCTTCCGCACTTAGCTACCGGGCAGTGCCATTGGCATGACAACCCGAACACCAGTGGTGCGTCCACTCCGGTCCTCTCGTACTAGGAGCAGCCCCTTGCAATCTTCCAACGCCCACGGCAGATAGGGACCGAACTGTCTCACGACGTTCTAAACCCAGCTCGCGTACCACTTTAAATGGCGAACAGCCATACCCTTGGGACCTACTTCAGCCCCAGGATGTGATGAGCCGACATCGAGGTGCCAAACACCGCCGTCGATATGAACTCTTGGGCGGTATCAGCCTGTTATCCCCGGAGTACCTTTTATCCGTTGAGCGATGGCCCTTCCATACAGAACCACCGGATCACTATGACCTGCTTTCGCACCTGCTCGAGCCGTCACTCTCGCAGTCAAGCTAGCTTATGCCATTGCACTAACCTCACGATGTCCGACCGTGATTAGCTAACCTTCGTGCTCCTCCGTTACGCTTTGGGAGGAGACCGCCCCAGTCAAACTACCCACCAGACACTGTCCGCAACCCGGATAACGGGCCGACGTTAGAACATCAAACATTCAAGGGTGGTATTTCAAGGATGGCTCCATGCAGACTGGCGTCCACATTTCACAGCCTCCCACCTATCCTACACATCAAGGCTCAAGGTTCAGTGTCAAGCTATAGTAAAGGTTCACGGGGTCTTTCCGTCTTGCCGCGGGTACACTGCATCTTCACAGCGAGTTCAATTTCACTGAGTCTCGGGTGGAGACAGCCTGGCCATCATTACGCCATTCGTGCAGGTCGGAACTTACCCGACAAGGAATTTCGCTACCTTAGGACCGTTATAGTTACGGCCGCCGTTTACTGGGGCTTCGATCAAGAGCGTCGCCTTGCGGCTAACCCCATCAATTAACCTTCCAGCACCGGGCAGGCGTCACACCGTATACGTCCACTTTCGTGTTTGCACAGTGCTGTGTTTTTATTAAACAGTTGCAGCCAGCTGGTATCTGCGACTGGCCTCGGCTCCGAAAGCGTGTTTCTTCACCTGACGCCAGCGTGCCTTCTCCCGAAGTTACGGCACCATTTTGCCTAGTTCCTTCACCCGAGTTCTCTCAAGCGCCTGAGTATTCTCTACCTGACCACCTGTGTCGGTTTGGGGTACGATTGACCATAATCTGACGCTTAGGGGCTTTTCCTGGAAGCGGGGCATCAGCAACTTCAGCACCGTAATGCCTCGTCATCGTGCCTCAGTGTCTTGGATAACCGGATTTGCCAAGTTATCCCACCTACACACTTAAACCGGGACGACCGTCGCCCGGCTTGCCTAGCCTTCTCCGTCCCCCCATCGCAATTATGGCCAGTACAGGAATATTAACCTGTTTCCCATCGACTACGCTTTTCAGCCTCGCCTTAGGGGTCGACTCACCCTGCCCCGATTAACGTTGGACAGGAACCCTTGGTCTTCCGGCGAGCGGGTTTTTCACCCGCTTTATCGTTACTTATGTCAGCATTCGCACTTCTGATACCTCCAGCAAACCTCACAGTTCACCTTCACCGGCTTACAGAACGCTCCCCTACCCAACAACACATTCGTGTCGCTGCCGCAGCTTCGGTGCATGGTTTAGCCCCGTTACATCTTCCGCGCAGGCCGACTCGACCAGTGAGCTATTACGCTTTCTTTAAATGATGGCTGCTTCTAAGCCAACATCCTGGCTGTCTGAGCCTTCCCACTTCGTTTCCCACTTAACCATGACTTCGGGACCTTAGCTGGCGGTCTGGGTTGTTTCCCTCTTCACGACGGACGTTAGCACCCGCCGTGTGTCTCCCGTGATAACATTCTTCGGTATTCGCAGTTTGCATCGGGTTGGTAAGTCGGGATGACCCCCTAGCCGAAACAGTGCTCTACCCCCGAAGATGACTTCACGAGGCGCTACCTAAATAGCTTTCGGGGAGAACCAGCTATCTCCCGGTTTGATTGGCCTTTCACCCCCAGCCACAAGTCATCCGCTAATTTTTCAACATTAGTCGGTTCGGTCCTCCAGTTAGTGTTACCCAACCTTCAACCTGCCCATGGCTAGATCACCGGGTTTCGGGTCTATACCCTGCAACTTAACGCCCAGTTAAGACTCGGTTTCCCTGCGGCTCCCCTATGCGGTTAACCTTGCTACAGAATATAAGTCGCTGACCCATTATACAAAAGGTACGCAGTCACCCTGATAAATCAAGGCTCCCACTGCTTGTACGTACACGGTTTCAGGTTCTCTTTCACTCCCCTCGCCGGGGTTCTTTTCGCCTTTCCCTCACGGTACTGGTTCACTATCGGTCAGTCAGGAGTATTTAGCCTTGGAGGATGGTCCCCCCATGTTCAGACAGGATACCACGTGTCCCGCCCTACTCGTTGAGCTCACAATACCAGTGTCTTCGGATACGGGGCTCTCACCCTTTACTGCCGGCCTTTCCAGACCGTTCTCCTGACACTCATATCGCTGATGGCTCTGGGCTCCTCCCCGTTCGCTCGCCGCTACTGGGGGAATCTCGGTTGATTTCTTTTCCTCGGGGTACTGAGATGTTTCAGTTCCCCCGGTTCGCCTCCTTACCCTATGAATTCAGGTAAGGATAGTGCAACGGATTGCACTGGGTTTCCCCATTCGGACATCGCCGGCTGATAGCGCTTCATATCAGCTCACCGGCGCTTTTCGCAGATTAGCACGTCCTTCATCGCCTCTGACTGCCTAGGCATCCACCGTGTACGCTTAGTCGCTTAACCTCACAACCCGAAGGTGTCTTC
>NZ_NKHQ01000005.1:0-149372 GCF_014467265.1 Xenorhabdus sp. TS4 | reverse complement strand
CAGGTCACTCTTTAAGACTTTAATCTTTTTTGCCTTTCGGCATATCGATAGTGTCTTGCGAGTGCCCACACAGATTGTCTGATTAATTTGTTAAAGAGCATTGGCAACCGGAAGTGCCTTCCGGGTTGCGAGGCTGCGTATCTTACGCTTTCCTCTTATCGTGTCAAGCCTTATTATTCAGGGCTTTTCACGTTGTCATCCCGACAGGTTTGTGTGTTTGTCGTGACAACGGAAGCGCATTATAGGGAGCTTTCTAATTTAGGCAAGTCTTTTTTGTGATTTTTTATTTAAACGCTCACAATTTAACCCAAAAGGTTATTTTTGCCTATTTTTTATTACATTTGGCAAGTCTGACAAGCTATTAACGACCAAATCCGCAACCTGTTCTGCTTCTTCTATTATTGGTTTTCCTGTACGAACAAGAACCTTGGTACCAACTTTCGCAGCCTTGGCTGCCAACATATCTTCTATTTTATCTCCTACCATATAAGAAGAGGACATATCGATATGTAATGCTTTCTGTGCATCTAACAACATACCTGGTTGTGGTTTACGACAGTCACAGCTCTTCTTATATTCTTCATCCTCTGCTTCTGGATGATGTGGACAATAATAGATGCCATCAAGATCAACCCCCCTATCTGCCAATGACCAATCCATCCATTCTGTTAATTGCATAAATTGATCTTCAGTAAAAATCTTACGTGCAATACCTGATTGATTGGTAACCAAAATCAGAGCGTAGCCCATTTTTTTCAATTCAAGCATGGCTTCAATAGCACCATCAATAAATTGAAAATTATCTATTTCATGTACATAACCATGATCGATGTTAATCGTGCCGTCACGATCTAAAAATACGGCGGGAATACCTTGAGTCACCTGATTACTCCAAGAATGTACCAAGTGGACAGTATCGCATGATTCATTACTGATTGAGAATGCAGCATTTAATTTATTCCTAGTTGACTTAGACGTCTAGACGCCTTAACATCCACTTTAATTCATGACTTGTTGAAATGTTCTCAAGTCATTCATCTTTACATCTAATAAGAAAAAAATGATAAGACTGACTCAGATAAATAAGATATTTCAACAAGGAACGCGCACGATAAAAGCGCTTTCAGATATCAACCTACATGTCCCGCAGGGACAAATATATGGTGTTATTGGTTCTTCCGGTGCAGGCAAAAGCACCTTAATTCGCTGTGTGAATATGCTTGAACGGCCGACTTCTGGTCAGGTATTAGTGGCAGGGCAGGATCTCACTTCTCTTTCAGAACGTGAGTTAACGCATGCACGTCGTCATATTGGCATGATTTTCCAGCACTTTAATTTATTGTCATCCAGAACCGTGTTTGACAACGTCGCGTTACCTTTGGAGCTTAATAACACGCCAAAAGCCGAAATAAAGGCTAGGGTTAACGAATTACTAGAGTTAGTTGGACTTACTGAAAAACATGATGCTTATCCTGCCAATTTATCGGGTGGTCAAAAGCAGCGTGTTGCTATTGCGCGGGCTTTGGCAAATTCTCCCAAAGTGCTTTTGTGTGACGAAGCCACCAGCGCTCTGGATCCAGCAACAACGCGCTCTATTCTGGAATTATTAAAAGACATTAACCGTCGACTGGGTTTGACCATTCTTCTCATTACCCATGAAATGGATGTTGTTAAACGTATCTGTGATCAAGTTGCCGTCATCAGTGGTGGTCAATTGATCGAACAAGATGTTGTGAGCGAGATATTTTCGCATCCCAAGACACCGGTTGCTCAGGAATTTATCAAATCTACGTTGCACTTGGATATTCCTGAAGATTATTTACAGAAGTTACAACCGGAATCCGCGCCTGATCGCAGTCCATTATTGAAGCTGGAGTTCACAGGTAAATCAGTTGATGCACCTGTAATCTCTATAGCCGTTCGCCGCTTTAATATCGACATCAGCATATTAAGTTCTCAAATTGACTACGCTGGCGGTGTGAAATTTGGGGTTATGCTGGCTGAATTAGATGGGGAAAACGATAGTATCAAATCAACAATTGCATTTTTAGAAGAGCATCATGTGAAAGTAGAGGTTCTCGGTTATGTCTGAAGGAATGATTTTATTAATGGCTAAAGGAGTCTGGGAAACCCTCGTTATGACTTTCGTCTCTGGTTTCTTTGGCTTTGTTATTGGATTGCCGGCGGGTGTGCTTCTATATGTTACTCGCCCTGGGCAGATAATTGAAAATGGCACGCTTTATCGCATACTTTCTGCATTGGTAAATATTACGCGTTCAATACCTTTTATTATTCTATTGGTATGGATGATCCCATTTACCCGTCTGATTGTAGGAACATCTATCGGCTTGCAGGCAGCCATTGTTCCGCTGACTGTGGGTGCGGCGCCGTTTATTGCTCGCATGGTGGAAAATGCATTGTTGGAAATCCCGACTGGCTTAATTGAAGCAGCGCGTGCAATGGGAGCAACCCCATTTCAGATCGTCAAAAAGATCTTATTGCCGGAAGCATTACCAAGTTTGATTAATGCCGCCACCATCACTTTAATTACATTAGTTGGTTATTCCGCAATGGGTGGCGCTGTTGGTGCCGGTGGCCTGGGCCAGATTGGCTATCAATATGGCTATATCGGCTACGATGCGACAGTGATGAATACCGTATTAGCATTATTAGTTGTTTTAGTGTTCTTAATTCAGGTCGGCGGTGATCATTTAGTGAAAGCCGTTAATCGCAAATAAATTATTTTCAACAAAATGGCAAGGCTTATACCTATACCCGACAAATTTCAAGTTGCTGCTTTATTGGCTGCAATTTGAAAGATGAAGGGAATAAGAGCCTCATTATAGTAGTACGCAGTAACTTGATAAGACAGGTTATAAATCAGTATTCAATAGGGGTGAAAATATGTCAGTAAAATTGAAATCCATTGCTACAATCAGTGCATTGTTAGGTACATTAATTCTTGCTGGTTGCGGACAAGAACAACGTGATCCAAACCATATCAAGGTTGGCGTTATTGCAGGACCTGAACTTAAAGTTGCTGAAGTTGCTAAACAAGTGGCTAAGGATAAATATGGCCTTGATGTTGAGCTGACTACATTCAATGATTACGTTCTGCCAAATGAGTCATTGAGTAAGGGGGATATTGATGTGAATGTCTTCCAACATAAGCCTTTTTTAGATCAGCAAGTGAAAGAACGTAACTACAAATTGGCAATTGTTGGTAACTCTTTCATTTTCCCAATGGCAGCATACTCTAAAAAAATTAAGTCACTGGATGAATTGCAAGATGGTTCTCAAATTGCCATCCCCAACGATCCGACTAACCAAGGCCGCTCTCTGCTGTTATTACAAAAACAAGGTCTTATCACTCTGAAAGAGGGTGTTGGTCTGCTGCCAACTATTTTGGACATTACCAGCAATCCTAAGCACCTAGATATCGTACAGTTGGAAGCACCACAACTACCACGTTCACTGGACGACCAAAAGATTGCTTTCGCTATTATCAATAATACCTATGCGGGGCAAATTGGTTTAACACCAGAGCAAGATGGGATTTTTGTTGAAGATAAAGATTCACCTTACGTAAATATTATTGTCAGCCGTGAAGACAATAAAGATGCAGAAAATGTGCAAAAATTCGTGAAAGCATACCAGTCTCCAGAAGTAGAAAAAGAAGCCAATGAAGTCTTCAAGGGTGGAGCAATAAAAGGCTGGTAATCTTTCCTATTCAGACAATCAAGATTAAAATCATTGGGTGGGTATTTTTATATCCACCCATTTTTATTAAATAAAATATGAGGATTCAACTCGATGCGTGTGTTACCTATCTGTTTCATAGCGCTCTTTATAGCCGGTTGTACTTCATCACCAACCCAGTCCAATAAATCTGGTATATCAGATCCGAAGTTGAAACATCAGTCAGTCAAGAAAAGTAAGATGCCCTCTTATGTCCGCCTCTATACCAAGCCGGATGAGCTTTTAGGTTTGCCATTTAAAGAGTTAGGTATTGTAGCCGGAGAATCCTGCCGTAATACGCTGCAAGACTCTCCCGCCAGTATTGCAACCGCACGACAAAATATGCTGACGAAAGCATCTTATCTAAACGCAAACGCAGTTTTACTTCATCAATGTGCAATTTTACCGGGTCAGGGTTGTTACCAAATTGCCATCTGTGAAGGCACTGCATTACTGACAACCAATAAATAATTATTATTAATAAAAAGCGCTTATGGCAGATTTTCATTTTACGCAAATAGGGACCATTCATTCTCCTTACAAAGAGAAATTTGCTATTCCCCGTCAACCGGGTTTGGTCGAAGATGGTACAGGGCAGCTAGAGTTACTTGCGCCTTACAACCAGGTTGATGCAGTACGCGGGCTGGAGCAGTTCAGTCATTTATGGATTATTTTTGTCTTCCATCAAACCATGGAGGGTGGCTGGAATCCATTAGTGCGCCCACCCCGTTTAGGAGGAAATGCCAAAATGGGCGTTTTTGCCACCCGTTCAACCTTTCGCCCCAATCCAATTGGCATGTCACTGGTGGAATTGAGAGATATTCAATGCGAGAACAACCGCGTTATTCTGGAACTTGGTAGTTTGGATTTGGTGGATGGTACACCAGTTATCGACATCAAACCTTACCTGCCTTTCGCCGAATCACGACCAGAAGCCAAGGCTGGTTTTGCCCAAGCCGCACCAGAGGCAGATATGGCAGTGAATTTCTCACCAGAAGCGGAATACCAACTTTTATCCCACAAAACCCATTATCCTCATTTGAGGCGCTTTATTAGCCAAGTATTAGCTCAAGATCCTCGTCCTGCCTACCGTAAAAAAGCGCAGGAAAACCGCCTATATGCCGCTCATATCTTGGATTTTAACGTCCGCTGGCGAGTTTTTAATACCACAACAGAAGTGGTTTCTATCGAACACCGCTAAAACTCCTTTTGACATCGCAAGCTCGCTGGTAGACTAGCGATTTGTCTTTATTTTTCGCTATCCAATGGAAACTTACTATGCGTACTAGCCAATATCTGCTCTCTACTTTAAAAGAGACGCCTGCTGATGCAGAAGTCGTCAGTCATAAACTGATGCTTCGTGCTGGAATGATCCGTAAACTCGCTTCAGGTCTGTACAACTGGATGCCGACAGGTGTCCGCGCGTTGAGAAAAGTTGAAAACATTGTTCGTGAAGAGATGAATAATGCGGGAGCGGTTGAGGTTTCCATGCCAGTAGTTCAGCCAGCAGATTTGTGGCAGGAAAGTGGCCGTTGGGAACAATATGGCCCAGAATTACTGCGTTTTGTTGATCGCGGTGAACGCCCTTTCGTTTTGGGACCAACCCATGAAGAAGTTATCACTGATCTGGTTCGTAACGAGGTCACTTCCTATAAGCAGCTTCCACTGAACCTGTTCCAGATCCAGACCAAATTCCGTGATGAAGTTCGCCCACGTTTTGGTGTCATGCGTTCACGTGAATTTATCATGAAAGATGCATACTCTTTCCACACCAGCCAGGAGTCCCTGCAAGAAATTTACGATAAGATGTACGATGCCTACAGTAAGATCTTTACCCGCATCGGCTTAGATTTCCGCGCAGTTCTGGCTGATACGGGTTCAATCGGTGGCAGTGCTTCCCATGAATTCCAAGTCCTGGCAGACAGTGGTGAAGATGATATCGTTTTCTCTACCGAGTCTAACTATGCAGCTAATATTGAATTAGCGGAAGCAGTTATGCCATCTCAAGAGCGTACAGCTCCATCTGAAGAGATGCGCCTGGTCGATACACCAAACGCCAAAACGATTGCTGAGCTGGTCGAACAATTCAATCTGCCAATTGAAAAAACCGTTAAGACTCTGATCGTTCACGCCGCAGAAGAAAGCGGACATAAACTAGTTGCCTTGCTGGTACGCGGTGATCATGAACTGAATGAGATCAAGGCAGAAAAATTGCTTTTAGTCGCCAGCCCGCTCACTTTCGCTACCGAAGAAGAAATCCGTACCATCGTGAAAGCAGGCCCAGGCTCTTTAGGTCCGGTCAACCTGCCGATACCTGTCATTATTGACCGCAGCGTATCTGTCATGAGTGATTTTGGTGCAGGCGCCAATATTGATGACAAACACTATTTCGGCATTAACTGGGAGCGTGATTTACCATTACCAGAAGTGGCTGATATCCGTAACGTCGTTGAAGGTGACGCTAGCCCAGATGGTAAAGGAACGCTGTTAATCAAGCGTGGTATTGAAGTGGGTCATATCTTCCAATTAGGCACCAAGTACTCTGATGCTTTGAAAGCAACGGTGCAAAACGAAGATGGGCACAATCAAGTTATCACTATGGGGTGCTATGGGATTGGTATCACCCGTATCGTTGCAGCAGCCATTGAACAGAACCACGATGATCGTGGCATTATCTGGCCAGATGCCATAGCCCCATTCCAAGTAGCTATTCTGCCAATGAACATGCATAAATCTTACCGTGTTAAAGAAGTCGCCGAAAAATTATATGCAGACTTACGTGCCAGCGGCATTGATGTCATTATCGATGATCGTAAAGAACGCCCTGGTGTTATGTTTGCTGATATGGAACTGATCGGTGTACCACATACTCTGGTTATCGGTGATCGTAACTTAGATAACGGTGAGATCGAATATAAACACCGCCGCACTGGTGATAAGCAGATTCTGAAACTGGAAAATATTGTTGATTACCTGAAAAGCCATATTCAACAAGCTTAATTTCGTTTGTCAGCTTTTAAGAAAACCTGTGTATTCATTACGCAGGTTTTTCAATAGATTATACGTCGCTGTTATGTGTTATTTCTTAGTATGACAGGAAGCAGCTTTGTCAAAACGAATTTTACCTGTTTGGACCACTGCATTATCAAACAAGCCATCTTCCATTGAAGGACGAACCGTATAATAGCCCTCTATTTCCACATAAACAGGGGTTCCACCTTCTACTCCCATGGCGCTATAGCCACGTTCTAAATCGATATTTTCCGCAGCATCATAACGCCTTCCAGTACCACATTCCGTAAAGAGAGCAGAATCAGCAAAATAGCTGTATTCTCCTGCCAGCTTTTTCGGTTTGACTTTATCTAATTCATAATTGAAGCTTGATTCAATTGGCTCGCCATCGATATCCAGCATAACCAAATTTTCGCCTTTCATCTGATAATAAGATTTTTGGCCGTCTTGCTGACTTAACACAACCTTTTTACCGTTTATCACCCAATGACCTGTTTCAAAGAACGTATTTTTCTCATCTTTGGCTTCCAAATAGGTTTGCCCCAATATATATGTCCCATCTTTAGCAAGTTGTAAGGTGGTCTCAATACCTGCACAATCCGCACAAGGTACAACACCACTAAACACGTTTTCGGTTGACTGAGACTTTTCCTGAGATACAGGGCTATCCTGGGTTACGGAAGTATTCTGACATCCCGCAGCGGTGAATACACCAGCAACCAACAATGCAAGCAATATTTTTTTATTCATCATTTGATCCAATAAATTCAAAAAGATAATCATTGACTTTCACGCAAAGCATAAACTTTACATAACAAAATTGACATTACTCTACTGGGTTCCAAAATGCACGGAAAGAGCAATCAAATAGTATGACTTTATTTTATTGTGTAATGGTAAGATACAGGTTCAATCCGCTTCCTGTTTTAACGAAATTCTCACCGACTTATTCAGTAATCACGGAAAGCTTACTGTGCTATAGTCGTAAGTAGCATTTTGCATTTGATTTTGGTCAATCACGGGCGGCACGATAACCGCCACTAACATAGTGGTGAGCAAATATGTCTATAGATAACGAAGAATATCAACCAATTAACTGTGATGATTACGATAACCTTGAGCTAGCATGCCAACGCCAGCTACATTTACACCTCCAATTGCGAGGTGGTGACACATTTGAAGGAAAAGCTAATAAACTGATTTTAAGAAAAAAAATTGAATATCTTCTCATCGATTCAAATGAAGGAACCCGTGAATTAAGGTTAGATTACATTATCAGTTTCAGCAATCCAGAAATTGGAACGATTGTTATCGAGCATTCTTAAATCTGATCGCTAATAACGATGAGAACCTTCTCCCCAAAGTCCTTATATAAGATAAGGACTTTTTATGTAAAAAGAAATCTTCATAGACCAATCAATAAGTCGTTATAGTCAACTCTACGTTTATCACTACGTGACTAACCATGCTATTAAATATGATGTGTGATTTTCTTCCACTGAACTGAAATTCCTTCGCCATCAGGCAAATTCTGCCCTTCTTTAGTGATGAAAACTCCCAGCGCAGCTATCAGTTTTTCGTTGTAATAGAGCAAAGGCGTTCTCTCCCTGAGCCAAGGTGCAACCCCAAATTCTTGCCACAGTTTTTTACTGTGGCGGGAATGTTGCCGTCCCACAATGCTAATATTGCCCTGGACACTATTACCCTGAAAACCAAAACGAATTGTCACTTGCTCATTACTGTTTGGCTTTCTCACTGTAATACCGTTTTCTTTAGAACAAAACAGCGTTCCCAATCCATCTGGTAACATCAATTCCTGCTGTAAATCCCATTCAAGAATAGTTCCCGCCAGATTCTGGTATTGGGGAAGTAGCCAAAGTTGCTGCCGATAACGACGAATATCATATTGCCCTAACCTAAAACGCGGCTCCGCATCTTGTCTGGCAAGTGCTACTTCTGACCAAATTCGTTGAAGTTGCTCACGTGCCGGCATTTTTACCCCACACTGATGGAGCCACCGCCGCAACAACGCATTTCGTTTTGCTTCAGAACTGTTTTCCAAAGGAGGAATAGAGATCGAACCTTCCGCTGTAATCAATAAATCCAAAGATTCTTTCAGTAATTCATCCAGCAATTGTTCTTGCTCTCCACACAAGCTGGCACTGCGGGAAACCGCTTGTGAGAAATGAGGCCAACGCTGATTGAGTAACGGCATGATATTTAGACGCAGGAAATTGCGGTCATAACGATCATCTTGATTACTGTCATCCTCTACCCACTGTAATTTTTGTATCTGTGCATACTCTTCCAATTCTGCACGACTTACATTTAGCAATGGACGAATCAATGTTGTTCCCGCAAATGGCATTCTGGCAGGCATGGAAGATAATCCCGCCGGACCGCTGCCCCGTTTCAATGCTAGTAAAAACGTTTCTGCCTGGTCATCAAGATGCTGTGCCGTGATTAAAATTTCATCCTGCTGTAGCTCACGTTGGAATGCGTGATAACGCGCATGTCTAGCCGCAGCTTCAATCCCATTCTGGCGAGTATTAAGCTGGACTTTTTCGGTTCGGAAATCTACCTGCCAGTCAGCACAAATCTGACGACAATGTTCGACCCATAAATCCGCCTTTGGGTTTAAGCCATGGTGAATATGGATTGCCCTTAGCGCCATTCGTTCACTATTCAATTGATGAGATTGGGTTCGCAAACGAACAAGTAAATGCAGCAATACGGAGGAATCTAATCCACCGCTAAATCCGACCAAAATTTTTTTATGCTGGCCAATCTGTTCTGCCAATGTCATAAGCAAAAGATCATGAATATTTACCATTATGGAGCCAAACCTTTCTTCATTTTGCCTGATCAATCCTCAATCAGATCATCCATCAATTCATTTTGTTCGGAAGTCTTTCTTTTAGCACTGATACAGAGTAATCCAGAAACAATAACCAACACTAACCCAATCACATAGGCAGGGACAAACGCATCACCAAAAAACAGGATAATCCACATCATCGACAAGACGGGTGATAAAAATAAGATTGAGGCAACCTTATGGGAATCAGGGCCATTCATGGCCTTAAACCAAATAATATAAGAGATCCCATTCAGTATGATGCCGTTAAGTAATGTTGGCATCAGTGAATCACCGGCAGGTAATTTAATGCTGCTGAAAGCAAACATAAATACCGCGGAGACTAAGGTGGAACAGAGGAATACCCAAAATGTACTAATATAGGGATCAATAGCAAACTGTCTCGATAATACTGACATTAATGCAAAACAAAATGATCCGCTAAATACCAGCAACAATGCCTGCGGATGTTCCACTGCAATCTCGGTAATATTTCCTTTCGTGAAAGTGATCACAACAGCTATAAAACCCATTGCAATGCCAATCATTTGCCTGATCGTTAATTTCTCTTTAAACAGGAAAAATGACAATCCAATAATCATTAACGGCCAGCTATATTGGATTACCAAAACAGCAACACCATTTTCAATGGCATAACCATAGTAAAGCAGCAAATAGAAGAAACAATCCAAAGCACCTAAGATCAAAACCTTAAGCATAACGGGCAAAGGAATAAATAAAATGCCCTTCCAACTTTTCCCCATCATGAGGGCAACGACAAATACCGCTAAAACAGACAAAATATTTGACCAGAATAAATATTGGAAGTGATCCATCTCTTTCTGACCAAAACGCGATATAGAAGGAATAAAGCTCCAGATAAACACGCAAGAAAACGCATAAATAATATATTTATATTTGGCCATAGAAAAACTCAATTTATTATTTTAAAGCCCAGCCTACAAGGCACCCACTCCATCCCAACATCATCAGGCATGATAATATTAGATTATATATGCCATGATGATTTCGCCCTTATAAACAGCAAAACAGGTGGAAATACCAGGAAGTTATCACTCCTCAGTATTTCCACCTGAAATACTTTCCACCCGCGATTAGCGATTAAAAACTTTCAGATCTTAGCAGTAACCGTACTGCATTAAACGCTCATAACGACGGTTAACTAATTCTTCACTGTCCAGTTCACTCAATTCAGAAAGATCAGCCAACAATTGAGTTTTCAATGTTTCAGCGATTTCTTCATAGTGACGGTGCGCACCACCCAATGGCTCAGGAATAACAGTATCAATCAGATTCAATTCTTTCAGACGTGGGGCGGTATTCCCCATTGCTTCAGCTGCCAATGGTGCTTTTTCAGCGCTTTTCCACAAAATGGAAGCACAACCTTCAGGAGAGATAGTAGAGAAGGTACTGTATTGCAACATGTTGACTTTATCACCAACACTAAGCGCCAACGCTCCACCAGAACCCCCTTCGCCAATCACTGTACAGATGATAGGTACAGAAAGATGAGACATTTCACGCAAGTTACGTGCAATAGCTTCTGACTGGCCACGCTCTTCTGCGCCTACCCCAGGATATGCACCAGGAGTATCAATGAAAGTAATGATTGGCAATTTGAAACGTTCGGCTGTTTCCATCAATCTCAACGCCTTACGATAACCTTCCGGTGATGGCATACCAAAATTGCGGCGGATTTTTTCTTTGGTTTCACGCCCCTTCTGGTGGCCTATCACCATGACAGGACGACCATCAATACGTGCTAACCCACCCACAATGGCCTTGTCATCAGCATAGGCCCGATCACCCGCTAACTCTTCAAAGTCAGTAAATATGCGCTGAATATAATCCAATGTATAAGGGCGCAATGGATGACGTGATAGCTGGGAAATTTGCCATGCCCCTAAATCAGCGAAAATTTTGCGAGTCAGCTCCAGGCTTTTTTCCCGCAAACGCTGGACTTCTTCATCCAGATTGATATCTAGCTTTTCATCTTGACGGCTAACTGCGGTAAGCGAATCAATTTTCGCTTCCAGCTCGGCAATCGGCTGTTCAAAATCCAGAAAATTCAGACTCATAATGTTCCTATTCTAGTCAAATTCTAATTCTACCTGCTCATTACCCAGCAGAGTTCGCAGATCTGTCAAAAGGGTGTCTGTTGGCGTTACCCGCCATGTCGCCCCGAATCGTAAGCGGGCGCGGGCATCTACCCGCTGGTAATAAAGATGAACCGGTATTGTACCTGAGCGGTGTGGCTCCAATGCACCACGAAGACGGCTCAATAATTGTTCATCAATTTGCCTGTCTGATAATGAGATAGCAAGCCCACGTGCAAATTTTTCACGTGCCTCACTGATATCCATTAATTCACGAACTGTCATTTTAAGTCCACCGCTGAAGTCATCAAAGCTGACTTGTCCGGTAGCAATCAAAATTTTGTCCTGTTCCAATAAATGCTGATACCTTTCCAACGCATCAGAAAACAGCATAATCTCTAGACGTCCTGAACGATCATCTAATGTACTGATACCAATCCGATTGCCCCGTTTGGTCGTCACTATTTTGGAAGCTAATACCAAACCTACCACAGTTGTTACCTGACCACGAGGTGTTGGGTTCACATCTTTTAGACGTAATCCATTGGTATATCGTTCAATCTCTTTCAAATAACCTGTGATTGGGTGTCCAGTTAAGTACAAACCCAGCGTTTCCCGCTCACCATCCAATACCACCTGATCTGGCCATTTGGGAGTGCTGGCATACGAACGCTCAACTTGTTCTGGTTCTTCAGCCAATACACCAAACATATCGGTTTGACCCGTGGCTTCTGCTTTGGCATGTTGATCCGCTGCTTTCAGTGCCCCTTCCAGGGACGACATCAGTGCCGCACGATGTGGCCCCAGTCGATCAAAAGCACCGGACATGATCAGTTTTTCCATCACCCGCCGGTTTATTTTTTTGATATCAACACGTGCACACAGGTCGAATAGCTCTTTGAAATGCCCCCCTTTCTGCCGGGCTTCAATAATCGCTTCAATCGGGCCTTCACCCACACCTTTAATCGCACCAATGCCGTAAACAATTTCTCCATCATCATTGACATGGAAATGGTACAAGCCGCTATTGATATCAGGAGGAAGAACTTTCAGCCCCATGCGCCAACACTCATCCACCAACCCAACAACTTTTTCGGTGTTATCCATATCTGCTGTCATCACGGCAGCCATAAATTCTGCCGGATAGTGGGCTTTCAGCCATAATGTTTGGTAAGAAACCAGCGCATAAGCTGCGGAGTGAGATTTGTTAAAGCCATAACCCGCGAATTTCTCCACTAAATCGAAGATTTTCATGGCGAGCGTACCATCAACGCCCTGTTTTACCGCTCCCTCTTCAAATACTGATCGTTGTTTAGCCATCTCCTCTGGTTTTTTCTTACCCATTGCACGGCGCAACATATCTGCCCCGCCAAGGGTATAACCGGCTAAAACCTGCGCAATCTGCATCACCTGTTCCTGATACAGGATGATACCGTAAGTTGGCTCCAATACGGGTTTTAAGGATTCATGCTGCCATTCAACATCAGGATAGGAAAGTTCTTCCCGTCCATGTTTACGGTCGATAAAGTTATCTACCATGCCTGATTGCAATGGCCCAGGACGGAACAGTGCCACCAATGCGATCATGTCTTCAAAACAGTCAGGGCGCAGGCGTTTGATTAAATCCTTCATTCCGCGCGATTCAAGCTGGAACACGGCCGTGGTTTCAGAACGTTGCAGCATATCGAAACTTTTCTGATCATCCAGAGGAATAGCTGCGATATCAATCAGTTCCAACCCTTTCTTGGCACGACGTGCATTCACCATCTCAAGTGCCCAGTTGATGATGGTCAGGGTTCTCAGACCAAGGAAGTCAAACTTAACCAGGCCTGCGTATTCCACATCGTTTTTGTCAAACTGGGTAACCGGGTTTTGCCCTTCTGGATCACAGTAAATCGGTGCAAAATCAGTAATTTTGGTTGGTGCAATAACAACACCACCGGCATGTTTACCTGCGTTACGAGTGACACCTTCCAGTTTGCGCGCCATGTCTATCAGCGCTTTAACCTCTTCATCCGCTTCGTAAATTTCAGGTAGCTGTGGCTCGGCGACAAACGCTTTTTCCAGTGTCATACCCGGATCAGAAGGCACCAGTTTCGATATTCGATCTACAAATCCATAGGGATGCCCAAGTACACGCCCAACATCGCGGATAACCGCTTTCGCCGCCATCGTACCAAACGTGATGATCTGCGATACCGCATTTCGTCCGTACATATCTGCAACGTGATCGATAACCTGATCACGTTTTTCCATACAGAAATCGATGTCAAAATCTGGCATGGAAATACGTTCAGGGTTAAGGAAACGTTCAAACAGCAGATCGAATTCCAGTGGATCGAGGTCAGTAATTTTTAACGCATAAGCCACAAGGGAGCCGGCACCAGAGCCTCGTCCAGGGCCAACGGGAACACCATTGTCTTTCGACCACTGGATAAATTCCATTACGATCAGGAAGTAGCCAGGAAATCCCATCTGGTTGATAACGTTCAGCTCAATATCAAGACGCTCATCATATTCTGGACGTTTTTGCGCCCTGACTTCCGGATCGGGATAAAGAAACTCCAGACGTTCTTCCAATCCTTGCTTGGATTTTTCAACGAGAAAATCTTCAGTGCTCATTTCGCCCGTTGGAAACTGCGGCAGGAAATACTCACCAAGGCGGATTGTGACATTACAGCGTTTAGCAATTTCGACGCTATTTTGTAGCGCTTCAGGAATGTCTGAGAAAAGCTCGCACATTTCCTGTTCACTGCGTAGATATTGCTGAGGGCTGTAATTTTTAGGGCGTTTCGGATCAGACAGTGTATAACCATCGTGGATAGAAACCCGAATCTCGTGAGCTTCGAAGTCCTCGCTTTCAAGAAAACAAACGTCATTGGTTGCCACGACGGGAAGATTTTTTTCTGACGCCAGCACCACAGCCGCATGAAGATAGTTTTCTTCATCCTGACGTCCGGTACGGATCAACTCAAGGTAATAGCTGTCAGGGAAATATTCCTGATAAAAATCGAGGCATTGATCCACCATCGCACGATTGCCACGCAGCAGGAATTTACCCACATCCCCCATGCGCCCGCCCGACAGCAGGATTAACCCTGTTTTGTATTTCACCAGCCATTCCCGCTGGATAGTCGGGCCAATCGCGCCATAACCTTTTTGGTAAGCCTCAGAGATCAGTAAGGTCAGGTTTTGATAGCCTTCATTATTACGGGCAAGGATCGTCAGATGGGCATATTCATCCCCCAACAAATCACTTTCCACATAAAAATCCGCACCAATAATTGGCTTGATACCAGCACCATGGGCACTGCCATAGAATTTCACCAATCCACACAAGTTGGTAAAATCTGTGATCGCAAAAGCTGGCATCCCCAATTTGGCGACTTTTTTCACCAGTGAGCCGGTCTTAGCCAAGCCATCAATCATTGAATAATCACTGTGAACACGTAAGTGTACAAAACGTGGTTCTGTCATAATCTGCCCAGATACTTATCCCAGATTTTATCTAAGACCTAGCGCCCGTTTAACTGGCGCAAAACTTTTACGATGATGCTCCGTAGCGCCCAAAGAAGCCAATTTTTCCAGATGCAGGGCGGTTGGATAACCTTTGTGTTTCGCAAAGCCGTAGCCAGGGAACTGTTTATCCAGCTCTGCCATTTCCCTGTCACGTGTTACTTTGGCAAGAATGGAGGAGGCGCTTATTTCTGCAACCAGGCTATCGCCCTTCACGACAGCTTGAGCTGGCATGACTAATGCCGGACAGCGATTGCCATCAATCAGAACATAATCCGGTATGAGTGCCAACCCCTCAACAGCTCTTTGCATAGCCAGCATCGTGGCATGGAGGATGTTAAGTTGATCGATCTCTTCCGGCTCTGCACGACCCAGGTTCCAACATAAGGCTTTTTCTTTTATTTCCCAATACAGTGCTTCACGGCGCTTTTCTGTGAGTTTTTTCGAATCCATCAAGCCTGCAATGGGTTTAGCCGGATCAAGAATAACCGCAGCAGTCACTACAGCCCCTACCAATGGGCCACGTCCAACTTCATCAACACCGGCAATCAAATTCGCCTGTGGATAAACAAAATCCATCATCTTCTCGCTAATTCCAAAACGGCTTGCGCAGCCTGTTCATCGGCATCACAGCGAATGCTTTCATGCAAATGCAAGAACGTTTGTTTCAACGTTTCCACATCAGCACCACCTTGCACAAGAGGTAACAATGCCTCTGACAATGCTTGTGGTTTGCATTCATCCTGTAGTAATTCTTTGACTAATTCTTTTCCTGCCAGCAAGTTAGGCAAAGAAACATACGGTGTTTTCACCAGGCGTTTTGCCAGCCAAAATGTAAAAGGTTTCATTCTATAGCCGACCACCATTGGGCATTTGGCCAGCATACATTCCAGTGCAGCCGTACCGGATGCCAGTAAAGTAGCATCACTGGCAATCATGGCTTCACGCGCTTTGCCATCTAATAAATGGAGCAGCAAATCCGGTGCTATCTCGTTTTTAATGCGCTGAAACTGTTCACGCCGTTTGGCATTAACCAGAGGAACCAGTACATGCAAGTCGGGAAATTTCTCCCGCAATAATTGTGCAGTTTTTAAGAAGTCAGCACTGAGCATCTCTACTTCAGCATGACGACTACCAGGCAAGATCGCCAAACAGTGAGCAGTTAATGGAATATCCAGAATTTTTCTGGCAGCTGCTTTATCAGGTTGCAAAGGCATCGCATCTGCCATTGTGTGCCCAATAAATCGACATGGAACGTTAAACTGATCGTAAAAGGCTTTTTCAAAAGGTAAAAACGCCAATACCAAATCCGTTGCCCGCCCCATTTTAAACACACGTTTCTGGCGCCATGCCCATACCGATGGGCTAACGTAATGGATTGTTTTAATTCCCTGCTGTTTAAGCCTGCCTTCCAAAGTAATATTAAAGTCAGGCGCATCAATGCCAATAAACACATCAGGCTTCAACGCGGTAAAACGTGCGGTTAAGTCTTTGCGTATTTTCAGCAAACGGGGCAAACGTCCCAGAACTTCAACGATCCCCATTACGGCCAGCTCTTCCATCTCATACCAGGCTTCACAACCTTCTGCCTGCATAAGAGGGCCAGCAACACCCACAAAGCGGGCGTGCGGAATTTTTGCTTTCAATGCTCGAATCAGCCCCGCCCCAAGGATATCACCGGAAGTTTCTCCGGCGACTAAACCAATTGTCAGCGGGCGCTGATTATCAACAGAAGAAAAGGTAGTCAAAGGAGTATCCTTCATCTACTTACTTAACGAATGATGCCACGACTGGATTTTGCGGAATGTTCCAGAAAATCACTGAATATTTTCACATGCGGGTTGTTTTCCGCTTGAAGATCAATCTCTTGCTTGGCTTCTTCCAATGTTTTTCCGCTGCGATAAAGCGTCTTATAGGCATTACGAATTGCATGCAGAGATTCTTTGTCAAACCCACGACGCTTCAGACCTTCGATATTCAATCCGAAAGGTGTTGCATGATTCCCCTGTGCAATAATGTAAGGAGGAACATCCTGAGCAACGCCGGAACAACCACCAACCATCACGTGAGAACCAATTTGACAGAATTGATGCACGGCCGTCATTCCACCAATAATGACATAATCACCCAGAATAACATGTCCGCCCAATGTACCATTGTTCGCAATAATACAACGATCACCAACGATGCAATCATGGGCGATATGGGCGTTGATCATCAACAGATTGTCACTACCAACTTTAGTCACGCCCCCACCCTGAACAGTGCCTCTGTGGATAGAAACACTTTCACGAATGCGATTACGGTCGCCAATTTCAACGCGAGTGGGTTCACCCTGATATTTGAGATCCTGATTGACCTCTCCGATGGAAGCAAATTGATAAATCTGATTATCGCGGCCAATCTTGGTTATCCCATTAACCACAACATGAGATTTCAATTCAGTCCCTTCACCAATCTCAACTTGGGCACCGATATAACAAAATGGGCCAATGCGAACATTGGCACCAATAACAGCACCCTCTTCAATAATGGAAGAGGGATGGATAACAGCGGTCTGATCAATCATGGATTAAGCCTCACGACGGCGAGCACACATCATTTCAGCTTCACAAGCCACTTCTCCATCGACTTTCGCTACGCCCCTGAAACGCGCAACTCCGCGACGTTCTTTAATAAATTCTACTTCCATGATCATTTGATCACCTGGCAGAACCGGACGCTTGAAGCGAGCGCCATCAATCGCTGCAAAGTAATACAATTCACCTGGTTTCAGTGATCCAACACTTTTGAACGCCAGAATGCCGGTAGCTTGAGCCATTGCTTCAAGGATCAAGACACCAGGAAAAATAGGCTTACCAGGGAAATGCCCCTGAAAGAATGGTTCATTAAATGATACATTCTTGACTGCGCGCAAAAATTTACCTTCCTCAAAATCTAAAACACGGTCTACCAACAAAAATGGGTAGCGGTGAGGCAGTAAATCTAAAATCTCTTCAATTTGCAGAGTATGATTATCACTCATCTAAATACTCTTCCTGTCATATAAGAATCATAATATTAACGACACGGCCTGCGTTAACTCCAAATTCAGAGTTATCAGGCAGGCCGCAAAAATCAAAAGCACAACCAAAAATGCTAACTAAAAACGTTTAATCAAAAATGTCGATCCAAGATGCGGGTATGATTACTCGTTTTCACCTTTCAGTTGGCGTTCAACTGACTTTAAGCGCTTATTCATCTCATTGATGTTCATGATTAAAGCGGCAGTCTTGCGCCAAACTTTGTTCGGTTGTAACGGGAACCCCGACGAGTATACGCCAGGCTCTGTAATTGGACGTATCACCATGCTCATACCAGTCACGGTCACTTTGTCACAGATTTCCATGTGCCCATTGATGACACTGGCTCCACCAATCATACAGTAGCGGCCAACTTTCAAACTGCCCGCCATAATGACACCACCAGCCACCGCGGTGTTGTCTCCAATTGTCACGTTGTGGGCAATCTGACATTGGTTGTCTATGATAACACCATTACCGATGACAGTGTTATCCAATGCGCCGCGATCAATGGCCGTGCAAGCGCCGATTTCAACGCGATCTCCGATGATCACTGTGCCTAGCTGTGGAATTTTAACCCAATTCCCACGCTCATTGGCATAACCAAAACCATCAGAACCTATAACAGCTCCCGATTGAATCAAACACAACTCACCAATTTCAACATTGTGGTATATCGATACATTGGCCCAAAGACGGGTTCCTGCCCCAATCCGCGCATTTTTTCCAATAAAACAACCCGCACCAACGATAACATTATCACCAAGCATAACGCCGGATTCGATAACCGCATTTGCCCCCACCGCCACATTTTTGCCCAATACCGCCTCAGAGGAGATAACTGCTGATGGGTGGATATCCTGTGCAGGTTTCGGTGTCGTATCCATAAGTTGCGCCATGCGTGCATAGGCCAGGTAAGGATCATTAACAACCAACGCGGCAACTTTGCAGTGAGGGAGATCTGCTTCGCGCAGCACAACCGCCGCAGCCTGACAGGTAGCAAGTTTGTCAGTATAACGACTGTCGGATAAAAATGTAATTTGCTCGTTATTTGCTGAATACATCGGCGCAATACCGGTGATGACGATATCGCCATCACCGTACAATTGCGCATTCAACTGCTGAGCGAGATCAGCCAATCGAATTGAAACCATCTACTTACTTAACCTGTTTCAGTACTTCTGCAGTGATATCTTTACCAGACGTAGAATACACCACGGTATTCGCATCCAGAACCAGATCGTAACCTTCTTTGCCTGCAACCACTTTAACTGCATCCTGAATACGGTTCAGAATTTTATTGCGTTCTTCCATCTGACGATGGCGGTTGTCGTTTTCAAAACTTTGTGCTTTCTGAGCAAAGTCATCACGTTTCGCCATCACTTCTTTTTCCAATTTTTCGCGTTCACTGGCTTTCATGGTTGAACTATCACGCTGTAATTTTTGGATTTTAGTTTGCAGATCAGATTCCATACGCTGTAATTCGGTTGCGCGGCCTTTAAACTCATTTTCCAACTGTTTTGCCACAGCTTCACGGGCAGGTAACTGTTGGAAAACTTCAGCAACGTTCACTAAAGCAATTTTATCTGCCGCCTGCGCACCCGCAGAAAACGCTAATGCTATACTCAAACCTGCTGCACACAATATTTTCTTCACTATAAACTCCTTTGACCTACGCTATTTTTACATATTAATAATAGGGCGATTTTTACCAAAAATGATTAATAATTACCAAACTCCGCCAATACTGAACTGGAACTGCTCCGCTCTATCACCTGCATATTCCTTAATTGGCTGCGCATAAGAGAAGCTCAAGGGCCCTAATGGTGATATCCATTGCAAAGCAATACCGGCCGAAATCCTGATGTTATTTGGCTTACTATAGTCTGGTATCCCAGCGTAAGTCTTATCCCAGTTGGTATCCCACACTGTTCCCGCATCCACAAATAACGAAGTCCGCAGGGAGTTAGCATATTTAGCATCCAGGAACGGTGTCGGGGTAATCAGTTCGAAACTAACAACTGCTGTCGCGTTACCTCCCACGGCATCGCGGGATGGGCTATTTTTCTCTGGTTTACCACTTTCATCTAAATAAACTGCTTTCGGACCGATATTATTCGACCGGAAGCCGCGAACACTGCTGGAACCACCGGCATAGAAGTTCTCATAGAATGGCATTTCCTTACCACCAAAACCGCCGCCATATCCCAGACGAGTGCGTCCCATCAACACCCATGAGCGATTATCATCCAGTGGATAATAAGCTGCTGAGTTCCAGGTGACTTTATAGAACTGGTTATCTGAACCAGGAATTGTCACTTTCGCATCCAGAGATGATTTCAGACCAGATGTTGGGAAGAAACCACGGTCAAGATTGTTGTAAACCCATCCCATGGTGACGGTGAAATCATTGGAGTCAAATTGCGCCTTGTCTTTAAAATTTGGATGTTTACCCATTTTATTCCAATAATGCCACATCGCGAGCTGTGGTCGCATATTAGACAGAGAGTTATGGATATAACCCAGTCTAAACGACAGGCCATTATTTTCATTCAATGGGAAGCCGAGCGTTCCCTCAGTACCGTAGGCTTTATTGGTATAATTCGAAAGATCGGCATCATCGGCGCGAAAATCATTATAGAACACACGCCCACCCAAACTTACACCATCGACAGTGAAATAAGGGTCAGTCATAGATAAATCGGCTGATGTTGAATAGTCATTCTTACTGGCGTTGATGCTCACGGAATTCCCCGTTCCGAGCCAGTTGGCTTGTTGGAGACCAATCTGGAAACCCATGCCGCTTTCTGTGCCGAAACTAATACCAAAGTTCATCGAGCCAGTATTGCGTTCTTTGACTTTGTAAACCACATCAACCTGATCTGGACTGTCCGGTACACGTTCCGTTGCCACATCAACAGAGTCAAAATACCCTAGTCTATTTAGGCGTTCTTTGCCCTGTTCAACCAAATCACTCCCCAGCCAGGAGCCTTCCATCTGACGCATTTCACGGCGTAGTACTGAATCTTTACTTATATCGTTGCCTGAAAAACGAATTTTACGCACGTAGAAGCGATTGCCAGCATCAACATTCACATGCAGTTTAACCGTCTTATCGGTGTCGTTGATTTCAGGTTGTGTCATTACACGAGGGTAGGCATAACCGTGGCGACCAAGCAGGTTTTTGATGGCGGTTTCCATCTTGGTCACTTCTGCACCGTTATACAAAGACCCCGGTTCGATTTTAGTCAATTCTTCGATTTGGGACTGGTAACCCGCTAAATTACCATTCAAATCAACACCGGCGATTTTATACTGATCGCCTTCGGTGATATTGACAGCGACATAAATACCTTTCTTATCTGGTGTCAGATTAACTTGAGTCGAGTCAATATTGAAACGAGCATAGCCTCGATCAAGATAGAAACTACGCAAGGTTTCAAGGTCACCTGCCAATTTTTGTTTCTGGTATTTCTGATCAGCCGTCATGTTCCACCAGGGAACATCATCCCTAAGTTGGAACTGATTAAGCAGTTCATTGGTTGAGAAGGCTTTATTACCAACAATATTAATTTGTTGGATCTTGGCAGAAACCCCTTCAGAGAAAACGAGCTTCAAATCAACACGGTTGCGGGGCAGTGGCGTGACAACAGCTTTTACTGTCGCGTTGTATTTACCAACACTGTAATAGAAATCTTCCAGCCCCTTCTCAATATTAGACAGCATAGTGCGGTCAAGAGCTTCACCAACACGAACACGAGAGGCCTCAAGGTTTTGCTTAAGCATGTCATCTTTCACCGATTTATTGCCGGTGAAAGTAATGCTGGCGATGGTTGGTCGTTCTTTTACCTGAACAACAAGTGAATTGCCATCACGTAAGACACGAACATCTTCAAAGTTTCCAGTTGCGAACAATGAATGAATCGTGCGGCTAATATCTTCATCACTAACCGTCTCACCCACTCGAACTGGCATGTTCAGTAATGCTGCACCAACGGTGACGCGTTGAAGACCCTCAAAGTGAATGTCCTGAACCACGAATCCGTCTGAACCGTATGCAGTGGCGCTGCCGAACAGCAGCGACGCTATGAGCAACTTTTTCATCGCCATCGTTGTTATGCGTTTTCCTAACCGGTCTCCCACCTTAAAGGCGGGAGAAATCATTGAAAAGTGCAAGCCCCATTAATAACACCAGTAACATAGCACCAATGCGATAACTGAAGTCTTGTACACGCTCGGAGACTGGCCCCCCCTTGATCTTTTCGATAGCAAGGAAAAGCAAGTGTCCACCATCTAGTACAGGTAATGGGAACAAATTAATGATCCCAAGATTGACGCTAATCAGCGCCAGAAACATTAAATAATACACCAAGCCAGAATCAGCCGATACTCCGGCACCTTTGGCAATGGAAATTGGTCCGCTTAGGTTATTAAGTTTTAAGTCACCCACAATCAATTTGCCGATCATATTGACAGTCAGCTTCATTAATTGCCAAGTCTTACCTCCTGCCTCATAAATGGCAGAAAAAGGTCCATATTGCTGAATAACCTTGTATTCATCCGCTAATGGAATGATTTTCAGTTCGGTGCCAGCAAACCCCTCCTCACGGCCGTTGGATAATTTTCTGACTTCAGGGGTCAGAGACAAGGAGATCATTCCCCCCGCTCTCGCAACGTCCAATTTTAGAAGGACATTAGGATTCTTCCTGACAAAAGATGAAAAAGTGTGCCATACATCTACATCTTGATCGTTGACTTTAACGATCCTGTCCCCACTTTGTAAACCCGCTTTTTCAGCGGCTGAAGCAGGATAAACTTTTTCCACTTGCGAACTCAGCCGTGGTACAACAGGCATAATTCCCAAAGACAGCAAAACATCCTGCTTGGACGGATCAAAGGTCCATTGGCTCAAATCCAGTGTTTTTTTAACATTATCAAGCGCATTCAGAGGCAAGACGTCCATAGTGACCGATGTCGCCCCCACTTTACCTATCATGGCAAGACGTACTGAATTCCAATCAGGAGTTTCGATACCATTAACGGATTTTAGTTCCATTCCAGGCAAAATATTTGCCTGTGCAGCAATCGAGTTTGGCTTAACATCCAACACTACCGGACGTACAGATGGCACGCCAATCACAAAAACCAGCCAATAAGCGATCACCGCCAGAATGAAGTTTGCGATTGGCCCAGCGCTGATAACTGCCGCGCGCTGGCCAATAGTTTTGTTATTAAATGCCATATGACGACGTTCAGGAACAACTTCCCCTACCCGCTCGTCGAGCATTTTGACATATCCACCAAGGGGAATAAGAGCGATAACGTATTCGGTTCCCTGTTTATCTGTACGACGCCAAAGCACCTTGCCAAATCCGATGGAAAAGCGTTCAACATAGATACCGCATCGTCTGGCAACCCAAAAATGACCAAACTCATGCACTGTAATGAGAACACCCAAAGCAACAATAAATGCAGCCAGATTCCAGAGAATATCCATTACGTACCTTCAGAGAGTAAATCCAGAAGAAATCAACATAACCAGCCCAGCAAACACTGGAACTGCCGCAGTTAGACTATCAACCCTATCCATGACACCGCCATGCCCCGGAATCAATTGACTGCTGTCTTTGATCCCAGATTCCCGCTTGAACATACTTTCAGTCAAATCACCAAAGACCGAGGCAATCACCACCACCGCAGAAATCAGCAACAAATGTTCTGGCATCGTGGGGACAGGGGCAAATTTACCGAACAACCACGAAATCAGTGCAGCCGTTAATAACCCACCAACCAGCCCCTCAAGCGTTTTGCCTGGGGATACTTTTGGGGCCATTTTATGTTTACCCATTGTACGGCCAAAAATATAAGCACCTGAATCGGCAGCCCATACCAACAGCATGACGTACAGCAACCACCATGCGCCATCATAGGGATTATTTTCATAGCCCTGGGTACGCAGTACCATCATCCCACAATAAAATGGCACGATAGTCATAACCCCGAATAGCAGACGCAAGGCAACCGACGATTTCCAAATAGAAGCAGAAGCCGGATAAGTCACCACCAATAAAATGGCGGCCACCCACCAAAGCATGCCAGCCCACAATAGGTATACAACTTGTGGTTTCTCAATGAGGTGAGAAAAATCTGACAAAGAGTACTGCAAGGCCAATAGCCCTACAGCAAACAACGCAGCCAGCGTAATGCGTTTAACTTGAGTGAAGAGACCTGCAAATTGCCCCCATTCCCATGCAGCCAGTGCTGAAACAGCAATGACAACCAACCCAAACCCTGCTGGTGGGAGGAAAAACAGCGCTACAATAACAAGTGGAATCAATATCAACGTAGTTAAAAGACGGTACTTCAGCAAGTTCTCCTCCTATGATCCCACTTCGGCATCGTCTGGTGTTCCGCCAAATCGGCGTTCTCGTTTGGCAAAGGCATTAATCGCACCTTCAAAAACAGTTTCATCAAAATCAGGCCAAAGTATATCGGTAAAATACAATTCTGCATAAGCGATCTGCCATAGCAGGAAATTACTGATACGATGTTCGCCTCCAGTCCTAATCACCAGATCCACTTCGGGCTGCTGACTTAAATTGATGAAGTTATCAACTGTAGTTTCGGTAATCTCTTCGGGAGATAATTCATTGGCTTCAATCTTTTCAGCAATTTGTTTAAAACTCTGAACCAGATCCCAACGACCACCATAGTTAGCAGCAATATTAAGCTGCAATCCGGTATTGCCTGCTGTTAATTCAACAGAACGGCGGATACGCTCCTGCAACCGTGAGCTAAAACGACTGATATCACCAATCACAGACAATTTCACATTGTGTTTATTCAGACTCTTTACTTCATTATCGAGAGCAAAAACAAACAACTCCATCAATGAACTGACTTCCTGCTGTGGGCGATTCCAGTTTTCGCTGCTAAACGCATATAGCGTCAGCGAATTAATATTATGTTTCACTGAAAAACTCACGGCACTTCGTACGGCTTTAATTCCTGCACGGTGGCCAAAGACTCTTAATTTGCCCCGTTTTTTTGCCCAGCGACCGTTACCATCCATAATGATGGCGACATGTCTGGGTAACGTTGGCAATGAGTCATTATCACTGGGAGATATCACTCAAAATAATCCTTAAATAACTAAGCTGACTTTTTGGTAAACTCAATCACTGCCAAACCTGAAAAAGCCGTGTTACATGTCAACAATTAGCACGGCTATTTCAGGCGCGACTGAATGAAAGCCTTTAACCTGCGCTTATCTATGACTAGAATGCAAGCACCAGATAATTGAAATGGCTATTATAGCAACTGTAATTTACCCGCGAACTATATCATTTGCCAAAATGCAAACCTATACTTATTAATAAAACTTGCTATTTGGCAAAAGTGCTTATGGCTTCTCTCGCTAAGGCCCTGGCTATGTTATCGATTTCTAAGACCTCTTCGATACTTTGAGGTTCAGATAAATTTACTTTTTCAACGACCAACCGATTGATTGTCGCAATATCTGTGAAACGGATTCCACCTTGCAAAAAAACATCAACGGTTTCTTCATTTGCCGCATTCAACGCCGTTGTTGCCGCTTGCCCCTGGTGACAAGCCTCAATCGCCAATTTCAAACAAGGATAACGCTGATAATCCAGGGATTCAAAAGTGAGCAAACTCAATTCGGTAAAATCCAATGGTTTTGCCCCAGATGGAATACGATTAGGATAAGCCATCGCATAAGCAATTGGAGTACACATATCTTGCGTTCCCAGCTGTGCGATGATGCTGCCATCCTGATAACGAACCATCGAATGAATCACCGATTGGGGATGCAATAATACCTCCATTTCATCTGCGGATGCATTGAACAGGTAACGCGCTTCGATATATTCCAATCCCTTGTTCATCATGGTAGCAGAATCAACAGAAATTTTACGTCCCATTGACCAAATAGGATGAGCACACGCTTCATCCGGAGTCACGTTGGGCAGATTCGCCAAAGGTGTCTTGCGGAACGGCCCGCCCGATCCCGTCAGGATAATGCTGGAAATACCGTGTTTTTTTAGATTTGCCTTGCCAAGATTGTGCTGAACCCCCTCCGGCAGACTTTGGAAAATAGCATTATGTTCGCTATCAATTGGCAGCAATTGCGCTTTATATCGGACAACCGCATCCATAAACAGACGACCACTGGTAATCAAAGATTCTTTGTTAGCCAGCAGAACTTGTTTACCCTTACGGATAGCGGCCAAAGTCGGCAATAAACCTGCGACGCCAACAATGGCTGACATGACTTGATCGACGTCTTCCAATGCAGCTAAATCACAAATAGCGTCTTTACCAAACAGCACTTCGGTTTGACTTCCCTGCGCCTGTAATAACTGACGCAGAGCTTTTGCTGACGGCTCATCTGCCATTGCTGCATATTGTGGATGGAATTCCAAACATTGCTGTGCCATGACTTCAATATTTTTCCCGGCAACCAGTGCGATTACACTGAATTTTTCCGGATTATTGCGGACAACAGAAAGCGTACTTTTCCCAATCGAACCCGTTGAGCCAAGAATAGTTAACCGTTTCATTTTAATACTCTAAGTATGCTACTGATATAAAATTGCAATGGAAAATCGCAACAGAAAATCGTCATAGTTTGAGCGGTGCAGATCGCTATGTCCATCGCTTGAGAAAGAAATATGATACGAAGTGTAATATCCAGGATAAGAACAACGCCGCAAGAGCTGCGGCGTTGTATGCGTGAAACGGCAATTAGAAATCCATCAACTCAGTTTCTTTATTTGCCAACGCTTCATCAATTTTCTTAATGAAGCTGTCAGTCAGTTTCTGAATTTCATCTTGTGAACGACGTTCTTCATCTTCACTGATTTCTTTGTCTTTCAGCAGTGCCTTCACCTTATCGTTCGCATCACGGCGAATATTACGGATAGAGACACGGCCCTGTTCCGCTTCTCCACGCACAACTTTAATGAGATCCTTACGGCGCTCTTCTGTCAGTGGTGGCAATGGAACACGAATAATGGTTCCGGCAGAAGATGGGTTCAGGCCCAGATCAGAAGCCATAATGGCTTTTTCAACCGCCGCAGTCATAGAACGATCAAATACGGTGATCGCCAAAGTGCGGGCATCTTCTGCAACGACGTTTGCAATCTGACGCAATGGAGTCGCAGCGCCATAATATTCAACGCTGATGCCATCCAACAGGCTAGGAGAAGCACGGCCAGTACGAACCTTGCTAATTTGATTTTTCAGTGCTTCGACGCTTTTTTCCATGCGGTCTTGTGCGTCTTTCTTGATTTCATTAATCACGTTACAAACCCTTGGGAGATGGTTATTTTTTAGGCCACATTGCGTAAATCATAGATAAGTGAACCGAGTACGCTACGACATATGTGACCCTGTGTCATTAAATTTGGCGCATCAGGATGCTGATCATACCGTCAAATTTCACCAATGTCTCTGAGCACTAACGGTGAAAAATCAGCCATGAGAAATCAACGTACCTTCACTTTCCCCCATCACAACACGACGAAGTGCGCCTGGTTTGTTCATATTAAAGACACGAATTGGCAGGTTATGGTCACGAGCCAGCGTAAAGGCCGCCAGATCCATCACTTTCAATTCACGCTCCAATACTTCCTGATAAGTGAGCTTATTGTAGAGAACGGCTTCAGGATCTTTTGCAGGATCAGCAGAATAAACGCCATCAACTTTGGTTGCTTTTAACACAACATCCGCTTCGATTTCAATGCCACGCAGACATGCAGCGGAATCGGTCGTAAAGAACGGGTTACCAGTACCCGCAGAGAAAATAACAACACGACCGTGACGCAGTAAGCTGATCGCCTCAGCCCAGCTATAATTGTCACATACGCCATTCAGTGGGATGGCCGACATCAAACGGGCATTCACATAGGCGCGGTGCAAAGCATCACGCATTGCCAAACCATTCATCACAGTCGCCAACATGCCCATGTGATCGCCTACTACACGGTTCATTCCTGCCTCTGCCAAACCGGCACCACGAAACAGGTTACCGCCTCCAATAACGACACCGACCTGAATACCCAGCTCAACCAGTTCTTTGATTTCCTGAGCCATGCGGTCTAAGACGCTGGCGTCGATACCAAAACCTTCTGCGCCTTGCAGGGCTTCTCCACTGAGCTTAAGCAGGATTTTCTGATATACGGGTTTTGCATTGGTTGCCATGGTGTTCAGTCCTAAGCAGATAAGGATATTGGGGATCGATTAAGATTTACTCAATTACTACACATCCACGCTATGCAGCCCAGATGTAAAAATTCATCATGAGATAAAACAGAACCGCCAACTGGCGGCTCTGTTCAAGAAAATTAAGACTGTTTGCTCATTGCAGCAACTTCTGCTGCGAAATCAGCTTCAACTTTCTCAATACCTTCACCAACTTCGAAGCGGATAAAGTTGATAACCTTAGCATTGTTTTCTTTCAGCAGATCGCCAACAGATTTGCTTGGGTCCATCACGAAGTTCTGGCCAGTCAGAGAGATTTCGCCGGTGAATTTGTTCATACGGCCAGAAACCATTTTCTCTGCAATTTCGCGAGGCTTACCAGACTGCATTGCGATGTCCAGCTGGATCTGGTGCTCACGCTCAACAACGTCAGCAGGAACGTCAGTTGGGTTCACGTATTCTGGCTTGCTTGCCGCAACGTGCATTGCAATGTGTTTGATCAGTTCTTCGTTTGCGCCTTCAGCAGCAACCAGAACACCGATACGAGAACCGTGCAGGTAAGAACCAACCGCTTCACCTTCCAGAATAGCAACGCGACGAATGTTGATGTTCTCACCAATTTTCGCTACCAGGCCAGTGCGCTGTTCTTCGAACTTCGCTTTCAGTGCATCGATGTCAGCGTTTTTGTCTGCCATAACAGAAGTGATAACGTCTTTACCGAACGCCAGGAAGCCAGAATCTTTAGCAACGAAGTCAGTTTCACAGTTCAGCTCAACGATAGCTGCGAATTTAGCATCAGCCGCAACTTCAACCAGAATAACACCTTCAGCAGCAACACGGCCTGCTTTCTTAGCCGCTTTTGCCTGACCTGATTTACGCATGTTATCGATAGCCAGTTCGATATCACCATTTGCTTCAACCAGCGCTTTTTTACATTCCATCATGCCTGCGCCAGTACGCTCACGCAGTTCTTTTACCAGAGCAGCGGTAATGTCAGCCATTTGTTTTATTCCTCGATGTGTCTCGCGGGAAGATAATATTCCGCGTGGAAAGTTCTATATCAGATAATAGTTCTATATCAGATAGGTAAAGGGGGCCATAACAGGCCCCCTAACCAATATATTTCAATACCTGGTCAATAAGGGCTCAAACAAAATGAGCAGGCCTTATTATTCAGCGTCTACAAGACCTTCTTCAGCCTGAACAGCCAGATCTTGAGAACGACCTTCACGAACAGCGGTAGCTGCCGCAGTCAGGTACAGTTTAACTGCACGGATTGCGTCGTCGTTACCAGGGATGATGAAGTCAACGCCATCTGGATCAGAGTTGGTATCAACGATAGCGAATACAGGGATACCCAGGTTGTTTGCTTCTTTGATAGCAATGTGTTCGTGTTCAGCGTCGATAACAAACAGCGCATCAGGCAGACCGCCCATGTCTTTGATACCACCCAGGCTGTTTTCCAGTTTGCCAAGCTCACGAGAACGCATCAGCGCTTCTTTTTTAGTCAGCTTGTCAAAAGTACCGTCCTGAGACTGAACTTCCAGATCTTTCAAACGCTTGATTGACTGACGAACAGTTTTCCAGTTAGTCAGCATACCACCCAACCAACGGTGGTTAACGAAGTATTGGTCACAGCTCAATGCTGATTCTTTTATTGCTTCGCTAGCAGCACGCTTAGTGCCAACAAACAGAATTTTACCTTTACGGGAAGCGATTTTGTTCAGCTCTGCCAAAGCACCGTTGAACATTGGAACAGTTTTTTCCAGGTTGATGATATGAACTTTGTTACGAGCGCCAAAGATGAAAGGTTTCATTTTTGGGTTCCAGTAACGAGTCTGGTGACCGAAGTGAACGCCCGCTTGCAGCATATCGCGCATGGAAACAGTTGCCATTTTAGACCTCTATAAAGTTAATTGGGGTTATGCCTCCACAGATCCCATGACACCGACTCCTTGGCTGCGGGATGATTCACATTAAATGAGTTAACCGCATAAGAGCACCCCGGTGTATGTGCCGATCCGTGTGTGTTATTTACACATAATGAGTTTATTTAGTATCCCTGACAAATTGCATCATATCAGAAACAATTACGCAGAATACCGGCGCGCTTTATACCATAAACCACCACCAGACTCCAACATTTGTTACAGCTATGTTTGTGACAACTACGTTTATTACGGCTACTGATACAGGTTATATTGGCATCCATTCGGTGGGCTGATACCATTACCGACAACACTTTCCTTAATTAATATCAAGTAGTCGATAATATTCCGACTTAAATGGACCCATTTCATGGCTATTTCTATCAAAACAGAAGAAGACATTCAGAAAATGCGGGTTGCCGGACGTCTGGCCGCCGAAGTTCTGGAAATGATTGAGCCTTACGTTAAGGCTGGTGTCACTACGGGTGAACTTGATCGTATCTGCCACAAGCACATTACCGAAAAACAACAGGCCATCTCGGCTTGTCTGGGCTACCACGGATTTCCTAAATCCGTATGTATCTCCGTCAATGACGTGGTTTGCCACGGTATTCCAAGCGATGATAAAGCCCTGAAAGAAGGTGATATCGTCAATATTGACGTTACAGTCATCAAAGATGAGTTCCACGGTGATACGTCTAAGATGTTCATTGTCGGCAAACCAACCATTCAAGGTGAGCGCCTGTGTCGCGTCACTCAGGAGAGTTTATACCTTGCCCTGAAAATGGTTAAGCCTGGCATCCGTCTGCGTACCATTGGCAAGGCAATTCAGCAATTTGTAGAAAGTCACGATTACTCTGTTGTCCGCGAATACTGCGGTCACGGTATCGGTAGAGGTTTCCACGAAGAACCTCATGTTCTGCATTATGATGCTGATGATGGTGGTGTGGTATTGCAAAAAGGCATGGCATTCACCATTGAGCCGATGGTCAACGCCGGTGATTTTCGTATCCGCTCCATGAAAGATGGCTGGACAGTGAAAACCAAAGATCGCGGTTGGTCTGCACAGTACGAGCACACTATTGTCGTTACCGATAATGGTTGTGAAATCATGACATGGCGCCAAGAAGAAGAAGCGCATATCCCAGCAGTATTAGTGAACGCATAATTGCCAGCTAACGCAATTTATTAAATTTAATCAATAAGCTCCCTGCTACCTTCAACCTACGGGGAGCTTTTATCTCTGTCAATAATGCCTGTTCATCCTATAATTTTCTCAGTAATCTGGTCATCATAGTCTTTTTCCTCACGGGTTTTCTCACAATAGGTTTCTGCATATGCCGGTTGATATCTCCTTAGCACAAGCACCCGTTCCCCCTCTTTCTCCTGTGGAGTTTTCCCACGATGATCTGCATTTTCCCACCCTAAAACAGCATATTGATGAATTCCAGCTATGGCTTGAGCACGCATTCAAGGCAGGAATCTCACCGGACGCACTGATTTACACCCGCAGTGACTATATTGATCAACTTTTAAAGCGATTATGGCAGGAACAGGGATTTGATCAGATCGATTCCTTTTCCCTGATTGCGGTAGGTGGCTATGGGCGCCGCGAACTACATCCTCTCTCTGACATTGACCTATTGATTCTGAGCGAATCGCCATTGGCTGAAGAGCAATCAACTCGTCTTGGGCAATTTATTGCCCTACTTTGGGATATTCATCTTGAAGTCGGCCACAGTGTCAGAACATTCGAAGAATGCCAGCAAAAAGGGCTTTCTGATCCTACTATCGCAACTAACCTCATTGAATCCCGCTTAATTTGTGGGGACTTGCCGCTATTTCTACGCTTGCAGAAATATATTTTCAGTGATGATTTCTGGCCATCCGCTCAATTTTTCGCAGCCAAAATTACTGAACAACAAGAGCGCCATCAGCGCTATCACAGCACCAGTTACAATCTGGAGCCTGATATCAAAAGCAGCCCAGGTGGGCTACGCGATATCCACACGTTACTTTGGGTCGCTCATCGCCATTTTGGTGCCACTTCCTTAGATGAAATGGTCAATTTTGGTTTCCTGACTCAGGAAGAACGCAATGAATTGAACGAATGCCAGAATTTTCTCTGGCGTATCCGTTTTGCACTTCATTTGGTTGTTACCCGTTACGATAACCGGTTGCTGTTTGAACGTCAGTTTAGTGTCGCCCAGCTACTCGGTTATGAAGGGGAAAGAAATCAACCTGTCGAGCGAATGATGAAAGATTTCTATCGCATGACCCGCCGCGTCAGTGAGCTAAATAATATGCTGTTGCAACTGTTTAATGAAGCCATTTTAGCGCTGCAACCCAATGAGAAACCACGCATTCTTAACGCCGAGTTTCAATTGCGGGGAAACCGTATCGATCTCATTGATGAAACACTGTTTAGCCATGATCCCACTTCAATATTGAGAATGTTCTATCACATGGCTGAACATCGTGAAATTGAAGGGATCTATTCCACAACATTGCGCCAGCTTCGCTATGCCCGTAGAAATCTAACCACTCCGTTGTGCGAACTCCCCGAAGCACGAAAAATTTTCATGGATATTCTGCGCCATCCCCATGCTGTTACAGGGGCGTTGCTCCCAATGCACCTTCATAGTGTCTTAGGGGCTTATATGCCATTTTGGAGCAATATTGTCGGCCAGATGCAATTTGACCTTTTTCATGCTTATACCGTTGACGAACACACCATCCGCGTATTGCAAAAACTCGAAAGTTTTGCTGATGAAAATAACCGTGTCATCCACCCTCTATGTGTTGAACTTTACCCGCGTCTTCCTCAACCAGAGCTATTGCGGCTGGCAGCTTTTTTCCATGATATAGCCAAAGGTCGCAATGGCGATCATTCTGAGCTTGGTGCCAAAGATGCCTTCGTCTTCTCACAACAGCATGGCCTGACAAATCACGAAGCTGAATTAGTGGAATGGCTGGTTCGCGACCATCTGCTGATGTCAGTGACTGCGCAACGTCGGGATATTCAAGATCCAGAAGTCATCCAACAATTTGCCAGCCAGGTTAAAAACCAAAACCGCCTTAATTACTTAGTCTGCCTGACCGTTGCTGATATTTGTGCTACCAACGCTAAACTGTGGAATAGCTGGAAACAGAGCCTGATACGTGAACTCTATTTCGCCACTGAAACCCAGTTGCGCCAAGGTATTCAAAATACCCCTGATTTACGGGAACGCATCCGTAACAATCGCTTGCAAGCATTGGCTCTTTTACGCCAAGAAAATATCGACGAACAGCGTTTACACAATATCTGGAACCGTTGTCATGCCGATTATTTCCTCCGCCATACCCCTGATCAATTAGCATGGCACGCTAGCCACTTAATCCGTCACCCCGCCCAAGAACCCATGGTTTTGATCAGTACCGCATTCTCTCACGGTGGCACAGAAATTTTTATTTGGTGCCAAGATCGCCCTTCACTTTTTGCCGCCGTTGTTGGGGAATTGGACAAGCGTAATTTAAGTGTCCACGATGCCCAAATTTTCACCAATCGGGATGAAATGGCGATGGATACCTTTGTGGTTTTAGATCCTAACGGCCATCCACTGGCATTTGATCGTCACGAACCTATCCGCCGTGCTTTATTGCAAGTTGTGAACGATCCACATCCTAAAGTACCAAAAGCACGTAACCTGCCTGCCAAGTTGCGCCATTTTAATGTCCCAACCAACGTTAACTTTTTACCAACAAAAAATGCTCGCCGTACTTATATGGAGTTGGTTGCATTGGATCAGCCTGGATTATTGGCACGGGTAGGCAATATTTTCGCCGAATTGGGTGTTTTCTTACATGGAGCCCGCATTACGACTATTGGTGAACGTGTGGAAGACTTTTTTGTATTAGCGGATAAAGATCAAAACGCATTACATAAAAAAATAAGGGATGAACTATCAGAAAGGTTGACAGAGGCCCTCGATACACAGGATAAACTACAACAAGATTCTCTTAACAGAAATTAGGAACCGCATACTTATGCAGCAATTACAAACGACGATCGAAAATGCATTTGAAAACCGCATTAACATCACCCCAACTACCGTTGATAGCGCAACCCGCGATGCCATTAACCAGGTGATTCAAATGCTGGACAGCGGCAAATTGCGTGTCGCTGAAAAAATCGACGGAGAGTGGGTAACTCATCAATGGCTGAAAAAAGCGGTATTGCTTTCCTTCCGCATTAATGACAACCAGGTGATGGAAGGTGCTGAAAGCCGCTATTTCGACAAAGTTCCGATGAAATTTGCTGACTATGATCAGGCTCGTTTCGAAAAAGAAGGATTCCGTGTCGTGCCTCCTGCGGCCGTCCGTCAGGGAGCTTATATCGCCCGCAATACCGTATTGATGCCATCTTACGTCAACCTCGGTGCTTACGTGGATGAAGGCACAATGGTAGACACTTGGGCGACAGTCGGTTCCTGTGCACAGATTGGTAAAAATGTTCACTTATCCGGTGGTGTTGGCATTGGCGGTGTCCTGGAACCATTACAGGCCAATCCAACCATCATTGAAGACAACTGCTTTATCGGTGCACGCTCTGAGATTGTAGAAGGTGTTATCGTAGAAGAAGGCTCCGTGATCTCAATGGGTGTTTACATCGGCCAAAGCACCAAAATTTATGATCGCGAAACCGGCGAAATCCATTATGGTCGCGTACCTGCGGGTTCCGTCGTCGTATCCGGTAATCTTCCGTCGAAAGATGGCAGCTATAGCCTATATTGCGCTGTTATTGTGAAAAAGGTTGATGCTAAGACCCGTGGTAAAGTAGGTATTAATGAACTGCTAAGAAATATTGATTAAATTAAAAAGTAACAAGGCCACCCATTGGGTGGCTATCGACATTCATGCTGATTAAGTGTTTTTAACGTAGTTGACAAATTGCTAGGTTTTCTTCCTGAAAGCCCAGAAAGCGCGGCTATAGTTTCTGGCTTCTGTTCATCCATCATGCGAAGTAAAGCTTCGTATTTATTCTAATTTTTGTACGGATACCCTCCATCCCCATTCTCCAATTGACTTTTAACGATGACGAAATGGATAATAAATCCACTATTTTTGGCCTTTCCATTTCATTTAGATGACTAGGTGGCGCGCTATGTACGATAACTTGAAAAGTTTGGGGATCACACATCCTGAAGATATTGATCGCTATAGTCTCCGTCAGGAAGCGAATAACGACATTCTCAAGATTTATTTCCGCAAGGATAAAGGCGAATTCTTCGCCAAGAGCGTTAAATTTAAGTATCCACGCCAGTTAAAGACCATCTCTGACGCACACTCTAGCCAGGGTTATAAAGAAGTCAAAGAAATCAACACTAACCTACGTTATGTTATTGAAGAGTTAGATCAGATTTGCAAACATGATCAGATCGAAGTGGATTTGCAACGCAAAATCCTCGACGACTTACGCCATCTCGAACATGTCGTTGCAAATAAGATTGCAGAAATTGAAGCTGATTTGGAAAAGCTGACCCGTAAGTAATTATGTCAGTTTGTCATACACCGCTTATCCTCCCCAATTCTCCAATCCAATAAAGGCATAAGCGGTGTCGTAGAGCATTTCCTTATAACAAAGTTCCCCACTTCCCAACCCAGTCTTGAGCAAAGACTTCTGGTTCAACTATCTCTATGGCATCAATCAGTAGAACCTCACCGATTCGTTTGGCTCCCTGTTCCTGTAACAGGTCATCAAAAGTACGGCCACCACCACAGAAAGTGTCATAACTACTGTCACCTAGCGCAATCACGCCATAGCTCAGATCGGGCTGATAGCCCAACTTATCATTTAACTCTGTATAGAGCGGCTGGATATTATCCGGTAGATCACCCTGCCCTGTCGTCGAAGTGACCACTAAGACAACTTCCTGCAAATACTTTTGCCATTGTTCTAAGGTTGCATCTTCAAAAACCTCAACCTTATGCCCCTGCTGCTCAAGTATCTGCTGTGCTTCTTCCGCAACCGCTAACGCATTGCCATAAACTGTACCAACGAAAACACCAATCTTTGCCATAGATATTGATCTCTTTAATCGGTTTGATACTGCGTTCATTCATGAATAGTCAAACATTCCAGATCAGGTACAATACCCTGCCAGCCAAATTGCTCAAGCAAATGCTGCCATGGTTGATCCCAGCGCGCAGTGAGGAGAAGGCGCTTTTCTGTCACGGGATGCTTGAGTTGAAGGCGGCTGGCATGCAGCATTAACCTGCCAGTCTGATAATATTTAGCAACTCCTCGATTTTGTCGCAAATCGCCGTGCGTAGTATCCCCAATGATCGGGTGTCGAATATGTGCCATATGTCGCCGTAATTGATGCTTACGACCCGTTTTTGGCATCAGCTCCAACAGACTGAAACGAGATGTTGGATAACGCCCTATCTCAACCGGACGCTCTACTTTTGCCAACGAACGGTAATAAGTAACGGCTGGTTGCGCTGCTCTATCTGTATCAGCAAATTTATCCGCAATTTTATCCAACTGTTCCATTAGGGCGTAGTCGATAATATCATCACCTTCAACATAACCCCGCACAACTGCGTGATACGTTTTTTGTATATCGTGGAATTCAAATTGTTGTGCAAGTGTTCTGGCGACTTCACTTGAAAGCGCCATCAATAAAACGCCCGATGTTGGTCTGTCCAGACGATGGACGGGAAAAACATGCTGTCCAATTTGATCGCGCAATGTCTGCATCACAAAAACAGTTTCATGACGCGCCAGCCAGCTCCGGTGAACCAACCATCCGGCAGGCTTATTAACTGCAACAATATGCTTATCCTGATAAATAATCTCCAGCATATCAGGTATCCTGCGTAAACAGGTTGTCCAATGCCCGTAAGTGTTCAAGTAAAGGAAAAAAACGCTCTACTTCTTCTTTATACACTTCTTCAAAATACGGAGCGATGGTAAATGCCGTCGGCAAACAGGCTTCTTGTTCTATCAAGGCGCGCATCCGTGGAATTAATACCCACTGGAGCCACTCTTCTGCTGACATCGTATCAATGGAAAAAGGTTCAGTGCTTTCAAAGGATTCTGGTTTAGGTGGATAATTTTGCCATATCCCCACCGTTTTCATGGTAGCTTCAATTAATTGCAATTTACGTAAAATTTGTTTCTCGATACTCATGATGTTTCGTCTGATGCTTGTCTGTTGCTCAGATGACAAAAATTGCCACCGTATCATTGGGACGTAAGAGTATCATTGATACGATTGCAGCGGAAAAATTACAGTAGGAAAAATTGCGGTAATAGTTAACAGCAAATAACTAAAAGCAAATAGTTCAAAGCAAATAGAAGTGAAGTAAGAGGAGAGATTTTCCCTCTCCTCTTGAGTGGCTGTCATAGCAATCCTGCTACTTGGGGTGCTTCCTGCTGATTTCCCTGACAAAATACATCCTTGTCTACTATCCTTTATTCAATCATTATACTGATAGTTTTTAGCGTTCCTGCCTGTACCTAGTCATCCTTTGTACCATCTTCCCGATGGATTTATTCCCTGGTTATTGTTTTGCAATGGTTCCTTGCGGAACAGTGAAAGGATCTACGATCCAGCCTCTTGAAACAAGCAACTAAATCAGCATCGTAAGAGATATGAAAAACTCACACTAAGGGAACATTGCGCATCTTATTGATATAGAATGAAAATAATTTCACTGAATAATATTCACGCTATGATTAAAAGAGATATCTCACATTTCATGTGAGATATCTCTTACAAAAAAGCCAATCAATATCTGCAATCAACCATACACAACAGGATTGATAACCGAAAGGAAACTGGCTAAATCTGCGGATAAAATTTTCCTTTCATGGCTACCAAACTGTTCAAAAATCACTTGCCCTGTCAAATTACACACAGAGATCAACCCCATATCGGAATCAGTCGTCCCAATAAAGACGGTAGGCGAGAGTTTTAACCGTTTTTGTGTAATCAGATGGCCAATCAGGTTTTCCTGCAAGCGAATAAAATCATCTTCACTCCATACCTGAATCAGACTGAAATTTTGCTCTGCAAAACTGGCTGTCATATCACCCGCTAACTGCATCACATAGTAATCATGGATGGAGTCCTGCAAACGGATCTCCAGTGCAGTTTCTACCTTGCTAAGCTTTTCTTGGGCAGAAAACGGCCGTGGAAGCCAATGCACCACATCATCTCCCGTGCGCTCGATACAGGGTGAAGATATGCCATACAACTCACTGCTGGCTGGTGGAAACCCTGTTTTCTTTTGCCATAATTCAACATAACGTCGGGTAAAGTCAGAGAGTGCCTCTGTCACATTAAAGGTCATATGATTATATCATCCACATTTTCAGGCTTTATAAGGCTAATGTTACCATCTATCTTATTAAATTATAAAATTTATCATGGTTTTCTATTCTATATCCCCTCGATTTTAACTTAAAATATACAGGATATAGCATTATCAAATAAATAGCAGATATATTTTTATATCGGTTATTTATCAATTTATAATATTAACAACCTACTCAAATGATGAGCTGAATTTTATTCTCATAAAACAATTCTTAACAAATAGATTTATTATTGAATTTATATTAAAAAGTCATCCCCTACAGATTAAGAACTAAGGAAATAGAACATGCCATCATCAGATTCAATTAAACAAGAAGATATTTATTTACAAAATGAGATAATTACCAAAATAGAATATCACTTACCCAATTTTCCCAAAGAAGTCACCTGGAAAATGATTAACTTTAAAAATTGGTCAGGAGAAATTCACGCCGATAATATACCGTGCTGTATACCCAGAACTATTGAAGAGGTTATTTCCGTTATCAATTGGGCATGGAAAAAGAATTATAAATTAAGACCCATCGGGCAATCACATAACTGGTCACCACTGATATTGAAATCAGGGCAAAGTTTCAAAAATCGCATTATGTTGATGGATCTTTCCTCTCATTTTACTCATGTCAATATCGAACATCGCTCTCAATTTTCCATAGTAACCGCACAAACTGGCGTATTGATGGAAACGTTACTAACCCAAATGGAAGAACAGGGTTTAGGTTTTACTGCTATCCCCGCTCCTGGTGATTTAACACTCGGTGCTGCTCTCGCAATAGACGGGCATGGAACTGCCATTAAAGCCGTTGACGAGATCCCGCTTCCTGGACACACATTTGGCTCCCTCAGTAATACGATATTATCCCTATCTGCTGTTGTATGGGATAAAGAAAATCAGCAATATACCATTAAACGCTTTGAGCGAGATGAACCTGATTGTGCTCCCCTATTAACTCATGTCGGGTGCGCTCTGATTTTAGAAGTGCAATTTCAGGCAGGTAAAAATCAACGCCTTCGCTGCCAAAGTTTCACCGATATACCAGCAGATGAGTTATTTTCTCTTCCAGAAAATCCAAAAGAAAAGCGGACTTTTAGTTATTTTCTGGATAAAAGCGGTCGGGCCGAAATAATTTTATTCCCTTTTACAAAAGCACCGTGGCTAAAAGTCTGGAATATAGCACCAACCAAACCAGCTTCCAGTATTGAAGTTAAAACGCCCTATAACTATCCATTTTCCGATAATATTTCATCAACCCTATCGGATATTGCAGATAATATTCTTGCTAACTTCCCGCTAATTACACCTCTTGTCGGTGAAATGCAATATCAACTGACACATGCAGCCTTGCAAAACTATGGAAAAGATATCTGGGGTTGGAGTAAAAACTTATTGTTATATGTAAAACCAACAACATTGCGTGTTACGGCAAATGGTTATGCAGTATTAACCCAACGGACAAATATCCAGCTTGTACTGAATAAATTTTATACCCAATGGAAGAAATTAATACAACACTATGCTAACCAAGGAAAATATCCCATTAATGGCCCCCTTGAAGTCAGGGTTACGGGGTTAGATGATCCTGCTGAAGTGATGTATGCAGGAGCAACGGTTTCCAGCTTATCCGCTATTCGTCCCCGTTTGGATCATCCAGAATGGGATGTCGCCGTTTGGCTTGATGTCTTAACCTTTCCAGAAACACCCTATGCGATTGAATTTTGCCACCAATTTGAACAATGGCTATTCAACGAATTTGATGGTTCTTATGCCTCTGCTCGTGTTGAATGGAGTAAAGGTTGGGCTTATGGTTCTAACACCGCATGGGAGGATAAGGAAGTATTAACCAAAACAATCCCAGCGTCATTTACTGATGGTTTGCCTGCTGATAACAACTGGGCTTCAACCGTTTCAGCATTGCAGAAGCACGATCCACATCACATATTTAGATCGCCATTATTGGATACCTTGTTTTCTAGTTAACCGCTTTCTGATTAGAAAACCCTAATAAATAGCAGATATAGAAATATATCTGCTATTTAAGTTCAATAATACTGATACTTACTCAGCCCATCACGTCAATAATATCGACAATGACGTTGGCTCAGTGAACCTGAGGGATAATGCGCAATAAAAATACGAATCATCATGATTCCTTGATATAGTACAGATAATTTTAGTCACCAAGACGCTCTTTGTCGTAAAGACTATCTGAATGTAAGATTTTTTAGCCTTAAGGAATCCTAATGTCTTTATATCAAGATAATCACGCGCTTTCCCAACTCACATTGGGTAAACCAACCCCCTACCGCGATAACTATGATCCTACTTTATTACAAGCGGTTCCCCGCAGTATGAACCGCGAACCACTTGGGCTATTTCCTGATAATCTCCCTTTTCATGGTGCAGATATCTGGACCATGTACGAACTCTCCTGGCTCAACGCACGTGGCGTTCCTCAAGTTGCCATCGGTCATGTCAGCTTAGATGCGGCCAGTGAAAACCTTATCGAATCAAAAAGCTTTAAACTTTATCTAAATAGCTTTAACCAAACTCGTTTTGCTGATTGGGAAACAGTACAGAAAACCTTGCAACAAGATTTATCTGCTTGCGCCAATGGCAACATTGAGGTTGTTCTGCATCCCCTGCACGATTTCAGCCAACAACCAATTGGCGAATTTGCAGGAAAATGCATCGATAATCAGGATATTGACATTGATGATTATCAATTCAATCGCGATTACCTTAACAACGCAGCAACTGGCCCTGTTGTTGAGGAAACCCTGATTAGCCATTTGCTAAAATCAAACTGCCTGATTACCAACCAGCCCGATTGGGGATCGGTTATGATCCGCTATCAAGGCTCAAAAATCGATCAGGAAAAACTATTGCGCTACTTAGTTTCTTTCCGACATCACAATGAATTTCACGAACAATGTGTCGAGCGCATATTCAATGACCTAATGACGTTATGTGCGCCTGAAAAACTCACTGTTTATGCACGCTATACCCGTCGGGGAGGATTAGATATCAATCCGTGGCGCAGTAACGAAGCGTTTATTCCAACAACAGGAAGGTTAGCCCGCCAATAATCGAAATAACCTGATTAATGACCGCTAGCTAAACTGTTGGATGAAGTCAGCTATACCCAATAGGGTATAAATCATTACTGAGGAATCCCCACAAGGGGTAAAAGGAGTCATTCTTGATTACACATGTCAATCCATTAGGATCAATGGATTTACTCTCTCAGCTTGAAGTAGATATGCTTAAGCGTACCGCAAGCAGTGATTTATACCGCCTTTTCCGTAACTGTTCACTGGCGGTTCTCAATTCAGGTAGTCAAATAGATAGCAGTAAGGAATTACTATCAAAATATCAGAATTTTGATATCAACGTACTGCGTAGAGAGCGTGGCGTAAAGCTGAAACTCATTAATCCCCCCGAAAAAGCCTTCGTTGATGGTAAAATCATCCGTTCTCTGCAAGCCAATCTTTTTGCAGTACTGCGCGATATTTTGTTTGTCCACGGGCAAATTACCGATGCACAGAAGGCACATAATTTGGATATGGGAAATGGTATGCATATTACCAATACTATTTTCTCTATCCTACGCAACGCCAAGGCACTGCATATCTCAGAAGAGCCTAATATGATTGTTTGTTGGGGCGGCCATTCCATCAATGAGAAAGAGTATTTATATGGGCGCAAGGTAGGCAATGAGCTTGGATTACGTGAACTGAATATCTGTACGGGTTGTGGTCCTGGTGCAATGGAAGCACCGATGAAAGGTGCCGCAGTGGGACATGCCCAGCAGAATTACAAAAAAAGTCGTTTTATCGGTATCACAGAACCTTCAATTATTGCGGCAGAGCCACCTAATCCGCTGGTGAATGAGCTAATCATCATGCCTGATATTGAAAAACGTCTGGAAGCCTTTGTCCGTATCGCCCATGGCATCATTATCTTCCCTGGCGGAGTGGGAACGGCAGAAGAATTGCTGTATTTGTTGTCTATCCTGATGCATCCTGAAAACAAAGATCAGGTTCTGCCGCTGGTCTTGACTGGCCCAAAAGAGAGCGCCAATTACTTCCAGGTGCTGGATGAATTTATCGTTAATACCCTGGGGGAACAGGCTCGCAATCACTATCACATTATTGTGGATGCCCCCTCAGAAGTCGCACGTATAATGAAAAAAGCCATGCCGAAGGTCAAAGAAAAGCGCCGCGCGACCGGAGATGCCTATAGCTTCAACTGGTCACTGAAAATCAGCTCTGATCTACAATCTCCATTCACTCCAACCCATGAAAACATGGCTGACTTGAATTTATACCCAAACCAGCCATCGGAAAAACTTGCCTCCGCACTGCGACGCGCATTTTCTGGTATTGTGGCAGGCAATGTCAAAGAAGTGGGTATTCACGCCATAGAAAAACATGGGGCATTCAAGATCCACGGCGATGCAGATATCATGCATCGCATGGATAACCTCCTGCAAGATTTTGTCGAGCAAGATCGCATGAAACTCCCTGGAGGCGCTGCTTATGAACCATGTTATGAGATAATCAAATAAATCGCGGATACCTTTGCTCAATTCAATGAGGCGGGTGCCAGGGAATAGCGCCACGGATGGAATATAACGACCATGATACACCTTTTGATTGTAGATGCCTTAAACCTGATTCGACGCATTCATGCAGTACAGGGAAGCCCTTGTATTCCTGCCTGTGAACATGCGTTAAAACAGTTAATCATCCATGCATCACCAACCCACGCTGTTGCGGTATTCGATGAAGATGGCCGCAACCATAGCTGGCGCCACCATCTTTTCCCTGATTACAAAGCGGGTCGTGCTGCCATGCCAGACAACCTACAGCAAGAATTGCCCCTAATTAAACAGGCATTTAATGCGTTGGGAGTCGCTTGCTGGCACGCGGAAGGGCATGAAGCGGATGATTTAGCCGCAACACTGGCAACCAAAGTCGCTCACAGCGGGCATAATGTCACAATCGTTTCGACCGATAAGGGCTATTGCCAGCTTCTTTCTCCCAATATTCAAATTCGGGATTACTTCCAAAAGCGCTGGCTGGATCTGCCTTTTGTCCAGCAGGAGTTTGGCGTTGAACCAGACCAACTTCCCGACTATTGGGGACTTGCAGGTATTAGTAGCAGTAAAATTCCCGGCATTCAGGGAATTGGCCCAAAAACCGCCGCCACCCTGCTGCAACAAGCAGGTTCACTGGATAATTTATTTCAAAATTTGGACGCCCAGCCAGATAAATGGCGAAAAAAATTGGAGTCTCACAAAGAAATAGCTTATATCAGCCGTGAAATCGCTTCGTTAAGAACTGATTTGTCTCTACAGGGTAATTTGCAGCAATTGCGGCTTATTAGTAGATAAAACCCGGCTCTTTCTATCGGTACGTGCGCCTATAGGTGTATATACCTAGATGTATGTGCGTGATACCCGTTTCTATTATGCGGATCTCAAGGATAAAGAAAACGTGGTATCACACTTTAATCATTTCAATAATGCAATCATCTCAACCAAAATAATCAGCAACTAACTTAATATGTTCACTCTGTAGTTGACCGGATTCATCTAATAACCCAACCCATGCTTTCATATAGTCATATTTTGCCTGAGAGAGTTCACGACGGGCGGTATAAAGCTGTTGCTCAGCATTCAATATATCGACATTCACTCTCTGCCCCAATGCCACACTTTTTTGAGTCGCTTTCACTTGTAATGCAGCCGCTTCCACCGCCGTTTCATAGGCTCGTATCCGCTTTTCACCATTCACGCAAGCGTTATAATTACGCCGCAGTGCATTCAGAATTTCTCCTGTCTGGGCATCCATTTCGAATTTAGTCTTACCATAATTTGCAGCTGATTGGCGCACCGCTGCCGCAGTACCTCCGCCATTATAGAGATTCATGGATATCCGCAATCCAATGGAATCTGTCCGGTATTTTTGGTCGATGCTGTTGTCGCTACTAGATTTATTTTCGCTATGGGAAGCATATAGCTCCAATTTTGGCAGATATCCCGCCCGGTTACGCTCAATATCATGATACGCCACATCCACTTTCTGGCGGGCAGCAGCCAGTTGTGGATTCTGACGTAATGCCAGTTGTTCCCAATCGGCATAGTGTGCTAAATCCAGTTTGATGGTTTTGAATCGCGGAGAGTCGGATAAACGATTAACAGGCACATCTGCTGGCAACGGTATGCCAACTAATAACTGTAAGCCACGAATAGCAGCATCCAGCTCATCTTGCACTGTTAACTCATCAGCCAATACCTGACTGTAACGCGCCTGGGTTTCCGCTACATCGGTACGGGTGCCTTCACCGGAAGAAAATAATTTCTGGTTACGTTCCAGTTGCCCCTCATAGGCTGCCCGCTGTTGGGCAACCTGTGCTAACCGATCTTGTGCATAAGCTACGGCCACATAACTGTTCACCACTCTGACTGCCAATTGCTGGCTATCAACCCGAAAGCGGCTATCACTCATCAAAGCATAAGCCTGACGGGTTCGATAACGCGCCCATGCCTCGAAATCGATCACGGGTTGGGTCAAAATAATCGCACCACTATAGCTATCATACTGTCGATCACGGCTCTCCTTGACGATCCTTCCCCGCTGATCCAAAGATTGCGAATCCATCTTCTGCCAATTTCTAGGTGCATTCTGGTAACTGAAAGATAGCTTGGGCAACAGTTCCGCCAGCCCAAGGTTTTTCTCCTCTCGCCCCGCTTCCTGCTCTTTGATAGCAGCCTGAAACGTCGGATCGTGCTGTAATGCCAGCGCATAAGCCTCCGTTAAGGAAAGCGCACTGGCAAAACGGGGAAATATCAATATCGACACCAGTAATACTGATGCTGGCAACAATGTCCTGGAAAATAGGGGAGATAAATAAGTCCGTCTATTGGCAAAACTGTGATATATCAACATCCCCATTACTCCTCAATCAGCGAGGTAGACGTCCTGTCCATTAATGGCTTGAACAGATAACTCAACAACGAACGCGAACCTGTTTTGACAAATACCTCAACAGGCATCCCCGGTTTGATATTCAACCCTGCCAGTTTCTCCATGCTTTCAGGACTGACTTTCAATCGCATCTGGTAATAAGGTTCTCTTGTCAGACCATCCACCAAACGGTCAGCAGAAACCACCATTACCTTACCCGTGACTTTCGGCGTCCGGTTTTGGTTAAATGCGGTAAACATCAAATCAACATCTTGCCCCACAGTAACTTTATCAATCAGGTTCACCATTAAACGCGCCTCGACTTCCAGCGCACTCTGGGTCGGCAGGATCTCCATTAATTTCTCACCAGAAGCCACCACACCACCTTGGGTAAACACGGTTAAGCCAACCACCGAGCCATCTACCGGAGCAATAATAGAAGTATGTGACCGATCAAATTGTGCCGTTTCCAGCTTATTTCTCAGCTCATTCGCCAAGACCTGTACATCAGCTAACTGGCTGCGCACTTCACGTTGATAATCCGCCTGACGCTGGATAACTCGCTGCTGCGTTTCCTGCCGCTGTTTTTCAAGTTGGCCAATTTTTCCGGTCATTTCCGCGATACTGCCACTTAATTCACTTTGGTTACGCAGTAATTCCAGATAGCGGTTGCGGGGGAAATAGCCCTCTTCCGTCAGGGGCTGCAAATTCGTCACCTGTTCCTTGAGAGAGACTTGCTGCTGCTGTTTACTCACCAGAGCTTCACGCAGCCCCCTGATTTGAAAATTCAGTCCCTCTTCGGCCTGCTGCATTCCCGCCAGATCACTACGCAACATTTCACGACGTGATAAAAAGAGCTGTTTTTGCAAGGCCAGAGTCTCATTAATACGCGGCTCCGATTGTTGATTCAGTAACATAGGTGGAAAAACAATGGCATCTTGCCCTTGCTGTTCGGCCAAAAGTCGGGCTTCTGTTGCCAATGTGGTGTAAAGCTGCTGTTTCAGGGAATCAATTTGTGCATTAACCTGCACCTGGCTGAGCTGAACCAAAACCTGTCCAGCTTTCACTTGCTCCCCTTCTTTCACCTGAATTTGGCTGATAATGCCATTAACCGGAGACTGTATCGTTTTACGGTTACCATCAACCACGACAGTACCAGAAGAAGCCACCCCTTTATCGAGTGGCGCAAATGCCGCCCAGATGAAAAACCCCACAATGCCGATCCCAATAATCAGCCAACCTATTCGCAGGTAACGATTTGCATCCAGCGGCAATAATTCCGACACCTCATTTTGGGCGTCCTTTGCGTGAGTCTGATAGGACATCTTTACTCCCAGATAGAAATATCCCAAGGATTGAAATATGGCTGAATCATGTTACGAGGCACGTTCGACCGCTTTTAACTGTGATTGTGACGAAGACTGAGATTGGGATAGCGCCGCCATTACTTGCTGGGAAGGGCCAAACATTTTCATTTTCCCCTGTACCAACAGCAAAATTTTGGTTGTTTGTGAGAGCAATGAAGGTCGGTGCGTGATAACTATCACTGTCTTACCTTGTTCTCGCAATTGCGCGATCGCATGGCTTAAGGCTTTTTCGCCAATATCATCCAGATTCGAGTTAGGTTCATCCAACACCACAAGCGATGGGTTGCCATACAAGGCACGCGCCAAACCTATTCGTTGTTTCTGTCCACCGGATAACCCCATGCCACCCGCACCGATTACCGTGTCATAACCCCGCTCAAGATTAAGCACCAACTCATGAACACCGGCTTTTTTCGCCGCCTCAATAACTTTTTCAGGTTCAACGTCATTAAAGCGTGCGATATTTTCCGCAATCGTACCGCCAAACAGTTCAATATCCTGTGGCAGATAACCAATGGATGCCCCTAACTCATCTTTGTTCCATTGGTAGATATCAGCATCATCAAGCCGTACAACACCTTCTTGCGCCGGCCATATCCCTACCAGCAGGCGAGCCAATGTCGATTTCCCCGACGCACTGGGACCAATCACACCCAGAACATCACCGGCATTCAAGGCTAAATTGATATCCTGCAAGACATATTGATTATTTGGTGATAATCCGTTTTGCGAGGCCTGGAGTGCCCGTGTTTTACTCGGTGGCATTGCCGATACTTTTTCCATCAGCAACACGCCCTTAGGCGCTGGCAATGACATGCCACTTTTGCGTTCTGGCTGCGCTTTTAGTAACTTATCCAGCCGCTGCCAGGACAAGCGGGCAGCATTCCAACTCTTCCATGCCTGTATCAATTGTTCAATCGGCGACAACGCTCTTCCCATCAAAATGGAACCCGCAATCATCATGCCGGGGGTAATATTCCCTTCAATCGCCAACCAGCCACCCAAGCCAAGAATCAACGACTGCAAGGCCATACGGATCGTTTTGGTCAGTGCCGTGATAGCGGCCGAACGTTCACTGGCAATACGCTGAAAATTGAGAAAACGCTGATGCAAGCCAAACCAACGACGGCGCAGTGCTGGCAACATACCAAGTGCTTCAATCACTTCGGCATTACGCAAATTGGTACTGGCTAAATTGGCTGAGCGCAAAGAAAGCTTACTGGCTTCTGCCAAAGGTGCTTGAGATAACCACTGGTTCAGCACCGCCAGCGCGATCAATATGATCGCCCCAAGTAGCGCCAACAACCCCAAATATGGGCTGAACAGGAAGATGACGCAAAGATAGACAGGGAACCAAGGGGCATCAAAAAAGGCAAACAGGGCATTGCCGGTTAAGAACTGACGGATGGTCGCCAAATCATTAAGCATTTGCCCTGCATCAGTGGAACCATTTTTCAGGTTGGATTCATAGGAAGCGGTATAAACCCGTTGATTCAGGCACATATCAAACTGACTGCCGATGCGGATCACCACCTGACTTCGGATATACTCCAGCCCGCCCATCATGGCGAACATACCCAACGTGATCAACGTCAGCATCAGCAAGGTCATTTCATTACTGGATGGCAGTACTCGATCATATACTTGCAGCATATAAATGGAGGGAACCAGCATCAGCAAGTTGATAAATGCTGTAAATAATCCAATAGTCCAGAAGACCTTACTGTGTGCACGGATAACCTCCGTGATTTCATTCCCTTGCTGCTTGAGATTACTTACCATTCTTCTTTTCCTGCTTAAAACGCAATCAATTATAATTAACAACAAAAACAGCAATAATTAATTTTTAACTCGGCTGTTTATTCATCATACGGCGGCTATCATTCCCTTCTTTGGCCGCCGTATTTTTAGATAATTTTCATGAAATCAAATTACGCTATTTATTTCATGTCTAAATTTATTTTCCTGATTTTTTTAATTTAACGACATCATTCCAATTGTTAATAAAGTACGTGCATTCATTACACCCAATTTGACTTGCTTTCTTATAATACTCCTTCGCTTTATTAAAATCTTGTTTTACGCCTATTCCATTCAAATAATTAGTCCCAATAGTGCGGTAACCTTCAAAATAGCCATTTTCTCCAGCCTGTTCAAAAAGAGCGCGTGCTTCAGCGAATTTATTTTCTTCTTCAAGAATAAATCCTAAATTAACCATAGATTTTAGCTTAAATTTATCATTTCTAGAAATAGATAAATGATATCTTTCACTGGCCTCCTGATGATTACCTACAGTGTTTTGTATTACGGCAAGCATCCAATTTGCTTCGGGATCTCCAGCATTTGCTTTATTTACCAACTCAAAATATTCACTTTCATTTTTAGGCATTGGAATAGGTAATGCTGATAAAAAATCATCCGGATAATTAAATATAGCCGATGGAATATTATGATTGGTCATGTTTGAACTCTGCGCCATAAAAGATAAAAATAATATGGAATAAATGAAATTCTTTTTATTTTTAAAAAATAAACCAATCATAATATAACCTCGCTAAAAATATCATTTACTCCTACTATGTCAATGTGAGAGGTAACTGATTCAATTGTCTTATTTTTATCCACTGCAAAATACATATCAACTATCTTAGTCACATTTCCATTATCCCAGTTCACGGTGCTTTCCAGCCCATGAATGTTACCGTTAATATCTTTGAATCCGTTTTCCTTATGCGCAAGATTGATAGAAGAAATCCCTGATTCACTTAATTTATGTAACTCTCCGCTGTCAGTTATCGCATCATGATTAGCATCAATCCATAACTCTAATGAGTTCCACAGACTATCATTTTGATCAAAAATACCATCATTATTATCATCGAGATCGGCTAATGCCGCGAATCCATGATCTGCTTTGGTGCCATTTTTTAAGATCGAGTTATTCCCAAACAGTTCATTTCCATTGTTTATTTTCCCATCTCTGTTTTTATCCCATACTAAAAATGCACTGTTTGACTCTATCCATCCTGAGCTTTCAATAATTCCGTTATTATCGTGATCAAAAAAGAGGTTACCGTTTTCTGCTATAGTCGTAATACCATCACCAGTGAGATCAATAACAAGTGGGGTTTCTTTGTTTTCAAATTCATTAATGTGTTGTTCAATAATCTCTTTCACTTGATTTAAATCTAAACCTAGAGGATGTATTATCCCATCTGGAGTTAATCCGTGTAATGGTTGAATATAATCTAAATAATGTGCATCATTATCTGCCTCTGTGACTGCTAAAATAGAGTTTACAAAATCTATACAATTATTGGTAAGGAGATTATAATTTTCTTTGAAATCTGAAAAATTCGCCCAATCATTATCAAAATTACCATTTTTCAATTCAGAGATGTATCTTTCTATATTACCAACAACATTCTCTGAATATAATGGATATGTGACACTGACAACCTTTGATGCATCGTATGCCATAGAATCTCTAAATGTTAGGTTATCAACTCCTCCGACTCTTTTGTCATCACCTAGACCCCATCCGATAGATTCTCCCTGAAATTCAACCCATGCATGTCCAAAAGGAGATGCGCTAACGATTCCTGCTTCATTCGTATATTTCGTCCCTGATGGGGCTATTTTTATTGTTATACCACCATGGTATGGCAATAAGTCGGCATCAGTTCTGTTATGATATGTACCTGGAGACTTTCCACGCATGACGTCGTAGGCCCCAATAAATCCATATGAGTGTCCAGAGGGTATTGGCGACATAGGTCCAGATGGTATCGATGTCGGTGACCAAGGCTTAGTTGTTACAGGTGACATAGGCCCAGATGGCGTAAATGGAAATGGAAAAACTGGCATAACGGTTTCCTTATTGAAAGTTAAAGAAATTTCACCTCACCCTGAGGGAAGATTAATGATAATAGAAATCATTTTCAATAAAAATATTAATAATTGCCAACCAGCCACCTAAGCCAAGGATCAACGACTGCAAAGCCATACGTATAGTTTTGGGCAACACCGTGATAGCGGCTGATCGTTCACTGGCAATACGCTGAAAATTGGGAGAATGTCATGACCAGTTCCCTGCCATCAACAAAGTAAGCAATCCACTGTTCTGACTCATGACTAAAAAAAGCCACACTATTGCCATCATCATCAGTCAATGTTATGCCATCTGGAGATGGATACCATCCTTCAACAGGCTGCCCAATCAACTCAGTCACACACGCATTACCTTTTAAAGCCCAAATTGAGCCTTCGGGTAAACGGACATCGGTCAATTCAATACTGCACAGCTTATTTCCATCGGAGAGTTGCCATAATCCTTTCAACTCACCTGCGGTTGGAAGCCTCAAACTACTCGCCATACATCCTCCTGCCAAAAAAAGAGAGAAAATTATCGATAAGAGCAATTTCGATCTATAAAACCGACAGCCACAACGCAAGAAGTTCACCATTTTCACCTTTCCATCATGTCCATAATATTGCCGTATCCTGAGGGGAACACGGCAATATTCTATTAATGTGATGACATCAATTAGACGATGAAATCTGCTTCAGTTAACGGTTGACCGACCACTTTCACCAGAAAATCGTTGCCCGCCAGATCACCACCAAGGCTGATTTCCAGATCAGTTACCTCCTTCACTTCGTCATAAGTAAACAGGACTTCGCCTGCCTTACCTGAGAACGAATCCACAAATTTGATATCGCCATTACCACCGAAATTGAATTCAGACAAATCGATCTTATCCTCACCAGAGACGAAATCGTGGATCCAGTCTGGATTATCTTTCAGCGATTCTTTTCCATCCAGATAAACAAAGGTATCGTTACCTTCTCCACCCCACAGATGATCACCGCCCAGACCGCCATAAATGATGTCATCGCCTGCGCCACCTTTCAGGGTGTTGTCTGCACTGTTACCGACCAGAATATCGTCGCCGCTGCCGCCAATCGCGTTCTCAATAACGACACCACGGGCAATAGAAACGTTGCCTTTCAAACCACCAACGTCAGAGAAAGCGCCTTCATTCAGGTTGATACGCTGATTTTGGGTAAAGCCGGAGAAATCAAAAGTATCTTCACCCCCCGCATCCCAGACACTGAACACCAGTTTGCTGTTCGCATCAGTGGCCGTCATAAAGTCGCGGTCGGTATTGGAATTAAAACCATATATGGTATCACCCGTACGGGTTTCCATATTTGCACCATACAATTTCTGAATGGCAGAGATATCATTCAACAGAGGCGCCGATGAATATTCATATTTAAAATCTTGGCCTGTATATTTTTCAGTGAAATAACTCATGACCGTATAGGCACGAGTATCTTCAAAATATTCTGCTTTAGTGATATAGCCTGGCCGCACTTTATCAGAAGCATCATAATCGGCAGGGTGCTCCAATCCTAGTGCATGGCCAATTTCATGGGTGAAAGTCTGACGAGCATAACCATTCACATCAATATCATTGTCTACAAAAGTATGGCTTGTAGCGTCATACCATGTAAAAGCGTTTTTTTGTCCTTGTGGCAGAGTTGCAAATGCATAATCATCGTTGTCACTATGATCAAAGAAACCAAAAGTGATATTCGCTTTTTTAGCACTACTTACTTCGGTAAATTTAATATTGGCAACATCAGACCAGGATTGTAAAGAAAGTTTCGCTGCTTCTTTTTGTTCTTCATTAAAAGCACTGAAGCCAGAAATTTCAAACAACGGCATTATAGCCGGTGTCGACTCCATGAAATAGTACGATAATTTCAAAGTGCCAGAAGAATCAACATACTTATTGGACCACTTATAGTGGCCTCGCAGAAGCTTATCAGGTGCATTGTCTCCTAATGGCTCATGAGCAACCCGAATAGAGGTGTCGTAATTTGGAACATAGGCTTTAAGAAATGAATTAACTTCCTGAACGGAATTGGAATCAGATAACCCTGTATAGGTATACTTTTTCTTTGAGGCCATATAAATCTCCTGTAAAAACAAGACAAATATCCTAAAAACCCGAAATTTTGATAATAACGGAGGTAAAAGTTTTAAATTCTTTCTAAGCCCCACTTAGAAATAAAACTCCAGAATAAAATAGCGTTAGTTACTGTCTGTGTAAAAATAATTAATATACTTTTTTAGAATACATATTGAACAAATTTAATTTATGTAATTAATTATTAATTTCTCAATGAAATTTTTTTGATAATAAAAAAACAACATGATTTAGTAATAAATAATGTTGTTTTTATCTGCTAAAAATTGATCTTAAGAAAGAATTATCTCTTTACCTTTTTTTCTCTACTTTTTTAAAGGCGGGTTGTTTTTTGTTCAACTTGAAATTAATTCCATATCCCTGGATTTCACATTGTGTATTTGCGATAAGGGTAACTGAAATAGTTGAATTAAGTGGTATGACAACAGATAAATAGGATAATAAGACGATAGATAGAATAAATAAGTGCTGCCAATAAGGCAGCATATTTAACACAGTAAAGGATTATATCAATAATCCCGATCAGCAGCATACAGAGACCAGATACGACGAATGTGTACAGTGATCTCTTCACGATCGTGATACAGGTGTTTCGCCTGAATCTGCGCATTCACACCATTCTCTTTCAATTGCTGTTCTATTTTTTGCAATAGATGAGCGACTTCCTCATAACGCTTTTTCATCGGCAATTTAAGATTGAATATAGCCTCACGGCACCAGCTTTTTACCAGCCAATCTGTCATAAGTTGGGCAACTTTGGCAGGTTTCTCAACCATATCACAAACCAGCCAGTAAATATTTTTCACTGATGGTTCAAATTTAAAACCATCCACACGATGATGCTTTACTTGGCCTGTTTCCATCAAACTATCAGCCATCGGGCCATTATCTACCGCATGAACCATCATACTGCGTTTTACGAGTTGGTAAGTCCATCCTCCCGGACAAGCACCGAGATCCACTGCGTGAAGGCCGCTACCCAGACGCTCTTCCCATTCGTCATAAGGAATGAATATATGAAAGGCTTCCTCCAGTTTCAGCGTGGAACGGCTTGGTGCATCTGAAGGGAATTTCAGGCGAGGAATGCCCATATAAAAACGGGAGTTATTATTGCTATAGGAATACCCCACATAACAACAGCCCGAAGCGATGAAAAAGACATGGATAACAGGACGACTATAATTTTCCTTTGCCAGCAAAAGCTTTTCCTGACGCATCGCATTACGTAACGGAACCGTAAACTTACGGCAAAACTTCATCAGCTCCTTGCTTTCATTGGTATCCGGCACCTCGACACGCAGTTCACCTGCCCTCTCAATGACACCAATCAGCATACCGACAATCGGGGTAATGCGATCTTCCTGCGGTAAATCTTTCAGCAATTCGCCTACAACCAACATTTGACGAGCAAAAACCAATTCACCGAACGGTATTTCACGGATCAGGCGATCCGCATCATCGGGCTGATAACACTCAAACAGCACATATCCACTGTTCTCTTTCACGCGGGCAAAACCGTAAATTTCTTTTTTACCCGCCTTATCGGTAATTTCTGCTGCACACTCTTTTTCAAAACCTGGGCGGCAATATAAAGCAACTTTATTCATGGCTAGGCGCCGATTTCCTTAGACGCAGAGCGCCAATTAATACACATAACCAACCAATGAGAAAACTGAACCCACCGATTGGTGTCAAATAAACCAGAAATTTTAGCGGTAAAAAGACCAGACAATAAAGACTGCCACTAAACAGCACAATTCCCGCCGTGAAAAAAATCCCACTCCAACCAAACGGTGCTACAGGCTCGCGCATCGACAAAGCTACCAGAGCCATCATGGCGAGTGTATGCAGACCTTGATATTGCAGGCCGGTATGAATCCATTCCATCTGACGTGGTGTCAGGATAGGTGCTAACATATGTGCTCCCATCGCGCCCAATGCCACGTAGAAAAAACCACTGATCCCAACAAAAATAAGCATAGTTCGACTGCACATCACAGGCTCCTGTCTCTGTTTGCCAGTTATTAGGGGTGCTGGGTAATAAATCCTAACCTTTCTTGCTCAGTTGCAGCCTGGGTTAGTATCCACTTGCGGAAAGCCGCGATCTTGCCCAATTCTGCCTGATTATCGTGACAAACCAAATAAAATGCATTCTTGCTGACCAAAACATCATTAAATGGGCAGACAAGACGACCCGCATCAATTTCATTTTGGGCCATAACATTATTGGCTAGCGCAACACCTTGACCATGTACAGCCGCCTGAATCACCATCGCACTATGGCTGAATATTGGTCCCTGCTGGACATTAATTTGTTGCTGCATATCAAGCTGGCGAACATAGGCTTGCCAATCCCGGCGGGATGAATCATGCAACAAAGTATGCCTGGCAAGATCTGCGGGAGTTTTCAATGGGCGATCACCCGTCAGTAACGCAGGAGAACAGACAGGCAGCAGATATTCGGGATAAAGGCGATCGGTACGCAACCCCGGCCAGTTGCCTCGGCCATAAAAAATCGCGACATCGACATCATCAGCCAGTTTATCTTCTTCCCGATCCACTGCCTGAATGCGAACATCAATTCCCGGAAAACTCTGATTAAAACCTGAAAGCCGCGGCACTAACCACTGAATCGCAAAACTGGGGGATAAACTGACCGTTAACGCCCCCTTAGCACTACGAGCCTGAAGTTTGCGAGTCGCGTCATTGATAGCAGTAAAAATCTCCTTGATATCGAGATAGTAACTCTGCCCATCTTCCGTCAACAATAGCGAACGGTTACGGCGACGAAAAAGCTTTAATCCCAGAAAATCTTCCAGACTTTTCATTTGATGGCTAACAGCGGCCTGAGTCACAAATAATTCTTCTGCCGCTTTAGTAAAACTTAAATGACGGGCCGCGGCATCAAAAACGCGTAACGCATTGAGTGGAGGTAAACGTTTAGACATGTTCGTTTCTTATGTAGTAGTGACGATACCGGTAACTCTTTTCATTCAGTTATTAGTTTTTGTAATCCGAAGCATTATAATTTGTCCATTGATGATATACCAGCAAATCCCTATAGTGTGCGCACTTCCTAAGCCGGAACGAAAAGTCTCTTTGTAGCGATACATTGACGCTTTTGGCTTTGTGGTTGTGATGTTGTGTTTGCAAGTTGTCTGGGAAACCAGGCTTTGTAGCATAAGCTACTGTTTTTTTTCACTTCCTGTACATTTACCCTGTCTGTCCATAGTGATTTTTTATTGCACCGCAATGGCGGTGCTTTTTTTCCCGACTTTCTCCTGTAGAATTCCTCATCTCTTGGTTAAAGAAAAACTTATTCTTTATCACACAACGATTAAATTAGCGCCGTTTATGAAAGCCTTTGACTCAGAAAAATTCCGCCTGCAATTTCCTGCCCTGCAACAATCCACCACATTTTTGGACAGTGCAGCCACAGCATTAAAACCGGCATGTATGATTGAGGCGACCAAGCACTATTACCAAAACCACAGTGCAACAGTACACCGCAGCCAGCATGCCACTGCGCAGGCCATGACGGCTCGTTATGAGCAAGCTCGTTCACTGGTAGCAGAATTGATCAATGCGCCATTACCTGAAGATATTATCTGGACAAAAGGAACCACGGAGTCTATCAATCTGGTTGCCCAAAGTTACTTTCGCCCTCGTTTGAGCGCAGGTGATGAAATCATTGTCAGCGAACAGGAACACCACGCTAACCTGTTACCGTGGCTGATTCTGGCGCAACAAACCGGCGCCAAAATCGTTAAATGGGCGATTGGTAATCGGCACCAACCAGAAATCGATACTCTGGCAGAACTATTGAATGAAAAAAGCCGCTTAGTTGCCATCAGCCAAATGTCTAACGTTACCGGCGCCGCAGTAGATTTGGCGCAAGTCACTACACTCGCTCATCAATATGATTGCCGTGTTCTGGTCGATGGTGCTCAAGGTATCGTTCACGCGCCTGTCAATGTACAACAACTGGATATCGACTTTTATGCCTTCTCTGCTCATAAACTGTATGGCCCAAATGGATTGGGTGTGTTGTATGGCAAAAGTGAATTGCTGAATACGATGTCACCGTGGCATGGCGGCGGAAAAATGCTGACTCAAGTCTCGTTCGATGGTTTCACACCGGAAGCCGTACCTTATCGTTTTGAAGCGGGAACACCCAATGTTGCCGGCGTGGTTGGCTTTGCCGCGACCCTGGAATGGTTGAAAACGATTGATATCCAGCTCGCTGAATCCCATGCGATTGCCCTGACGGATTACACCGAACAGCAACTCAGTACGCTGACGGGATTTAACAGTTACCGTGTGGTGGATTCCAGCTTGCTGGCTTTCAATATCACCGGAATACACCACAGTGATTTAGCGACACTGATTGCCGAACAAAATATCTCTCTGCGTTCAGGACAACACTGTGCCCAGCCATTGCTGGATGCCCTTGGGATCAGCGGCTGTCTGCGTGCTTCGTTCATGCCTTATAATAACCAGCAAGATGCAGATAGATTGATCAGTGCCGTAAAGTTTGCGCTAGCGCTGCTGATGGATGATTGATATTGTCCTATTATTAATTACCCCATTATAAAAGCCTATCAAATATATTTTGGTGGGTTTTCAGCTTAGTAGCAGATAACTATTGAACTTTAAAGTCCCCTTTTGCTGATCAATATTTAATGAAATTAAATTATTTTAAGTTGATGAATTCGGTTAATATAATAAATACGACATCATTAATCTGGAAATAAAGTAAATAAGCCCATATTCCTTTAAATAATCCATAGTAATGATCCTTGCTGTATAAAGTATTACACAGCAAGGACATAGCATTCTACTAATCATTGGGCTTAACTAAAATTATATATGATAGATAATTAACTCCATGAACCTGTTCCACCACCCAAACCTGATATCGTGGAAATAGCAACGCCTTGGAAATGACCAAGCAGATGACTGTGTGAATCAAAGAAAAGTAAACTAAAGTATGCGATTGATGCATTAAACTCAAAACTTACAGTATCAGAATAGAGTTTACCTAAATCATCTGTATAAATATAACCTTCTATCCCGGCAAAACCGGGAAAAGTCAGCCCACCAGCCTTCCCCCTAAAAGATTTTTTATCAATATCCACTTCCAGGCTAAACAGTAGGAAAAACATGACGCTTTGTACATCACCTGTAGCGTAATATTTATCATTACTTGAAGAAGCTATTTTTTTTACGGCCTCACCAATAACATTGGGTTCCAATTTACCCTTTGCATATTGTTTAAAATCCTCAATGATTTTAAATTTTATTTCATTGTGTTCTACTTCGTTCATAATATTATCCTCTTTTATATTCCATAAAATGGAGAAAAACAACAGGTAAAATATATTATTTTATTATTTGATTTAATACCTCATAACAATATATCTTCCTATATATTAGAATTATTTATGGTGAAATGATGCACTGATATATCTATACAGTATGGTGAATTATTTATAATAGACTAAATAATATTTTATTATATTTATAATATTCTTATACACAATGATAATAGATTGATTTTTCCATTGGGAAATACCCATAAAAATCAAAAAATAATATCTATTAAAAATAGGAAAACATCTAAATAAACTCTCAAAGCATTGGTCATGTATTCAAATGTCAGGGTGAGTTGCGTTTCCTGATCCTGATGGGTTATTTCGTGCCCAAGCAACACAAATAACTTTAGCTTAAAAATATAACTGCTATGATCCTGAAACCTCACCCAGAGGAAATCAGCAACAAGCCCACTATAAGATAAATAACCCATGACACAACTCTCAGACACTATCCTGGCTCCGCATCCATTCGGAACAGAAATCACGGAACAGCAACTTATTGAAAACTTTCAGCAATGCAAATTGTGGGAAGATCGTTATCGGCAGCTCATCGGCCTGGCCAAAAAGCTGCCTCCTTTAGCGGATGAACTAAAACAAAAAAATATCGAAAGATCAGGCTGTGAAAATCGCGTCTGGTTGGGGTATCAACATCTCGTAGACGGCCGATTGCATTTTTATGGCGATAGTGAAGGCCGTATCGTCAAAGGATTATTAGCCATCCTGCTGACCGCCGTAGAAGGCAAAACCCCAGAGCAGGTTATGCAAATATCTTTGGCCGAGCTATTCCAACACCTCGGCCTGGAACAACAACTCAGTGGCTCAAGGCTCAATGGTGTGAAATCCCTGATAAATACCATTCAGGAAATAGCGAACACTTACACTCATTAGGTTCGCTTAAAACGCATTTTCCCGCTCAGCTTTCGCCACCATTTTTTTCAATGCGTGGGATACAGCAACAAAACCAAAAGTCGCCGTAACCATCGTTGCGGCACCAAAACCAGAAGCACAATCCATTCGCTTAGAACCCTCCGCTGTGCTCTTGGCAGCACAAACTGTACCGTCAGATTGTGGATAAACTAACTGTTCCGTTGAAAAAACGCAGTCAATGCCTAACTTACCTTTGCCGTTTTTCACTATGCGGTAATCCGACTTCAAGCGCTCCTTCAATTTCGCCGCTAATGGATCTTGCACCGTTTTTGCTAAATCCACCACCTGGATCTGGGTAGGATCAAGTTGCCCACCCGCTCCACCAGTCGTCACAAGCGGGATCTTATAGCGGCGGCAATAGGCTAGTAACGCCGCTTTTGGCCGTACGCTATCAATAGCATCAATAACATAACTAAACCCTGTCGACATCAATTCAGCCACATTATCAGGGGTGACAAAATCATCAATGCAAGTGATCTGGCACTCAGGATTAATCGCTCGTATCCGTTCCGCGATGACTTCCGTTTTTGGTAAACCCACATTCTGTACCAAAGTGTGCAACTGGCGGTTGGTATTGGTGATGCAAACATCATCCATATCAATCAACGTAATAGCACCAATACCGGTACGCGCCAGCGCTTCTGCCGCCCATGAACCCACACCACCAATTCCTACAACACAGACATGTGAACGGGCAAATAATGAAAGTGCTTTCTGGCCATATAACCGCGCTGTACCAGCGAAACGCTGAAGATAAGCATCAGAGAGAGAAATTTGCATTGCTAAATAAATCCTGCATAAAACCTACCTCTATTGAGATAGGTTATCGATTGATGGTTTGAACTGGAAGGGATCTTACTGGTTTGCCGCCAAAAAACCAGATGATGCTTTCTTCAATACCCAAACACGGCCATAGTGATTATAAAAACCCGCCATTTCACCCGCTTTCTCCCCAACACCGTGATAAATATCAAAATGGTTCCCTTTGATGGCACCACCAACATCCAGCGCCACCATCAGACGCATTCGATACTGGCCGGTAAATTTGCCCTTTTCATCCAGCACAGGCACTTCCGCCAGCAATGCTGTTCCGGGAGGGATTAATGATTTATCAGATGCTACCGAGGCTTTTGCAATAAGGGGCACAGCACTGGCTCCCCGCACAAGGGTATAGGATTCAGGTTTAAAGAAAACGAATGAAGGATTCTGCTCCAGCACTTCTCTCACTTCGGCCTCGCTGTGTTGTTCTCCCCACTGACGGATAGCCTTCATCGACATTTTTTCGCTCGGTACTTCTCCACGGTCAATCAGCACCTTGCCAATACTGCGATAGGCCTGTCCATTTTTCCCCCCATAGCCAAAAAAGGTCAATGGACGTCCATCCCCAAAATCGACATAGCCACTCCCTTGTACTTCCATCATAAAATTATCCATCAGGGAGTTACTGTACCCGATAATAAATTTCTTGCTCAGAGCACCTCTATATATCTCTGCGCGACTTGGCAAACGGGAACGTAAATGAGTTGGCATACGATACAGTGGATATTTAAACTCCCCTTGCCTGGTATGTCGTGCTTGCAAAACAGGTGTGTAATAACCGGTAAACTTCACGTTGCCGTATTTATCTTCACCCTCCATCTGATAAGCCAGTAAACCGAACTCATTTAAATCACGGGTATCACCACCAGACAGCATCCAGTGCTCAATGGCATTAAATAATTTACGGTTATTGTCATAAAGACGAGGAGAAGCTTTGCTGATATATTCAACTTGAGTAGCAAAATCCCTGGCATTAACCGGAGAACCTTCGGCATTAGGGATATTAACCAACTGGAGGTTTCGGGTAATTCGCCCATCCTTATACTGCTGCGCCTGATCAGTGGGTCGAAAATGGCATCCCGATAATAACGAAATGACAAATCCAAATAAAAGATATTTCCCCCAAACTCTCATATTAATGCCTTATCTCTGACCATCACTCACTGGGAGCACGAACAATACCAAACACTCATAAATAATGAAATGTAGTTAGATAAAATAGCTTACCGTTTCAGCCAAACCCATCGGGCAAAAACAAAACAACCAGGCCATTTTTAAATCAAAAAACAAATAAATTTAGTAAATATCAATAAAAAAACTTGCAACTGCTTCGTTCCAGAGTATAGTGTGCCGACATCAGACGCGGGGTGGAGCAGCTTGGTAGCTCGTCGGGCTCATAACCCGAAGGTCGTCGGTTCAAATCCGGCCCCCGCAACCAACTCGATTGTATATCATCCCTAGTATGATGTAGCGTCGATTTGCTCTGGCAACAGAGACAATCTGGTAGTAAAAATGTCATCATTTAAGTGTTTGCATTCATGATTGCTAATCAAGGTTTGCAGATAGACGGACGCGGGGTGGAGCAGCCTGGTAGCTCGTCGGGCTCATAACCCGAAGGTCGTCGGTTCAAATCCGGCCCCCGCAACCAACACTATATGATGTCATTATTCAGTGTTTGCATTCATGATTGCTAATCAAGATTTGCAAATAGACGGACGCGGGGTGGAGCAGCCTGGTAGCTCGTCGGGCTCATAACCCGAAGGTCGTCGGTTCAAATCCGGCCCCCGCAACCAATTTTTTCATTTTTTCCCTTCAATTTTCATCTCTGCTTTCATTTCCTAGCTTGTTACCTTGATTACCTAATTGCCACTGATTTTTAAATTCATATTTAAATATTATTTCATTCCGGTTTAAGCATGAATATAAAGTAAATAACCATCATTTCATCATAAGCAATCAGCCTTAGCGGATATTTCACCGCCGTGCCAATTCAGCCCCATTCTTGAAATACGCCTTAATACCAGCAAAAATGGATTCTGCCACTTGTTGCTGGAATTTCGCTGTCTTAAGTTTGCGTTCTTCTTCCAGGTTACTGATAAATGCGGTTTCTACCAAAATAGAAGGAATATCAGGGGCTTTCAATACCGCAAATCCCGCCTGATCGACGCTATTTTTATGCAATTTATTGATTTTTCCCACCCGCTTGAGCACTTCTTTACCAAATTTCAGGCTATCGTTAATCGTTGCGGTTTGAACCAAATCCAACATGGTATGATCCAAATATTTATCGCCACTTTTGCTGACTCCACCAATTAAGTCTGCCTCGTTCTGAGTTTGGGCGAGAAAACGGGCCGTATTGCTGGTGGCACCCTTAGTCGAAAGCGCAAACACGGATGAACCCCGTGCAGAGCGATTTGTAAAGGCATCCGCATGAATAGAAACAAAGAGATCAGCCCGCATCTTACGCGCTTTTGCCACCCTCACCGTCAAGGGGATAAACACATCTTCATTACGTGTCATGTAAACTTTCATGCCCGGCTCACGTTTGATGAGTGCCTGTAAACGACGGGCAATCTGCAACACGACATCTTTTTCACGGGTTTTATATTTCCCAATTGCTCCAGAGTCTTCACCACCATGACCGGGATCGAGCATAATCACAATCGGCCTGTCTTTGCCTGCCTTGCCGGGTTTACGTGTTTGTGCAGGCAAATGTTGTTCTAAACTCCCACTGTTATACTCTTCAAGCAGGGCTAATAAAGGATCATTAGCCACATCAACAGCCTTTTGGGGATACAGATCGAGTACCAGACGGTGTTTAAACTTCGCAATGGGCGGCAATGTAAAAATATGCGGGGAGACAGGCTGTTTGATTTCAAAGACTAAACGCACCGTTTTAGGATTAAATTGCCCTGCCCGCACTAATTTTAGGTAAGGGTCACGTCGCTGAACCTGTGCCCCCATACTGCTCAAAATGCGATTAAGCTGGATACCCTGCAAATCAATGACAATACGATTAGGGTTTGAAAGCGAAAACTGGCGATATTTAAGTGGAATATTAGACTCCAGCGTCACTCTGGTATAACTTGATGCAGGCCAAATACGAACAGCAATAACTTTTGAAGTCGCTGCATAACCTATTGGGCTGATGCTTAATAACCATACAGCGGCTGCGCCTTTCAGCAGGCGACGACGTGAAGTATTATGGTCTGAATGACTCATTGTTTATTCCGCTTAAAAACAACCAAACGCAGTAATCTTTACCAAACATAATAGTGAGGCAGGAACTCTAATTAATTAGCAAACTTCTGTCATCAAAAAACGTATTTTCTGATAATCTAATTTATTTATACCAATATAAATAATAACGTTATTTTTATCCATGTTTCCTCTTGCCATTTCCCTCCAAAAAGAATAAAAATACAAAAAATACGAATAAAAATTCAATCAGAGAGGGTTTCATGAGCGAACGCAGTACCGAATTGGTTGAAGTCTTACGTCACTCGGTTCCGTATATCAATGCACATCGAGGTAAAACCTTTGTCATTATGCTGGGAGGTGAAGCCATCGCCCATAAGAATTTTTCTAATGTCGTCAACGATATTGGATTACTGCATAATCTGGGCATTCGTTTAATCGTTGTTTATGGTGCCCGTCCACAAATTGAACAGAATATTGCAGAACACAATTGCCAATCGGTTTACCACAAACACACCAGAGTAACCGATGCCAAGACACTGAATTTGGTCAAACAGGCAGCAGGCCTATTACAGCTAGAAATTACAGCTCGTCTTTCCATGAGCTTAAACAATACCCCATTACAAGGCGCTAATATTAGTGTCGTCAGCGGAAACTTCGTTATCGCCCAACCTTTGGGAATCGATGACGGCGTCGATTATTGCCATAGTGGCAGAGTCCGTCGTATTGATGAGAAAGCAATCAACCAACAACTGGATAATGGTGCTATTGTGCTGATTGGGCCAGTTGCGGTTTCCGTTACAGGAGAAAGTTTCAACCTCACTTCCGAAGAAATTGCAACACAACTGGCAATCAAATTAAAAGCAGAAAAATTAATTGGATTTTGCTCATCTCAGGGCGTACTTGACGCTGAAGGCAACACTTTATCAGAAATGTTTCTTAATGAAGGAGAAGCTCACCTGCACAAATTGGAAAACGCTAGTGATTGTCATTCAGGAACCGTGCGTTTCTTAAGAGGAGCGATTAAGGCCTGCCGCCGTGGCGTTCGCCGCTGCCACTTAATCAGTTATCAAGAAAATGGCTCGTTAGTGCAGGAACTCTTTTCCCGCGAAGGTATCGGCACTCAAATAGTTATGGAACGTTCCGAACAGATACGCCGCGCCAATATTAATGATATTGGTGGCATTCTTGAACTTATTCGCCCATTGGAGCAACAAGGTATTTTAGTACGCCGTTCACGTGAACAACTGGAAATGGAAATTGATAACTTCACTCTGATTGAACTCGATAATATCACTATCGCCTGTGCTGCCCTATATCCCTACCCTAATGAAAAAATTGGAGAAATGGCCTGCGTTGCTGTACACCCAGATTACCGAAGCTCTTCCAGAGGTGAAATTCTGCTAGATTCTATTTCCAGCCAGGCAAAACAAAAAGGATTGGAAAAACTTTTCGTGCTCACGACCCGCAGTATTCACTGGTTTCAGGAGAAAGGCTTTAAGCCCGCAGGGATAGATATGTTGCCCGTGGAAAAACAAGCGCTGTATAACTATCAGCGCTGTTCCAAAATTTTGATGCTGGATTTACAGAATTACTAGCCATACAATCCTTAGCCGCATCGCCTTCTTATTGCGGGTTGAACCAATCTGCCAACCCGCTTCGTCGCTGTGTTGCTGTGGCCACAGCTTTATCCAAAACTGGCTTATTGGCATAAATCGTTAGTTTTTCCCTCGCCCGCGTCAGTGCGGTATACACTAACTCCCGACTGAGTATTGGTGAGTATTGAGTTGGTAACACCAAGGCCGTATGCTCAAATTCAGACCCTTGAGATTTATGCACTGTCATCACATAAGCCGTTTCATGTTGAGGTAATCGACTCGGCTGAAACCCTTTAATCTGCCCATCAGACAACTGGAAATAAGCTTTCAGCTCATTATCCTGATTTTTGAGCATAATCCCGATATCTCCGTTAAACAGTCCAAGGGTACTGTCATTACGCAATATCATGATAGGTCGCCCGACATAACCACGGCTCTCCACATGTTTGGGCAGGGTAATCACGCCTTTCCTGTGCAGTAATTGTTCCATTCGTTGGTTCAGCCCCGTAACACCAAAAGGGCCTTCCCTTAACGCACACAGCAATCGAAAGCGATTGAATTCCGCTAAAATGGCTTTTTCTGCCGCCCGTTCATTTGCCATTGCCAAATATTGAGAATAACCAGCAGCGGTTTCCGCCAACAGACGCTGATAATCTTCATCCACTGCAAGTGGATAAAAATTAACATCGGGAAAAAACTGATTCAGCACTGCCGTGACTCCTCCGCGATCTCCTTGATTCACAGCTGATGCCAATCGCCCAATGCCGGAAGCCGAGTTGAAGCGATAGCTTTTGCGCAGCAGACACAGGCTATCCCGCACAGCAGGCGTATCTTTATCAGAATGAGAGGTGGATAAAGTGGAATAAGATGTTAACTGACATCCAGTCAATCGTTCCAATTGCTCAGCCCGCTTGGCGCTATAACCTTGTTCAGCAAAACGGCAAATATCTCCCAATACCGCTCCGGCTTCAACCGATGCAAGCTGGTCTTTATCCCCTAAGAAAATCACTTTCGCCCGTGGCGGCAAAGCATCAACCAAGTGAGCCATCATCGGTAAATCTACCATTGAAGCTTCATCAATGATCAAAATATCAAGGGACAGCGGATTATCACGCCCATAACGCAGTTTCTGGCTATCGGGTTGCGCTCCCAGTAAACGGTGGATAGTTTGCGCCTGTTCTGGAATGCTATGCCACTGTTCTGGCGTCAAATCGAGTTTCTTGACCGCTTCTCTCAGTGATTCAGTTAATCTGGCCGCTGCCTTACCGGTTGGCGCAGCCAATTGAATACTTAATTTTTTCCCTTCATGCAACTTGATCAAGGCAGCCAACAACTTAGCTACTGTCGTAGTTTTACCGGTTCCTGGCCCACCAGAGATCACAGAAATACGGCTCGTTACAGCCACTGCTGCCGCAACCTTCTGCCAATCAATATCCCCTTCAACAGTGACACCAAAAAGCTCATCCAAAATGCGATGTAGCTGGATTTCATCAAGAGCCGTTTGATCATAGGAAGTTTGAGCAAAAGTATCGGTTAGCTCCACAGCAGCAAAAAAATCCGCCACCCGCCGTTCACTTTGCCACATACGTTGTAAATATAGGCGGTAATCACTCTCCCTTTGATGGGAAAGGATCATCGGTGCCGGAGATTCCCCCGTACTTACCGCCGGACATGTCTGTAAAACAGCCAGAATTTGCTGTTGATCGGGTTCTCCGACCAAAGACCAAAGCGATACAGCTAACTCCGGCTGCCTGCCTTCAAAAAAATATTTTGGCGAAATCCGCTCCAGTGGCAAACAGACATGCCCCGCGCCTGATTCAGCACTTAACAAGGCCGTAATCAACAGCAGTAGCGGGTTTTCATCCTCAATCATCGCATAAGCAAACTGCACATCCAAAGGACGCAGCAGCTTCTGGCTCACCGCCTGTTGCAAGAATGACATCATGGAATTCATACGCTTTGTTCCTCACCAACAGCACTGAAAAGCGTATCCAGTTCGTCAATAAATTCAAAGGGAGGCAAGTAGGAGTAAATACCATGCCCTGGATTATCTTTATCAATACCACGCAAAAACAGATAGATCACGCCACCAAAATGGCGGTGATAATCATAATGAGCTAACCGATGACGCAAATAACGGTGCAGAGCTAAAGTATAAAGCTGATACTGGAAATCGTAACGATGCTCTATCATGGCTCTTGCCATCGCTTCTTGCGTATATGACTGGCTGTTCTCACCTAACCAGTTTGATTTGTAATCCACTACGTAAAACTTATCTTGCCAGCAAAAAACCAAGTCAATAAAACCTCTTAACATGCCTTTGACTTGCTGAAAGGATAACGGAGCACATTGCGCAGACAGCGGATCATAACGACGGGCTAGTGCATCCATTTCCTTTGCATGTAATAGCTTATCTACTGGTAGGTAAAACTGCATTTCACTTTGCTGACAATGACGAGGCACACCGACAAGTTTCATTCCCTGCTCATTCAGCTCTGCGCCCAGAATATCCTCTATCCACAGTTCCAATACCGGTGCCCAGTTTTCATCAAATCCTGACGCTGTCAGTTTTTCCACCAACCACAACTGATCCGGGGGATTGCCGAAATCCAGATCTTCTAAAATACTGTGCAGGAATGTGCCCGCAGACGCCCCACGTGGAAAAGTATGCGGAGTCATCTGTAATGATTGTTCTCCCTGCTTTTCACCACAGGCATCAATATCCAGCTTCGGAGAAATGGATTGCACTATCACATCAACTGATTCCCCAAATGTACCAGCATAAGTAGGAGAAATAGCGTGAGAAGCGGTGTATCGTAACCCCGAATAACTCGTCACCCGCCAGTCATCCCGAACAGGACGTTGCAATTTTTTGGCTGCCAACGACAGAGTATTTTCATTTTGTGGGCACCATTGCAAGTCAGAGGTATCCCCCACTTGCCTTATCTCTATGCCGTTATCACAAAGCTCATTCAAGCTGTTAACCAGTAATTCTGCATCACCTTTCTGTCCCTTTTGCAGTAAGTACCCAAGGGCAGATAAATGCAAATCAGTATCGCCTGCTTTCCCTCTATTTCCTTTAATAAGCGGGGCTACCCCGACGCTACAGTGATAAACCGAACGTGTTAATGCAACGTAGAGCAAGCGTAAATCCTCAGCCAAGCGTTCTTCATCAGCCAGCTCCAAAGCTTCTTTCAACGCTTCATCATCATGGGAAATATTAAGATGAGCCTCAAAATTATGGCGCTCATGATAAATAGCCTGCTTCTGCTTCCTGTAACCACAAACAAAAGGCAAACAAACCAGCGGATACTCCAACCCCTTAGATTTATGAATGGTACAGATCTGCACCAGATGCCGATCACTCTCCAGTCTCAGTTGCTGGTTTTCTGATTGCGGATTAGGTCGTGAAATCTGTTGTGCCAGCCAGCGGGCAACGGCATGTTCGCTATCTAATTGTTGAGATTCCTCCTGCAACAACTCACCAATGTGCATAACATCGGTAAGCCGACGTTCACCATCATCACCTGCCAGCAGATTTTCTGCTATCCGGTATTTCACCATTACTGCCCGCAACATGGGTAATACGCCACGAGTACGCCATAAGCGGGCATAGCCATCAAATTCATCAACCAGACGATCCCACGCCATTTCGTCGTTATTCAACTGATCAATTTGTTGTGCACTTAAGCCAAATAAACTACTGGCTAATGCACTTCGCAATTCACGGGCTTTTTCCGGTGCCAATACTGCCTGTAACAACCACAGCAAATCTTTCGCTTCTGGGGTATCAAACACACTTTCTCGGTTGGAGAGATAAACCGATGGTATCTTCAGCGCGTTCAATTCGTTACGGATTAACGCGGCTTCTCGGCGATCACGCACCAACACCGTAATATCTGCCGCCATCACCGGACGGCTTGCTTCTGTTGATTGATTTTTTGCCTGATATAAAAGCGCCTTTCCTTCTTGCCCTGCCTGCAACCAATCCCGTATCTGGGCAGCACATTGTCGCGCCATAGTTTGCTCATATTCCCCTTTGGAAACACCATCACCAGACTGTAACCAAAATCGTAAAGCAGCTTGCTCCTCACCATGTAAGGAAAATCTCAGCCCACAATTTTTCTCTGCGGCATTAGCGTCAAGAAATGGGATTTGTGCAAACAAAAACGGGAATTCCGGGCGAGAAAACAATTTATTGACAGACTGCACCATTGACGCAGAAGAACGCCAGTTCGTTTCCAGCGTGTAATGGGCCTTAACGTGAGAACGAGCACGAATGTAGGTAAAAATATCTGCCCCACGAAACGCATAAATCGCTTGTTTGGGATCGCCAATAAACAATAAGCCGGTTTCGTTTTCAGCCCGTTCATTTTCTGATTGATGGCAATATATGGCCTGAAAAATGCGATATTGTTGTGGATCGGTATCCTGAAACTCATCAATCATTGCGACGGGATAGCGCTGCCGAATGGTTGCTGCAAGCTGCTCTCCTCCAACACGTTGCAAGGCACTGTCCAGACGTGTCAGCAAATCATCAAAACCCATGTAACCACGGATCAGCTTCTCCTGACTAACCGATTGGCGAACTTCAACAATCGCTTTGGAGAGGATGATATCTTTCAACGTCAATGGGTACTGATATAAACCATCAATTGCTGCAAACAGCACATGCTGCGGAGCTTCCCCTTTTTTAGTCTTTTCTAATAAGCGAGATTGACAAAATTTATCCAATTCTTTGGGCAACAGGTAATCTTCGGTTGGTGATTTAGCCCATTCAGAAACACTATTCAGCCAATTAGGTAAATTTTTTTTGCTGTAGCTACGCTTATCAACACCTGAATTAGTAATCAGTTCTTCTAACCCAGAAACAGTGTCATTCCACTGGTGTTTTATCGCCTCAATCTGCTCAATGATTTTCTGATGACGACTAAACAGCGTTTCATCATCAGGGGCATTAAGGATATACGGCATATCTCCGTGTAAATAGCTCGAAATATCTTTTAATAGTGCTTCCGGCCCACTCCATATCCGGCTGACTTCCGCAGCGATTGGCAAGGGTAGGGGATAACAGTGACGCCGCCAAAAATCGGCACAGCCTTGTTTACGTAACTGGTTTTCATCCTGAATTAGGGTTTGATCAAACAGTACACCAGACTCAAACGCATTGTGTACTAGCATACGCTGGCAAAAGCCGTGGATGGTATAAATCGCCGCCTCATCCATCTGGCGTTCAGCGGCTAATAACCAACTGGCTGCACTTTCCTTATCAGGAATTTCATCCAGTAATTGCTGATAGATCGGATCGCTAGCCGCTGTTTCTTCCCGTATACAAGCCAAACGGAGCTGGTGGATGTTTTCGCGGATACGTCCACGCAATTCATTTGTCGCCGCTTGGGTAAAAGTAACAACCAGAATCTCTTCGACATTCAGCGGGCGGGAAAAGGCGGCAGAACCACCTAATCCCAGTAATAGCCGGAGATAAAACAAGCCTATCGTATAAGTTTTTCCCGTTCCCGCAGAAGCTTCGATCAACCGCTGACCATACAGCGGCAATGTTAACGGGTTAAGCTTATGAGAGGATATTTCTTTGCTCACTGAGCATTCACCTTAACCGGTAATTGTTTCTGGAAATCTGACACATAGTCGTAAGTTCGCCAGCCTTTCAGCTCTGCATATTGATGAGCTGTACCTTTTTTCCCGGTAATTTGGGAAACCAGTGCCAATCCCTGACGTTTAAGCACCGCTTTTTCATAAAAAGCAATAACCTGTGCTTTAGTGACTTTCTCCATCGCTGCAATGACTTTCTCACGTGTATCAAATTTGAAGTTGTTGCGCCCAAAATCTGCATCAAAGCTAGCCACTTCTGAATAGAAAGTTTGTGGCGGCTCCCGCATTTCTGTCAGCAGTGATTTTTTATACTGTTCAAACTCAGCATCAGGCATCGCTTTCAACTTTTTATCAGCCTGTTGATAGAAACTCTGGTAGCGTCGATGCAGGTAGTCCGGTTGCTTGCTGTTACTTTGCAGTAAGAAACCCAATCCCCACTGTTTACCGATATTTTGGTTGAAAGCAAAAACCGCATAACCAAGCTGTTCTGTCGTTCTCAATTGATCATAGAACCACGGTGACAAAATGCTACTCAGCAAATTGGAATAGACATATCCCTTGATACGGTCATACCCCGTTGGAATAAAAATTTCGGCCAGAGCGTTATCTGTGCTATTCGCAGTGCCATTGAAATTAGCCGCATAATTACGATCAATGACAAGACGCTCGCCAGTCCACCATACTGTTCCTTGGTTAGCGAGCTGCTTCTGTGCTGACTGAACGATGTCAATACTCTGCTGTTCAGTGAAATTACCGAAGACCAAAGCCTGTAATGCCGCGTGTTGGATCATGCTCTGACGGTATTTCACGATGTCATCAACAGTGATGGTATCCAACACTTTCAATTTTTCTGCCTGTTCAAAGTAAGGGACACCAGAGAGGCGGGAAATGGGTTGCATAGCCATTTGAAAAGCCTTGCCATTATTGGCGACTTCCATTTTTTCCCTATACCATGATTTCGCTTGAGCCAGTTCTTCTTGAGTCGGTATAAACGAAATATATTGATCAATCGCTGAAGATAACAACTCTGGTAAGTGTTGCGTATAACCATTAACGCCGATCTTCAAACCATCAACATAGCTTGTATAAACCCCCATTCCCCCAACCGATGCCTGATAGCCTAGTTGATCAAGTGTAAGTGCAGACAAATAGCTCAATAAGGTATCTGAAACCTGATCTTTGATGTTTTTCAATCCATTGGGGTTACGCATCTCCAGTGTAATACTGCCTTTAGGTTCATCCGCAAAATATTGGCTCGGCATATACAGCAAGCGAACATTGGGCTGTTCCAAAATCATTTTAGGGTGTTCTTGGCTGCCAGATGTTTTAACCAGGGATAAATTATCAGGAATATAGGGATTCAACTCAGGCAAAGAGAATAAGTCTCCCTGTTCGAGTTTTTTCCATTCCGCTAACTGTTTTGACGTAATTTTATTGACTTGATACTGAGCCTGCACAAAGTAAGCTTCTTTATTATGTGGCTCTGTTGGGCTGATAAACCAGATACGCGCATTTTCAGGCGTTAATTCTTCCAGACGGCTAGCTATCGCTTTTGGATTAAACTCATCTGCAACATAACCCGCATCCAACACATGGGATATAGGCAATACCAACATGGCATCAGACAGCCCTTCAATGTAATTCATATTCCGTACGATTGATGCATACTGGAAAGACAAATTCAGAACCTTAGCCATTTCATCGAAATAACTCTTATTAATCCCCTGTTGTTTTAGCAGGTTAATGTAAGAAAAGATGGCTGCGATAACTTGATCACGATGTTCAAGGCCCTTATCCGTTAGCGAAACATAAATATCAAACGTCCCTGAATTACCATCAGTTTTGGGGTTTGCACTAGCACCAATACTTTCGATTAATCCCTGCTTTTGCAACCAGTCAGACAAGGTATTTTGGCTGCGATTACCAATCAAATACCCGACATATCCATCTGTTTTGCTGAGAAAATCTGCACTGTTATCAGCAATGCTAAATTCTAGTCGTAACGCTTTGTAAGGTTGTGCGGGCACATAATGGATAATGGTGCCTTTTTCTTTATCTGTGATAGCCGGAACTGTAATAGCAGGCACCGAAGCATGTCGGTTCGGAATACGGCCAAAGGTTTCTGTCGCAATCTGAGCCAATTTGTCGATGGATTGATTGCCATACATAACCCCTTTCATCAGATTAGCGGAGTAATAGCGTTGGTAAAAATCAACCAGGGCCGTCTGTAATTTGCTGTCAGGTTTATCTTTAAGTGTTTCTAAATTTCCGCCAGCAAAGCGGGCATTAGGGTGAGTCGGATTGATAGTCTCAGAACGGATTTGCCATAAGCGATGCCCTTCACCCGCACGAGCGATAGTCATTTCATTATCAACAGCATGGCGTTCACGATCAGCATTGACTGGTTCCAGTAGAGGCTCAGCAAGTGCATCCGCAAGACGATCAACCGCTTCTGTTAAGGAGTCATTTTCAACTTCCAGATAGAATGCAGTACGATTGGCAGTGGTACTGGCGTTACGGCTTCCCCCATGTTTTTGCAAGAATTCAGCAAACCCTCCTGGTTGCGGGTAACGCTTGGAACCCATCAATACCATGTGCTCAAGATAGTGGGCCAGACCAAGCTGATTATCTGGATTTTCCATATGACCAACCGGAAGAGATGCGGCAGCCAATGATTTAATCGCTTTTTCATCAGAAACCAGCAGAACTGTCATGCCATTTTGCAATTTAATGGCTTTATATTGACGAGGATCGCGATCACTTTTGTGGATCGTATCTGGCAATGGCTGCCAGGGCGATTGTGCATATGCAGTAACCCCAAAAAATAGCAAAAAGAGCACCGTCATGATGCGGATAAGACATTTAGGCATAACCTAATATTCTCCCTAATTATTTAAATAATGATCCATTGGAATAGCGTGCCATCGGCAATAAATAGCGCTGAGTTTCACGCTTCATTCGCTCCAAAAGTGATTGATCAGCTTGCCGGAAAGCCCGTTGTACGTAGTGATCAGCGCTTTCCCCTTTTCTGTCATGTGTTCCCAGCCAGTGTTCCATTAATTTATTTTCAGCACCTTGTTGAACCTCTTCACGAAAATCGATTTCACGACTTTCCTTATCAAAACAGTCAACTAGCCATGCCCAGCCGCTTCGGCAAAACAAAGGGAGAGGTTCAGACATTCCTTGAAAATAGCCCTCTATCATCTGGTTCAAATATTGTTTCGCATCATCCTGTTTTAGCGGTAAGAAGCGATATTCTGACACCTTTTTATCTTCCTTCTCTTTTTTTCCCTTTTTACCTGTTCCATACATGCGGCTTTCACTGGTTCCACCTGAAAGACAATAGGCAAGGTGTTCAATCCATAATTGGATACCATCATTGGCCGTTAAGTTCGCTGGTCGCCAACGTAAAATTCCATCAGGCTGTACCTGATTAATTCTGCCAGCCAATATCACCGTGTCTAATGGCTCATATAGGTCAATAGAAGAAGAGGCCGTTCTCTCTTCACGCACCCTGGAGGCCAAAGGCTGCATGGATTCCAGTTGCTCCATCCAATAAACTTCGCCAAAGGAACCATATGGCAACCCTCCCGACGCACGGAGATGGTGAAACAGAGATTCAGGTGCTCCCTGTTCAATCAGGATGCTTAACAGTAGTTGGTTAAATTGGTAACGTTGCAGGTTATCCAGCACAAAAGGTTCTTCTTCAGGTAACTCCATCTCTTCAATGATAAAATGCACCTTCAGCCTTTGCTGAAAAAACGCCCGGACAGGGTGTCGATAAAAGCGGATCAATTCATCTAATGCAACTTCTTTTATTTCACTGCGATCGAAAGCAATCGGCTGGCAAAAGTCAGTTGTTGAAACACCCTGTTGTGTCGCGGCTGGCAACCATTCTGTAGCATAACTTTGTAAGTGATGGTCAGGTAAGAAATTTTCCGGCGCAAAAGGCACACGGGTATGCTGTGACAGCAAATGTTTTCTGACATTTTTGGCGCTGTCATCAACATTCAACATTTCATCGCCGGATAAGCAAAAACTCTGGCAAATATAATCCAGTAACTCGTTGACCAATACGGATGGATTGCACTCAGTATCATCGCGAATCGATTTGCCAATATAGCTAATATAAAGAAATTGCTCAGCCGAAACCAACGCTTCCAGAAAGAGATAACGGTCATCGTCGCGCCGTTTCCTATCCCCTCGCTGGTTTTTTTCTGCCATCAGATCAAACCCAAGTGGCGGGATAGTACGTGGATAAACCCCATCATTCATTCCCAACAGGCAAACAACCTTAAAAGGAATGGAACGCATAGGCATCAGGGTGCAAAAATTGAGTGTCCCTGCAAGGAAACGCTGGCTGATCTTCTCATCATCAAAACGAAACGCCAGCTCATCGCGCAGCAGCACTAAAGGGATGCTTTCGTCATAATGTGCATTCAGTCCATTATCAACTACTTTTTGCCATTGCTGCGTAATAAGCGCCAGAACCAGTTCAACATCGTCATCCGCTGCAAAAAAAGTTTCCAGCAATTGCGGACATACAGCCAACCAATCCGTCAATCGCTGTTCTTCACCCAAAATGTTACGCCAGCGATTCAGTGCCATTAAAAACTCAGCCAATTGCCCTGCCAGTTCAGCAGCAAGACCACTGGATTCATCATAAGGCAAAACATCATTCCACGGTCCGGCATGACTATCCATCGCATAACCCAATAGCATACGCGTCAGACCAAAGCGCCAGGTATTCTGCCCTGTGGCAGGCAACGATAATGCTTCAATATTGTCATCATCCAACCCCCAGCAAATTCCCGATTCTTTTACCCAACGCCGCAATAAACGCAACCCTTCTTCCTGAATCGCGAATTTGTTAGCTAAAGCAGGGACTTCCAATAATGCCAACACCTGTTCTGCCGTAAACCGACTCTGCGGCAAATCCAGCAAGGTAATAAATGCCTGCAAGACAGGATGTGCCTGACTAACTTTACGGTCAGAGATAGCAAAGGGGATATAACGATCATCGGGTGCATTACCAAAAACAGCCTGAATATAGGGGGCATAGCTATCAATATCTGCCATCATCACAATGATGTCCCTCGGTGTCAGTGAAGGATCCTCATCCAATAAATGCAGAATTTGATCCTGCAATACTTCGACTTCCCTCTGCGGGCTATGGCATGAATGAAAAGTCAGTGAGCGCTCAGCACCATTAAATGAGCGCTTTTTCAGACTGTTTTTAAAGGAATTTTCGGTAGAACCAATCTGGGCATGATCTTCAAGATTAAGAATATCTCGCTGGATTTGGTGCAAGATAGAATCAGGTTCTAATTCAACAAAAGCATGAATATCGGAATCTGGCTCCAATTGTGACAGTAGGTAGAGGTGATCTCTTCCCAATTTTCCCCAAGATGCCAGCAATGGGTTATTCAGAACCTGCTCTCCTTCGGCATTAAAGAGCGATGGCGCCTCTTCGGGGTTTTTGAATCTTTCCAGCAATTGTTTGCTTTTATAATGTTTTGGCTTACGGCTAGTTAACTTGGCAAGAAAAGCGTAACTCTGGATATCGCCCCAATAATATTGGCATGGGTTAGTGAACATAAGATGAATATCAATATGTTTACCCAATGCCTTTAACACTTGCAGGTAAGCGGGAGGCAATACAGATATGCCGCAGATGAAAATACGTGGCGGAAGATCCTCCAATGGAAAATTCCCTTCTTCCAACGTCGAGATAAATCGTTGGTATAAATTGGCGCGGTGCCACAAAGGTTGTTGTAACTGACGGGTATAGGCTGTCAGTTCAAACCATAGCCTTTTTTGCCATAACTGGTTGCTGTTGCTGCCCAAACTATCAACTAATTGACCATTTTCCCAACTTTCTAACCATTGGGGACGATAAACCAGATATTGGTCAAACAAATCGGCAATTCGGCCAGCTAGCTGGTGAATTTTGCGTTTATCAATATCTTGATCAAGATAATGCTTGAGCGCTGAAAATTCCGGCTCCATCAACAAATCTGGCAGTAAGGTCATTAATTTCCACTTCATGGCATCCTTACTGAAAGCACTGTCTTTGGGAACATCAAGCAACACTTTGGTAAACATCTGCCAGATAAAGGTTGCCGGCAGTGGGAACTCCATATTCGCAGCAATACCCAGTTTTTCTGCCAACTGAATTTGCAACCACTGTGACATCCCTGGACTTTGAACCAAAATCACTTCTTTGCCAAATGGGTCAGAAAGGGGATCTTCTCCGATCAATATCGCCATCAACTCCTTGAGAATATCGAGCTGATTTGAATGATAAACTCTAAACATCAATGCTCCCACTTGCACAAAACCAGCGTTCCAATTTACTTGGTTTATTGTAATGTACTGTCAGCTTAATCGTTACCTGATAGCACCCCCAAGAACGAAATTCTCGCTGAACCTCCATTTTCCAACCCCGCTGTATAGCTGCCTCTTCTTCTGTTTTCTGCAAATCAATCTGGCCTGACAAACGTTCATACTGTTCCAACTGATTATGGACATATCGTACTGCCTTAAGCTGCCCCCAATATTGTTGAAAATTAGCTGACAGTGCTTGATGGTAACGCATTAAACCCAATAAAGAGATCGCAAATACGGCAAATGCAATCATGACTTCCGGTACACTCATCCCCTCTTGTCGTCCGGTTTTCATAAACAAAACTCAGCTTGAGCAACAGGGCAAAAATCCAACCAACCGCTTTCAATAGGAATCAGTTCAACAGGAATAAGTGTATCTTGATTTAAAGGTTTCATCTGTTTCATCCATTGATAAAGTTCAAGCTTTTCTCCTGATGCAAATTGAGCAACACCTTTTAATAAAAAAAGGTTGTCTGAATAGTGCTTGAGGCAACTTTTTAAATTAAATTCAGTATATTGCAAACAAGACCAAGCTCCTGTTTCTTGCTGATTGATCTGCCATGACTGCGCCTTTCCCCATATCAATGATGATTCAGCCCGCCAAAAAGCCTGCAAATAATTTTGTTCATCCATCATCATAAGCATCGCACTTTCCTGTTGGTAATGAAGCGCTTTCAACATCATCAAACTCAGCGCCAATAGCATCATTATCGATATCAGCAGAATATTTCCCTGTTGTTTATCTGCCATATATTTTCTTTTCCCGATATCTTTATTTTCGGATATTACGCAGCCGAATTGTGGCTTGATGGCGGTACACAATTACTGGGGATTTCAACCAATGGGCATCAATGGACAAAGTGACAAAAATCACCCCATCTTTTGCTTGTGATTTCTCAAGATGAAAGACATCAATGACAATCTCTTTTGGATCAAATAGCCTTTCCCAACCACTTTCCTGACAATCTCCTACCCCTCTCCCCCACTCAAGAGCCCGGTTATTCAAACGATAACCAAAAAATTCAGATTCAATGTGTCCCGGTTTTTCCCATTGATTATTTAAATTGAGATCAAATGCAACAATAAAACAGGAGTTGGTAATTTCTCTATTTTTATTGTTAATTATCAATGGATCACCTTCGCACTGTTCTCTATCCCGACAATAACCTGCCCGCCGAATATCTTTCTCCATCAAATAGGCCGTTCTGTTAACCAAATAATGCAATCTATATTTACGATAAAGATCGAGAATTTGGCCTGATAAAACCGGATACGTTTTTGCCATGGCAACAAAAATTACGCTACTGATTAGCAGAGCTACCATTATTTCCAATAAAGAGAATCCTGCCTGTTTTTGCTTGCAACAAAAAATAGTCAGAGTCATGGGATTTTTATTCCCTCACAATTGGGAAACGGGCTAATTGTATTACTGCATGTCCTGATTCGCCCACGTCCAGAAACGATGACACTAATTTCACCTGCCGAGTTTGCCAGCGTGAAACTGGCTGGTATTGCTGTATTTCTGATCCCGTAAAAATCAATGCGATCAGTCGTGGAAAATGACAAAAATACATCTTCATGAGGAGAATCAACGCGTTCCCCATCACCTTCATCACAAGCAACGATTTTGGTGACAGACGAGATTAAACACCAAGGCTGTCCTATCACTAACCATAAGGTACGATCCTGATTTAAATAATTTGCTAAAGACTGCTGCCTTTCCATAAAAGACAACACATTATGCACCGCTGATTGTAAACGCAGGCGGCTTTGATATTTCCCCCAATGATACAACCCCCAGGACAAGCTAATCGAAATGATGAGCATTGCTATCATTAATTCTAATAAAGTAAACCCGTTGTGATTGTTAATATATTTATATTCCATTATTTTCTGACGTCTATATTCAGCTCAATTTTTCTCAAGGGGAATATCTACTATTAGAAACTCAATGAACAGTGCCACTATTTAATTATGCGAAGAGCTTTGAAAAGAAAATAGATATTTTATTTTGTTGCATTTTAATTGCGTGGTAGCTCATAAAATGAATAAGATGAACAATTGATAGGGGAAAATATGAGTTTTCCATCCTCAAATTTGAGGATGGAAAAAGAGGATTAAATTGCAACGGGTGCTTTAATACCAGGATGCGGATCGTAATCCACAATTTCAAAGTCTTCGAATCGATAATCAAACAATGAGTCTGGCTTACGCTTAATGACTAACTTAGGTAACGCGCGTGGCTCACGGCTTAATTGCAGTTTGGTCTGTTCAAAATGGTTATTGTAAAGGTGAGTATCGCCACCAGTCCAAACAAAATCACCGACTTCAAGATCGCACTGTTGGGCCATCATGTGCACCAACAGGGCATAGCTGGCGATATTGAATGGCAACCCTAAGAACACGTCACAAGAGCGCTGATAAAGCTGGCAGGAAAGTTTACCGTCTGCCACATAGAATTGGAAAAAAGCATGGCATGGCGCCAATGCCATTTTATCCAATTCCCCAACGTTCCAGGCAGAAACGATGATCCGACGTGAATCAGGATCACTTTTCAACTGCTCAATAACCTGGGTTAATTGATCGATTTGACGACCATCCGCAGAGTCCCAGGCACGCCATTGTTTACCATAAACAGGCCCTAAATCGCCATTTTCGTCAGCCCATTCATCCCAAATAGACACGCCATTATCATGCAGGTATTTGATATTGGTGTCGCCATTCAAGAACCACAACAATTCATGGATAATGGAACGAATATGGCAACGCTTGGTTGTTACCAACGGGAAACCTTCCTGCAAATTGAAACGCATCTGATGACCAAAGATAGAAAGTGTTCCCGTTCCCGTGCGGTCATCTTTTGCCGTGCCTTCTTCCAGCACTTTTTTCATTAAATTCAGATACTGTTTCATTTTGCCTCTTGTACCTTGTTATTGCGTGTTTTATTGCCAGGGCATTTATGCGCCCATATCATCAAAAATATTCCCGCAAAAATCATTGGGACAGAAAGGATTTGCCCCATACTTATCCCTTCAAACAACCCAAGCTGTGCGTCAGGCTGGCGGAAAAATTCGACTATTATGCGAAATGCACCGTAACCAATCAGGAATAAACCTGAAACACTCCCCATCGGGCGCGATTTACGGATAAATAAATTGAGGATGATAAATAATACGATGCCTTCAAGCACCATCTCATATAGCTGTGATGGATGGCGGGGTAGGACACCATATTTTTCCAAAATAGGCCATAACGAAGGATTAGCGGTGGCTATTGCAATATCTTCACTACGGGAGCCTGGGAATAACATCGCCCACGGCGTATCAAGCGTAACACGCCCCCACAATTCTCCATTGATAAAGTTACCAATACGCCCCATTCCCAAACCAAAGGGAACCAATGGAGCAACAAAATCCGAGACTTGCAAGAAGTGGCGCTTGGTGCGGCGCGCAAACCACCACATGGCGCAGATAACCCCTACCAGTCCACCATGGAAAGACATTCCTCCATCCCAAACTTTAAACAGATAAAGCGGGTTATCAAGGAACATTGGAAGATTATAGAACAGGACATAACCGAGGCGCCCACCGACGAAAACCCCGACAAATCCTGCATACAGTAGGTTCTCAACTTCGGTTTTGTTCCAGCCACTGTTTGGCTTTGCCGCATGGCGATTTGCCAGCCACATGGCAAAAACAAAGCCAACCAGATACATAAAACCGTACCAATGGAGGGATACAGGCCCGATTGAAAATATGACTGGGTCAATATTAGGAAATGCCAGATAGCTAGTGCTCATCGTTCCCCACTAAAAATATGTTGTGTGAATGAATGATCTTGTGCAAATAAATTATATGACTTGAATGGCTTAAGACAAATAATCGCAGATGATAACACAGGCAAGTGACTTGCTCCCACCACTAAACCGCAAGTGGCAAGCGCTAAGATCTTTCGTACAGTATCTGTGCTGATAGCGGTCACTGCAAAGAGGGTTTTATGACAGCAAGATACATTCGCACAAAAAACGCCAGCATGGCTGTATCATCAGATACCGTACTAACAGGCAAAACAGATAGGGAGGAAAAATAACATCAATTAAGTTGTATTTTGGGTTACATTAGATCGGGTTTCTTCAACAATGACCAATGAAATATTTTCCCGCCATGAATTATATTTTCAGTAATAATGATTGTTAAATAAAAAATAAAACTAATACATTTCAGGAGTTATATTAAAGTAAGCCACTTCTGTTAATGAACACTCTTCTGCTGATATGATTGATGATGCGATGAAAATAACAGGTTTTTTGTGATTATCGATATACGGAATAGAAACTTCTATTGTTTGAGTGTACAACTGCCCCCAGTCTTCGAATGTGATTGGTTTCTTTCCTTTTACCAATTTATGTCTTTCAATTAGAGAAGAAGTCGCTTTCATTCGATCAAGCTGTTTATTTCTCTCGACTGCTGCATCTATCACTTTTTGAGCAGCCCAAGATTCAGTTGTAGCACAATAATCTAAAGCTTCTTTTGTTGCATCTTTCGTTGAAGATAATGCAATACCAGGAACAAATAGCATTGCAAGTAAAATCAGTTTTTTCATACTTATTCCACCACTAAATCTCTATCTACAGAGCTGATTATTTCTCTTCTTGCATCTGGTCCTACAACGATACAGCCTTCTGACGCTTCTCCTGGGTGCTCTCTACTATCACCTTGAATTATAAAAAGATCTCTTCCATACATATTATTGCAATCACATGGTTCTAAAATTATAGTCATCGGTCCCTTACTATTCGTATATCCTCCTCTAGGGATAGGGCCCTTTCCGCGTACTGATTCTGATGCTGGGTTGTTTTTATGTTTTCCTTTACCACTATAACCACGATCAACTAATCTATCATTATGATATAATTCTCCTGAATATTGATGATAAACCCAAACCGTTTAAAACTCCTTTTTAGACTCCTATGAGAATAAGTGATAATTATAATTGGCGCATTGAGTACAAAGTATTACATACAGTTATTCTATCATTTGATTATTTTAATATTCAATAAATCTCATTATTAACTTTAAGAAAAAATATCACTCATAAATCTTTATTTATTATACTAGAACATTCTTCTTTATATTTTTAATTTCAGTTAAATGAACTAAAGTTGGAATTAGGTCAGCCTAATCAATCTCTATTTGAACTTAATTGTCTTCTTAATTATTTCAATATTTATTATATTCGTGAATATTACTTATTAAAAAGTTATTCAATCCACATTGAAGGAAGGTAAACACGATCATGATACATACTGATAGGCTCTTCGTGCCAGATCGGTAATATCACGATAGCCTCTTTGGTAAGGCAATGCTGCTGCCATTAACTTGTCGTTAGGTATCGGTGAGTTCCAATCGTTCATTTTCGTCAATGATCTTTCGTGTTCTACTGGCAATACATTGCGGACTACAAATTCGTTTAAGAATCATCTAAATACCCCCTCGAATCAGGCCTCCCAAACCCTGTGATTCCATAAATTCGGCTGACAATACTTTTACTTCATGGCTGGTTTCAGCTTTTAATACCAATTCAATAAGATGCTCAAGTTCTTTGGCATCCAAGTGGCGCAATAAATACTTAATACGCGGAATACTGTGACCACTCATGCTCAGGCTACGGTAACCTAAGCCAAGCAATATGAGTGTCCCCATTGGTAAACCAGCCATTTCTCCGCATATGCTAATCGGGAGATCAAGGCGCTGACATTCATCAAAGGCGAATTTCAAAGCCTTAATTACCGCAGGATGTAAATTATCATATAGCGAAGCTACGTGTGTATTATTACGATCCACCGCAAGCAAGTATTGGGTTAAATCATTCGTACCAATAGAAACAAAATCAATCCGTTGCTTTAATTGGGGCAGCAAAAAAAGGGTAGAAGGTACTTCAAGCATCATACCAATCTGGGGCATTGTGATTGTCTCGGCTAACGTCTGCTCTACTTCAACTTTCGCTCTCTCCAGCAGTTTTCGGGCTTCATCAATCTCTTCAATACTGGTTACCATCGGCAAGAGTATTTTTAAATTGCCCGTTTGTGCATTGGCTTTTAGCATCGCCCGCAGCTGAATCAGGAATATTTCCGGTTGATCCAGCGTGATGCGAATTCCCCGCCATCCCAGACAAGGGTTTTCTTCATTGATGGGCATATAGGGAAGTTGTTTATCAGCGCCAATATCCAGAGTCCTCAATACCACTGGCTTATCAGGGAAAAGCGCCAGTATCTCTTGGTAACGATTTTTCTGCTCATCTTCTGATGGGAAACCGCTATGCAGCATAAAAGGGATTTCTGTGCGGTACAGTCCAATACCGTCAATATTATCTTCTATCTGCCGTTCATGTTTCAAACTCAAGCCTGCGTTGAGCTGTACCAGAACCCGTTCTCCACTTTTTAGCCGTGCTTGTTTCTGCTGTTCATATTCAGCCAGCTTGCTGAGAACCTGTTCTTCTTCAATGATTTGTTGGTATTCCTGGGCAACCAGAGTCTCTGGTTCAATAAAAATCTCTCCACGATAACCATCAAGAATTAGTGTCCGATTGTGTAATAACTCAGGCTGGATATCCGCCCCCATGATAGCGGGAATACCCATCGCACGAACCAATATTGCAGAATGGGAGTGAGTCGCACCATCTCGTACAATCACACCAACCAATTGTTCTTGTGGCAACTCAGCCAACAAGTTGGCGCTGAGTTCATCAGCAACCAGAATAAAGCGTTCCGGCCACTGCCTGATCCCCGTGGAGGAACCATTCAGATGAAACAACACCCGTTGACCGAGCGCCCGCAGATCCGATGCCCTCTCGCGCATATAAAGATCTTGCAAACTGGCAAACTGTTCAGCATATTTTTCAATCACAGTTTTAATCGCCCATTCCGCCACAAAACCGTTATCAACGGCACAAAACAGATCCCGCTTGAGTTGAGGATCATTTAATAGATGGGAATAGAGATCAAAAATAGCGGCGCTTTCTTTCTGTGAACTGGCAGTAAAGCGCTTGCTGATACGACGGCATTCAGCGGTTGCTTCTTCAAGAGCCAAAGTCAGCCTGGAACGCTCAGCCTGATAATCCAGCGTCAATGCTTCAGTAACTTGTTCCAACAAAGGTTGGGAGCGATCTTGCCATCCCTGTGCCATAACAATGCCATTAGAAATAGCAAGCGCCTTAATACGGGTCTGACGATACTGGTCAAACAACCCTTTTGTTTGCGCCTGAGCGAGAACAGCAGCAAGCTGCATCGCCAATGTCACCATGAAAGATTCTTCACTTTCATTAAATAACCGTCGCTCATATTGCTGAACAACTAGTATTCCCTGCAATTGGCGACGATAAATAATCGGTACACCTAAAAAAGCCCGCAGACTTTCTTCTCTTACTTGGGGAATATATTTAAAACTGGGATGGTCACGGACATCAGCAAGATTAATTAATTCGGACAAACACCCAACTTGCCCCACAACGCCTTCATCAAAGGAGAGGCGAATTGCTTGCCCCTTGGGTTTTCTTAACCCCTTGGTTGCCATCAGGTAATAACATTGCCGTTGATGATCCGCCAAATAAATAGAACAGACATCCGTGTTCATTGCCAGACACGTTTCATTGACTAATAACTCAAGCGCTTCAGACAAATTAGCTGCCATCGCAACCTTTTCGACAATTTCCCGCAAGCGCATGAGCATAGCAATTACCTAATTTTTTCTACGACGATGTAAATAAGGTGAATGGAATAATGAAACCGGCTCCTGTGTTGACATCACAATAGAAGAGAATTCTTTCATCACACGGCGATATACATCTCGTTTAAAAGAAACGACCTGCCGGACAGGATACCAATAACTCACCCAGCGCCAACCATCAAACTCTGGTGTCTTACTGCGCTGCACATTAATATCCGCTTCATTACACAATAACTGCAATAAAAACCAACGTTGCTTTTGCCCGATACAAACAGGCTTTGTATCCCAACGCACCAAACGCTTGGGTAATTTGTAACGCAACCAACTCCGGGTTGAGGCAAGCACCCGTACATCTTTGCGATTTAAACCAACTTCTTCGAACAACTCGCGATACATCGCTTGCTCTGGTGATTCCCCTGGATTGATCCCCCCCTGAGGAAACTGCCAGGAATGCTGCCCATAACGGCGGGCCCACAGAACCTGCCCTTGGCGATTACAAATTACAATTCCTACATTCGGGCGGTAGCCATCATCATCGATCACCAGACTACCTCTCGGTATAACAAATTTAAAAAGATAGCTAATTGTTTCACACTCATCTCAAGCGGTAAACCTAAACCTCTATGATTAGACTTTGCAGACGTAGCCGAAATCTCTACAATACCGCCATCTCAACGGGGTGCGGCTGTCGCAAAACAGTATTGCTGAGAACAAACCCGTCGAACCTGAACCGGTTAGTACCGTCGTAGGGATTTGAGACGCTAATCATTGATATAACAGATGTCATTTTCATTTAGCATCTTCTCAGATCCTTTGCTATCTGCTAATAACAAACATTAGTCATTAATGTATATAATCATCAATATTTTTTAACTATTGATATATGCAACTATAGGAGAGCAAAGTGTTTACGAAATTATTTTCCAGCTTTATGGCTATCAGCCTGCTGTCTCTTTCTACCAGTGTCTTTGCTCAGACAGCTCAGACGAAACCTACCCTGACAGTTTATACTTATGATTCATTTGCCTCTGAATGGGGACCAGGGCCTGCCATCAAAAAAGCCTTTGAAGCAGAATGTGGCTGTGAACTGAAACTTGTTGCGTTGGAAGATGGTGTATCTTTGCTGAACCGTTTGAGGATGGAAGGCAAAAAAACACCCGCAGATATTATACTGGGGTTAGATAACAACCTGATTCAAGCCGCTCAGCAAACAGGGTTATTCACACCGAGTCACGTCGATACCTCAAAATTGAAATTACCCATCACATGGCACAACACGACGTTTATTCCTTACGATTACGGTTATTTTGCCTTTATTTACAACAAAAATACCCTGCCTCATCCACCCAAAAGTATGGATGAATTAATCAATAGCCACCAGAATTGGAAGATTATTTACCAAGACCCACGCACCAGCACGCCAGGCTTAGGACTACTGCTCTGGATACAGGAACTCTATGGCGACAAAGCCGTTCAGGAGTGGCAAAAAGTTTCCAAAAAGACACTCACCGTCACTAAAGGCTGGAGTGAAGCCTATGGCCTGTTTCTGAAAGGTGAAGGTGATATGGTGCTGAGCTATACCACATCACCTGGCTATCACATTATGTCAGAGAAAAAAGATAACTACGCCGCCGCTATCTTCAAGGAAGGACATTATTTGCAGATTGAAGTGGCCGCTCAAGTGGCCTCAAGTAAACAGCCAGAACTGGCGCAAAAGTTTATGAATTTCATGCTCTCTCCGGCATTTCAGCAAGTCATTCCAACAACTCAATGGATGTATCCCGTTATTGATATCCCGTTGCCTGATGTTTTCAAACAACTTCCTGTTCCTGAGAAATCGCTGCAATTCAACGCAGATGATGTGGCAAAACACCGTACAAAATGGATCCGTACATGGCAAAGCGCTGTCAGCCGTTAATCGCGGGTTGGTTATTGCCGGGGGTTATTGCCTCCGGCCTGTTAATTATGGTTGCCCTGTCAGCATTCGGGACGCTGTGGTGCAATGCGCCTGAAAGCCATTGGCAGGAATTCTTGCATGACAGTTATCTCTGGCATGTCATTCGATTCACCTTCTGGCAGGCATTTCTATCTGCCGTCTTATCGGTAATACCCGCTATTTTTCTGGCGCGAGCACTTTACCGTCGCCATTTTCCCGGCAAGACACTATTTCTGCGCTTATGTGCCATGACATTAATTCTTCCTGTTTTGGTTGCTCTATTTGGCATTCTCACTGTTTATGGTCAGACTGGCTGGTTGGCTAATATTTCCCAATGGATAGGCGTTGAATATCGTTTTACACCTTATGGTCTACAAGGGATTTTACTGGCGCATATTTTCTTTAATATGCCAATGGCTACACGGTTATTGCTGCAATCTCTGGAGAGTATTGCCATTGAGCAGCGCCAACTTGCCGCTCAGCTCGGTATGAGCGAATGGCAACATTTCCGTTTTATTGAGTGGTCTTATCTGCGCCGCCAAATTTTACCGACGGGCGCACTGATTTTTATGCTGTGCTTTGCCAGTTTCGCGACGGTTCTTGCCCTCGGTGGTGGCCCAGCCGCAACGACCATTGAACTTGCTATTTATCAGGCTCTCAGCTACGACTACGATCTTGGTCATGCCGCCCTGCTTGCCTTGATACAACTTTTTTGTTGTCTCGGTTTGGTGCTCCTTAGCCAAAAACTTAAAGGCGCACTTTCCGTTGGTTATGGGCACCAACAACAATGGCGTAATCCACAGGATTCATGGCTGCAAAAATTATCTGATGGTTTACTGATTGGCATCGCGTTACTGCTATTAATTCCCCCTTTATTGGCGGTCATCGTTGATGGCCTGAACCGTGATATTTTTAATGTTTTAAGCCAAACAGCTTTATGGCAAGCCCTTACAACCTCCATCATCATTGCTCTGGGCGCAGGATTACTGTGTGTTATTCTCACCATGATGCTGCTATGGAGCAGCCGAGAATTACGCTTACGCCATTCCCCGCGATGGGGGCAAGCAATGGAAACCAGCGGATTGTTGATCCTTGCTATGCCAGGGATCGTTCTTGCCACAGGCTTTTTTCTCTTGCTGAACACAACCATTGGTATACCTCAATCACCTTACGGGCTGGTTATCCTGACCAACGCATTGATGGCGATCCCCTACGCGCTAAAAGTATTGGAAAACCCAATGCGCGATCTGGCAGAGCGTTATAATCCCCTATGCCACTCCCTCAATATTCAGGGAATGCACCGCCTGTATTGGATCGAGCTTAAGGCATTAAAAATTCCATTGGCACAGGCGTTGGCTTTCGCCTGTGTATTATCCATTGGCGATTTTGGTGTGATCGCCTTATTTGGCAATGAAGATTTCCGTACTTTGCCTTATTACCTTTCCCAACAAATTGGGGCATATCGCAGTCAGGATGGTGCCGTGACCGCATTTCTGTTGCTCCTGTTGTGTTTTGTTTTATTCACTGTGATTGAACGCTTACCGAGCCGACGCCATGATTAAACTTGAAAATGTCATTTATGCTTATGAACACCTTGCCATGCATTTTAATGTGAGCGTCAAAGCCGGAGAACGCATTGCAATCCTCGGCCCTAGTGGGGCAGGTAAAAGCACACTGTTAAGTTTAATCGCGGGTTTCCAGTTTCCAGCACAAGGTGATATCTGGTTGGATGACGAAAATCATACGCATACTTCACCTTCCAAGCGGCCGGTTTCGATGTTGTTTCAGGAAAATAACCTGTTTTCCCATTTAACTATCGCGCAAAATATTGGTTTAGGATTACACCCTGGCTTACGGTTAAATGCTGAACAAAAGCAAATGCTGCAACAAATTGCCTCTCAAGTGTCACTGGAAGAGTGTTTATCACGCCTGCCCGCGCAACTTTCTGGTGGACAACGCCAGCGGGCAGCGTTAGCACGTTGTTTAGTCCGCCATCAACCGATTTTATTGCTGGATGAACCCTTTTCGGCACTTGATCCGGCTTTACGCAATGAGATGCTGGAATTATTGGATCAAATATGCACCGAACAGCAAATGACTTTACTCATGGTGTCCCATAATCTTGAGGATGCAGCCAAAATCGCGCCACGCTCTTTGCTGATTGTGGATGGAAAAATTTATTATGATGGTGCGACGGCGAAGCTGGTGAGTGGCGAGGCTGCTGAGGCGGTGGTTTTGGGGATTGGTTGATGTTGATGTATAAACTATCCTCCTCCGAAAAATAATGAATATGGCTTATGGTTAAAGAAAAAATCCCAGCGCTGTGGCTGGGATCTTCTTTTAGTCAGCCTTCGTATTATCCCATTGATTAATAGTATAATATTTTTGATTTAATGAAGGCAGAAAGATCATGATAATCTGTCTGCCTTTTATTATGGGTATGACTAATCAGTTAGCTCAAAATACCATTCAATGAAGGAGTTAAAATCTTTCCATTGAGGTTTGAATTTTCCTTCGTAAAAATAGAGCATCTCTTGCCCTAACCCTATTTTTAGCACCTCTCCCGTTTTTCTATTATAGAAAAATCCATATTATTCTGGACGGTGCGGGTGACCACCGAACAGAATTGGTGAAAGATATTGCGTATGTCCTTAATATTGAATTGCATTACCTACCGCCTTACAGCCCAAACCTCAATCCGATAGAGCGATTGTGGAAGTATATGAACAAGTTTGCCAATAACTTGAAATGGCCGCTTAAACGGCCACTAATCAAACATAAATTACTCATTGTTCTTTATATCACCCAACCCCACTTTCTTATAAACAACTAAGTTCTCGCTATCTCGATTTGGCCTATGTCCATGCCAAAATAACGCCATCCCTTTGGGGGCGGGTTCTATTTCTTCGGATAATACAATCAACCAATCACATTTTTCAGGAGTTTCAAATTTACGCTGTTGTTGATGCAAAACACGGGCAAAGTAATAAAGCATTGGCGCTTCCGATTCCCCAATATAATACGACGCCATACAGTCATTATCTTTATACACTCCGGTCAACTTCTGTTTTAAATCAAGAAACGCCTCTTTATACCCCTTGGTATAATCAATCCAGCCAACAAATAATGTAAATACTAATCCCCAAACTGTAGCAATACCTAAAACCCAATTTTGGGCAGCGCGCAAGTCTGGTGATTTAGCAAGAAGCCAACTTTTAGCTACCCATACCGCAGTGATCAAGGCAGCGGCAGCAACGATAAATCCCGAAAAATGCATTTGATAACTCATTGGCAACCATCGGCTAAATGGCATTAACCAATGTTTGTAATCAGTGGAAAGAGATAAAAAATAACAGGCCCATAAAAATATAATCAGGACAGACCAAAACAGGGAAGATAATAGGGTTAAATATTTATAGATTATTTGCGGTATTTTAATGAAAATTCCTGTAGCCAGGATCGCCATGGGTGCAAGAAAAGGCAGCAAATATAATGCTCGACCAGAGGCTGATATTTGCAATAGAACAACCCCCAATACAACAAAGGCAGCACACAAAAAATAATGTTTATCTGACAGAATCTTAATTGGATTTTTCAATATAAAGATAAAAGCCAATATGCCTGATGGCAAGGCAAACAACAGCACCGCCTCAGGGATCATGGTCAAATTCCCCCTTGCCCCAAGATCTTCAACAGAAAAACCTAAAAAACGACCGATATTGTTATCCCAAATCCAGATTTTAAATAGATTAGGATGTTCAATAAGTAACATGATCGGCCACGGCAGGATTAAAACCAGCGCAATGATGCCTGACAATAAAGCTCTTAGCCAATATTGTTTGGTTCGGCAATGTTTAAGGAACACGGGCGCTAAGACAAGACAAATCCATAATAATCCCGGAATAAATACCCCTTTTGATAAGAGTGTTACAGCCGTACCGATGATCAACCATAAACAGGAGTAGCCTGTTTTTTCGTTTTTGATTAATCCCAATAAGCCATATAATCCGAGAGTTGTCCCTGTTATCAATGCGGTATCAGTAAACATGTCGTGGCTGTGGCGAACTAATCCAGGTGCACTTGCATACAAAGCAAAAGCTATCCATATTCGACTATCGGAAAAGTTTTTGACATCAAATACGCGACGCGCCAACAGTATAAAAAAGGAAAAATTGATCACTGAAAAGAATAAAGAGGCGGTTCTGGCTGCATCGTGCATCGGAAGCCAATGGGATAACAAATGAATAAATGAAGTCGCTGTCCAATAATACAAAGGAGGCTTTTCCATAAAAGGTTGCCCGGCATTCATGGTTACCAACCAATTCCCTGTTTCATACATGGTATGAATAATGCCAAAACTGTAATTTTCATCTTGTTTCCAGGGTGTATGTCCATAAACACCCGGCAACAAATACAGCAGAGTAAAAGCAATAAATAATAGTAAGGCTTTGATATCTGTTTGCGTCAATTTATTGGGATTATTCATCAATATTTACCAGATTCAATTAATGTTTCATTTTCTCAGTAAAAAATCGATAGAATATTACCCAATTAATAATAACAACAAAAGTGACTGACAGGCGAAAAAACAATTGACCCTTCTGATAATTTTAAAAGGTTAATATCTCTCTGGTAAAAATTTATTTATTATGAATAATATTTTTATATCCTTATTAATTAATCAAATAATAAATCCCCCTAGCTATAGAAAATATCCCAACACAAAACACTGTATAAATAAACATAACCAATGCTATGATTGAAATGCTCCCTATAACACTAAATATGGTTGGTTTCTCATAAGAGAAAGATTATGCAGATACATCACGTTGAACAAGGTTTTATCCTGACTCGTCACTGGAAAGATACCCCATCGGGTATCGAGTTGGTGTATTGGCTGGCGACGGAAGCGGGCGCACGCCGCATAACTATTCCTCACCAAAAAGCAATTGCCTTTGTCCCTCAACATGATCTGCCTAAAATAAAACCTTTACTCATACAGGAGCGGCACTGCGAATTAAAGGCATTACCATTAAAAGATTTCAATCGCCAGCCTGTTTCTGCGCTGTATTGCCCGCATTATCACCAATTGCAACACCTGGAGAAAATTTTCAAGGAACAGAATGTCCCCCTCTACGAAACCGATATCCGCCCACCCGACAGGTTTATAATGGAACGCTTTATCACTGCTCCCGTTTGGTTCAGCCAGAAACCCGACGGAAGTTATCAGATGAAACCCAATCCCGCCTATCGGCCTAATTTGCAATGGGTATCACTGGATATCGAAACCAGCCAACATGGAGAGCTGTATTCCATTGGCTTAGCTGGATGCGGCGAGAAAACCGTATTTATGTTAGGGCCAGCAAAGGGTAATCAACAGGCTCTCGATTTCAAATTAGAGTATGTTGTCAGTCGTCCGATGATGCTGGAGAAACTCAATGAATGGCTGGCACATTATGATCCTGATGCCATTATTGGCTGGAATCTGATTCAGTTTGATTTGAGGGTATTACAGCAACATGCTGAGCGCTATAACGTGCCGTTAAAATTCGGACGCAATCAGACTTTGCTCGAATGGCGAGAACACGGTTTCAAGCCAGGGCACTTTTTCGCCTCAGCAGAAGGCCGTTTGATTATTGACGGCATTGATGCACTGAAAACCGCAACCTGGAACTTTCCTTCTTTCAGCCTTGAATATGTGGCACAACAACTTCTGGGGGAAGGAAAAGCCGTCGATAATCCTTATGATCGCATGGATGAGATCAACCGCCGCTTTCAGCAAGATAAGCCTGCCCTCGCCCACTATAATTTGCAGGATTGTATTCTGGTTAATCGTATCTTTGAGAAAGCAGATTTGATGGACTTCTTATTGGAACGCGCTACGGTAACAGGGTTGGCGGTGGATCGCAGCGGCGGATCTGTGGCAGCATTCACGCACCTTTATTTGCCCAAAATGCACCGTATTGGCTATGTTGCGCCTGCCCAGCCAACGTATTTCGATGATAACAGTCCAGGCGGTTTTGTGATGGATTCATTTCCAGGGTTATACGATTCGGTGTTGGTACTGGATTACAAGAGCCTCTATCCATCGATCATTCGCACGTTTTTGATTGATCCGGTCGGCATGGTTGAAGGCCTTGCCAATCCTGACAGTGAACACGCCGTCCCTGGCTTTCGTCAGGCATTTTTTTCCCGTACACAGCACTGCCTGCCGGATATCGTCACACAAATCTGGCATGAGCGCGACAAGGCCAAACAGCAACAGAATGCGCCCCTTTCTCAAGCCCTGAAAATTATTATGAATGCCTTTTATGGTGTACTCGGTGCCTCTGGCTGTCATTTTTTTGATCCTCGCCTGACTTCATCAATTACGATGCGCGGCCACGAAATCATGCACCAAACCCGTGAGCTAATCGAATCACAAGGCTATCAGGTGATTTATGGCGATACGGATTCCACGTTTGTCTGGCTAAAACGCGCTCATTCAGAGGAAGAAGCCTGCCAAATCGGACATTCTTTGGCGCAATTTGTCAACCAATGGTGGCGAAACCATCTCAAAACCGAATTCAATCTTGCAAGTACGCTGGAGTTGGAATTCGAGACACATTATCGGCGTTTTCTGATGCCAACGGTACGCGGGGCAGAGCAAGGCAGCAAAAAACGTTATGCCGGATTAAGCGGTGATAAGGTGATTTTCAAAGGGCTGGAAACGGTAAGGACTGACTGGACGCCGCTGGCACAAATATTCCAGAAGGAACTGTATACTCTGATTTTTCATCAACAGCCGCATCAAAATTATATTCGTGAGTATCTTGCCAAGACGCTGGCGGGTGAATTTGATGACCGTCTGGTTTATCGTAAGCGACTACGCCGTAAGTTGTCTGATTATCAGCGCAATGTCCCGCCCCACGTTCGGGCAGCACGTTTGGCGGATGAGTATAATCAATTGCATCATCGTCCACTACAGTACCAAAATGGTGGCTGGATCAACTATGTCATCACCCAAGCAGGCCCTGAGCCATTAGAGAACCAAACCTCTGTCCCCGATTATGAACACTATATCAATAAGCAATTAAAGCCGATTGCTGACGCTATCTTGCCATTTATTCAAGATGACTTTATGCCTCTGCTGACAGGGCAAATGAGCATCTCTTTCGAATAATGGATATTTTTGCAGGTGACGGCTTGCTCGGCTTCAATTAACATATCGCCCCTCTAATGGGCCATTGTACTTTTGCGATCCCTTTATCAAAAAACAGGCGTTGTAAAGTGCAATTGAAAACTATCCCTATCGATAACCAATAACGATCGATATCCAACAAAAGCAGCCATCCTGCAACCATAAATAATATTGTCTAACAGAAAACTGAGCCAAAATTTATGCCATTTACTCTTGGTCAACGCTGGATAAGCGATACAGAAAGCGAACTTGGATTAGGAACAGTCGTGGCGCTTGATGCGCGCATGGTAACGTTGCTCTTCCCTGCCAGCGGAGAAAACCGCCTTTACGCACGCAATGACTCCCCTATCACTCGTGTTATGTTTAATGTGGACGATACCGTGACCAGTCACGAAGGCTGGAAACTCAAGATTAATGATGTCCAACAAGATAATGGTTTGCTGATCTATGTCGGTACGCGTCTGGATACGGAAGAAGAAAATACCTGCTTACGGGAAGTTTTTCTGGATAGCAAGCTGACGTTTAACAAGCCACAAGATCGCCTGTTTGCAGGTCAGATTGACCGCATGGATCGCTTTGCTTTGCGTTTTCGCGCCCGTAAGCACCAAAGCGAGCAGTTCCGTCTGGCAGAAAGTGGGCTACGTGGTATCCGTGCCAGTTTGATCCCTCACCAATTACATATTGCCAATGAAGTAGGCAAGCGCCACGCACCACGTGTATTACTGGCGGATGAGGTCGGCCTGGGGAAAACGATTGAAGCCGGGATGATTATCCATCAGCAATTAATGGCTGGGCGGGCTGAACGTGTGTTAGTTATTGTGCCAGATAGCCTGCAACACCAATGGCTGGTAGAAATGCTGCGCCGTTTCAACCTGCGTTTTTCGCTGTTTGATGATGACCGATATAGCGAAGCACTGCATGACAGCGATAATCCGTTCGAAACCGAACAGTTGATTATCTGTTCCTTAGATTTTGTTCGCCGCAATAAGCAACGTTTTGAACTTCTGCTGGAAGCAAGCTGGGATTTGATGGTGGTGGATGAAGCTCACCATCTGGCATGGAGCGAAAAATCCCCAAGCCGCGAATATCAAGTTATCGAACAATTGGCAGAACAAATCCCATCTGTCTTATTGTTAACGGCGACACCAGAGCAGTTGGGGCAAGAAAGCCACTTTGCCCGCCTGCGCCTGCTGGACCCAAATCGTTTCCACGATTATCAGGCTTTCATTGATGAACAACAGAAATACCGCCCTGTCGCGGATGCAGTGACGTTGCTGTTGTCCGGTGAAACCCTGAACAATGACCAGCAAAATGCCATCGGCGAACTGATTAGCGAACAGGATATTGAGCCTCTGCTGAAAGCAGCAAACAGTAATCAGGATGGAGAGAGCGAAGATGCGCGTCGCGAACTGATCACCATGCTGATGGATCGTCACGGCACCAGCCGCCTGCTTTTCCGTAACACCCGTGGTGGTGTGAAAGGCTTCCCGCATCGTGAACTACACGAGATCAAGTTACCACTGCCAGCCCAATATCAGACGGCAATCAAGGTTTCTGAAATCATGGGGGCCAAAAAGACGGTGGAGTCTCGCGCCAAAGATATGCTCTATCCTGAGCGGATCTATCAGGAATTCGAAGGTGAAAATGCCACATGGTGGAATTTCGATCCCCGCGTAGAATGGCTGATGGGATTCTTGATGGCAAACCGCGATGAGAAAGTGCTGGTGATCTGTGCCAAGGCAGAAACTGCGCTGCAACTGGAGCAAATTCTGCGTGAACGCGAAGGCATCCGCAGTGCTGTGTTCCACGAAGGTTTGTCCTTGCTGGAGCGTGACCGTGCCGCCGCTTATTTCGCTTCTGAGGAAGAAGGCGCGCAAGTGCTGCTCTGCTCTGAAATTGGCTCAGAAGGGCGTAACTTCCAGTTTGCCAACCAGCTTGTCATGTTTGATCTACCATTCAATCCTGATTTACTGGAACAACGTATCGGTCGTCTGGATCGTATTGGTCAAAATCGTAATATCAAAATCAGTGTGCCTTATCTGGAAAATACTGCGCAATCCATTCTCCTGCGCTGGTATCACGAAGGGCTGGATGCCTTTGAGCATACTTGTCCAACAGGCCGTGCCATCTATGACAAGTATTATGAAAACCTGCTCAATTTCCTGGCCAAACCCAATGAACAAACTGGCTTCAGTGAGTTTATTACCGAATGTCGCGGGCATCATGAGAAGCTTAAACAGCAATTGGAACAAGGACGTGACCGTTTGCTGGAGATGAACTCCAACGGTGGCGAGCAAGGCCAAAAACTGGCAGAAAAGATTGCTGCGCAAGATAACGACACAGATCTGGTGAATTTTGCCCTGAATCTGTTTGATATCATTGGTATCAATCAGGAAGATCGCTGCGACAATATTATTGCCCTGCATCCATCCGATCATATGCTGGTGCCTGATTTCCCTGGATTACCCAAAGATGGCTGCTCAATTACGTTTGACCGTGAAAAAGCACTCTCCCGCGAAGATACTCAGTTCCTGAGCTGGGAACACCCTATCATCCGCAATGGTCTCGATTTAGTCCTGTCGGGGGATACGGGAAGCTGTGCCGTTTCTATCCTGAAAAACAAAGCGCTGCCAGTAGGTACGTTGCTGGTTGAGTTAATTTACGTTGTTGAAGCTCAGGCACCGAAGCACCTGCAATTGACTCGTTTCTTGCCACCAACACCAGTGCGTCTTTTGTTGGATCTGAAAGGCACCAATCTGGCTCCTCAGGTCGAGTTTGAAAGCTTCAACCGTCAACTCAATGCGATTAACCGCCATAACGCCAGCAAGCTGGTTAATGCGGTACAGAAAGAGGTTCATGCTATTTTGCGTCAATCCGAACCTCTGATTGAAGAGCAAGCGCGCGTGTTGATTGAGAAAGCGAAAAAAGAAGCTGATGAAGCGCTGTCGACTGAATTGTCACGTCTGGAAGCCCTGAAAGCGGTTAACCCGAATATCCGTGATGATGAGCTGGAAGCGATCGGTTCCGAGCATAAACATCTGCTGCTCAATCTTGATCAGGCCAACTGGCGTTTGGATGCGATTCGTTTGGTGGTTATTTCTCACCAATAAACAGACATCAATAAATAGACAGCAATAACCTGTCATTCGGTAAACTCAGGGGCGCTTTCCGCAAGATGCCCCTGGGGATCCAATTTTTTCCGACCCATTGGAGCCACTATGCTGGAGTCTTATAATCCCCCGACAGATCCTTGGTTATATGTGCTGTATCAGGACGAGTACATTATGGTTGTCAACAAACCCAGTGGATTACTTTCTGTGCCGGGTAAAGCGGAAGAGCACAAAGACAGTATCATGACACGGATCCAAGCTGAATTTCCTACAGCCGAATCAGTCCATCGATTGGATATGGCTACCAGCGGTATCATGGTCGTGGCGCTGACTAAAGCCGCCGAGCGTGAGTTGAAACGCCAGTTCCGTGAGCGTGAGCCGAAAAAAATCTATATCGCACGGGTATGGGGAAAGATGGAGCAGGAAAAAGGTTTGGTGGATCTGCCCCTAATCTGCGACTGGCCGAATCGCCCAAAACAAAAAGTCTGTTTTGAAACGGGCAAATCCGCACAAACTGAGTATCAGGTACTGGAATATGAAGCTCAGGCAACACGTGTCAGGCTCGCACCAATCACAGGGCGCTCTCATCAGCTCCGGGTACATATGCTGGCACTGGGTAATCCCATCCTGGGAGATAAGTTCTATGCCCATACGCAGGCAAGGGAAATGGCGCCTCGCCTACAATTACATGCTCAAGAACTCTTTATTACTCATCCGGCTTATGGCACACCAATGCATTTTGAGTGTAAAGCCGAATTTTAACGTGCGCTATTTAAAACCCCGCTCCTTTTTAATCAAATCGTAAGCCGACTGGATGGACTGCGTCTTTTGTTTCGCCAGTTCCATCATTTCTGGTGGTAAACCTTTTGCCACCAGTTTATCGGGATGGTGCTCACTCATCAGTTTTCGATAAGCTCGCTTAATGGTGGTCGCATCATCCTGTTTATTGACGCCCAATACCTTACAAGCATCTTCCAATGTCGCACGCTGCTGCTCATGGCCTTGATAGCGCCCATACTGCTGGTACTGTCCACTGAAATGGCGTCCGCCTTCCATCATGGCAAGGAATTGTTCAAATTGAATACGGGAAATACCTAACTCTTCGGCAATGACAAACAGAACTTTTCTTTCATTAGGATGCAGTTCGCCATCAGCAAATGCTGCTTGTAGCTGAATTTCCAGAAACATGCGGATCAAATCAGAACGACCGAAGCAGGCACGGCGTAATTGTCGCATTGTTTCACGCAAAGGAAATTGAGACTGTTTGCCTTCACGAAACGCCTGCTGCGCGGAAAACCGTGCCTCACCATGCAGTTGCATTCTGTTCATCAATTGGATAGCGAGCTGGATATCCGTTTCTGTTACCCGACCTTTTGCTTTGGTTAAATGCCCCAATACTTGAAAAGTACTGCGGAAAAACAGCGCCTGCCGGGTTGGGCCTTTAGTCGTTCTCCCCAATTTCTGCATCCTGATTTTGTCAAGGATATGACCAAGCACTAAGCCAATCACAATCCCCCAAAAACCCGCACCAGATGCAATCCCAAATATCAATCCGAATAATTTTCCCCAATACTGCATATAGTCTTCAATTCCCCAATGCTCTGAGCGCAATTTTGCATTATCATACTCTCCATTAAGCTCTGTGCCTAACAACAAGATTAGCAAAGTTAAACTTTACTCTGGCGCATATCTCTCAACTACGTTAGTCTCTGAGCGTTTGCCGGCACGATGCCACTGATGACGGAACCGCATAAACATCTATGAATAAATGTTATCCTACCCTGCTGGCCACAATGGTATGGGCAGCACTTTATAGTCAGCAAGCTCATGCTGACCTTGCAGCACAATGTATGCTGGGTGTACCTGTCTACGATAAGCCGATTATCACAGGCGATCCAAATAAACTGCCAGTTTATATTCAGTCCGATGATTCTCACGGTGAATATCCCAATGCGGCTGAGTTCATTGGCAATGTGAATATCCAACAGGGAAATAAAACACTGATAGCCGATAAAGTTCGGCTCGAACAGACCCAAGAGCAGGATAAAGAACCTGTGCGCACTGTTACCGCAGTGGGTAATGTCAGCTATGATGACCCTCAGATCATTTTGAAAGGACCACGCGCCTGGGCGAATCTGAACAATAAAGATACCGACGTGGAACAAGGCAAGTACCAGATGGTTGGTCGTCAAGGACGTGGTAGCGCAGATAAGATGATGCTGCGTGATGAGAACCGCTACACCATCATGAATAATGGGATATTCACTTCCTGTCTGCCCGGTAATGATAGCTGGAGTGTCGTGGGTTCTGAGGTCATCCTTGACCGTGAAGAAGAAGTCGCCGAAATCTGGAATGCCCGTTTTCGCGTTGCTAATGTGCCGGTGTTTTACACGCCGTATTTGCAATTACCCATTGGGGATAAACGTCGTTCTGGTTTTTTAATCCCTAATGCCAGTTTTTCCAATAAGGAAGGCTTCCAATTCCTGCTGCCATATTATTGGAATATTGCACCCAACTATGATGCCACAATTACACCGCATCTCATCACGATGCGTGGTTTGAAGCTGGATAATGAATTCCGTTATTTAACCAAAGCGGGGGCAGGTACAGTTGCGCTGGATTGGATTGGTCACGACCGTCTGTATGAAGAGGATAAAAGACTCAATATCAGACCTGAGCGGGATAGCAACAGCCGCTGGTTGTTCTACTGGAATCACAGTGGTGTCATGAATCAGGTTTGGCGTTTCAGTGCTGATTATACTAAAGTCAGTGATCCGAACTATTTCAGTGACTTCAACTCACAATACGGTTCCAGCACCGATGGCTATGCCACTCAGAAATTCAGTATTGGCTATGCCCAGAAAAACTGGAATACCACACTAACAACCAAACAGTTCCAAATCTTTACCCCAAGTGAGAGCAAAAAAGCTTATCGGGCTGCCCCTCAGTTAGACTTTAATTACTATAAGAATAATCTGGGACCATTTGATTTTCATACTTATGCTCAAGTAGCGAAATTTACCAGTGTCGGCAATCAATGGCCGGATGCAACACGCTGGCATTTGGAACCAGCCATTAACTTACCACTCTCTAATGGCTGGGCGAGCATCAATAATGAATTTAAATTGATGGCGACGCACTATGAGCAAGATATTTCAGAAGCGACCAAAAATAAGCCTAATACGGCGTCATTGGAAAGATCAGTAAACCGTGTCCTGCCGGTATTTAAATCAGATGCGAAGATGGTGTTTGAACGCGCCATGTATTTTAACCAGGGTTATACCCAGACGCTGGAGCCACGCGTTCAATATCTCTATGTGCCTTATAAGAATCAAAACAACATCAATAATTTTGATTCTTCTTTACTGCAATCGGACTATACCGGGCTGTTCCGCGATCGCTTCTACAGTGGCTTAGACCGCATCTCGTCTGCCAATCAATTTACCACTGGCGTGACTACCCGTATTTATGATGAAGATTTAGTTGAACGTTTTAGCCTGTCCGTAGGTCAAATCTACTACTTTGAACGTCCACGTACCGAAAACACTGAATCTGTTTCAGGTAGCAAGGATATCATCGGGAATAAAAAAGGAACGGGGGCGACAACCTGGGCTGGGGATGTACACTGGAGAATCAATGATTCCTGGGGCATCAAAGGCGGGTTACAATATGATAATCGTCTGAACAGCTTCACTATGGGTAATGCCGTAGTGGAATACCGTCGTGATGCTGACCGCATGTTGCAGTTAAGCTACCGTTTTGTTGACCGCGATTATATTCAAGCCACACTCAAGGGAGGCGCGCCCGCTTACCAGCAAGGAATTTCTCAGATTGGTATGGTGGCAAGCTGGCCGTTGTCAGATCGTTGGGCGTTTGTCGGGGCTTATTACTACGATACCAAAGAGAAACAGCCAGCAAACCAGATGGTCGGTTTGCAATACAACACCTGCTGCTGGGCAGTCAGTGTAGGTTATGAACGCAAGATCACCGACTGGCGCTTCGACAGCAGTCAATATGACAACAAATGGTCATTCAATGTTGAACTTCGTGGCTTAAGTAACAATCATAGTTTGGGTAGTCAGAAAATGTTGCAGCAAGGTATTCTTCCATACCAACGTGCATTCTGATACCGATAAACGCAATGTAAACAAAATAACCCCGCCAAGGCGGGATTGATATGATGGGAAATGTATGAAGAACTGGAGATCGCTGATTTTCGGATTGATGTTTTCAGTAAACTCTGTCGCAATGGCGGCTCCACAAGAGCTGAATAAGGTAGCTGCCGTTGTTAACAATGATGTCGTACTGGAAAGTGACGTCAACAGCCTTTTACAATCCGTTAGACTCAATGCAAAACATGCAGGCCAGCAATTACCGGATGAGAAAACATTGCGTCACCAAATCCTTGAGCGCCTGATTATGGACGACATTGTTCTGCAAATGGCAAACCAGATGCAGATAACTATTCCTGATCAAGCCTTAGATTCTGCGATCACAAATATTGCAGCTCAAAACCACTTGAGCCTTGCCCAGTTGAAGCAAAATCTGAGCACAGAGGGTATGAGCTTTGATGCTTACCGTACTCAGATCCGCAAGGAAATGATGATTGCAGAAGTACGTAACAATGAAGTGCGCCGCCGCATCACTATCCTGCCACAGGAAGTTGATTCACTGGCTAACCAAATCAGCAACCAAAACAGCCAGGACTCTGAGGTAAATATCAGCCAGATCCTGATCCCTCTGCCGGAAAACCCGAGCCAGGAGCAGGTAGAAAAAGCGGAAACCACGATCAAAAAAATCTTATCTGAACTCCAGAATGGTGTTGATTTCGGCAAATTAGCGCTCTCCTATTCCGGTGATACCCAAGCCCTGAAAGGGGGAAATATGGGTTGGAGCAAACTGCAAGAATTGCCATCCCTGTTCGCTGCACAGCTCCAGTCTGCCCATAAAGGACAAATTATTGGCCCAATTCGTTCCGGTGTTGGTTTTCACATTCTGAAAGTGAATGATATCCGTGGTGGTCAGATGTCTATTGCCGTCACCGAAGTGAATGCCCGCCATATTCTGCTGAAAACATCACCTATTATGAATGACGAGCAGGCACGCAACGAGTTGATGAAACTCAGAGAAGAGATCTTAAGTGGCAAAACCTCATTCGAAGAAGCAGCAAAAGCGCATTCTGAAGATCCAGGTTCAGCCATGCGCGGTGGAGAACTGGGTTGGAATTTGCCGAGTGCTTACGATCCTGCTTTCCGTGATACGTTGATGAAACTGCAAAAAGGTGAGATCAGCCAGCCTGTTCACTCCTCGTTCGGCTGGCACTTAATCCAACTGCTGGATAGCCGCAAAGTTGACAGAACAGACGCCGCACAGAAAGATCGCGCCTACCGCCTGCTGTTCAACCGTAAATTCAATGAAGAGGCACAAAGCTGGATGCAGGAATTACGCGCCTCTGCTTATGTGAAAATTCTAGATGGTAACAATGCACAATAATAAACCCATCGTCATTACCCCCGGCGAACCAGCCGGGGTTGGCCCTGACTTAGTCATTGCCCTGGCTCAAAAAGAGTGGCCTAGCCAACTGGTTGTCTGTGCTGATCCAGAGCTGATGCTGTCCCGAGCTAAGCAACTGAATTTACCTCTGCAACTGCAAACTTATTCTCCGGAACACATTTCTTCATCACAAGCCGCCGGAACCCTGACCATCCTGCCCGTTAACCTCCACTCCCCGACGATTGCAGGGGAATTAAACCGGAAAAACGGTACTTACGTCACGGAAACCTTAGCAAGAGCTTGCGATGGCTGCCTGAATGGGGAGTTCTCAGCATTGGTGACAGGGCCTGTACATAAAGGTGTCATTAATGATGCAGGCGTACCTTTTACCGGACATACTGAGTTTTTTGCTGACCATAGCCAATGCTCAAGGGTAGTCATGATGTTGGCAACGGAAGAGCTACGGGTAGCGCTGGCAACCACGCACCTGCCGATTCTGGATGTCCCCAACGCAATTACGTTTGATTCTCTGCGGGAAGTGATCACCATTCTTAATCATGATCTAAAAACCAAATTCGGTATCCCCCGTCCCCATATCTATGTTTGTGGTCTGAATCCTCATGCCGGTGAAGGTGGGCATATGGGACATGAAGAAATAGATATCATCATTCCTGCCTTAGACAGTCTGAGAGCAGAAGGGATATGGCTGGAAGGTCCATTACCTGCGGATACCCTGTTCCAACCCAAATATTTAGATCATGCTGATGCCGTGCTTTCGATGTATCATGATCAAGGGTTACCCGTGTTAAAATACCAAGGTTTTGGCAGGGCCGTAAATATTACGTTGGGACTGCCATTTATCCGAACTTCTGTCGATCATGGCACAGCACTGGAGCTGGCGGGGACAGGTCAAGCTGATGTGGGTAGTTTTATCACCGCATTGAATCTAGCAATTAAAATGATACAAAACAGTAATGAATAACAAAGTCCATCAAGGGCACCATGCCCGTAAACGTTTCGGGCAAAACTTTTTAACCGATCAGTTTATCATTGATAGTATTGTCAATGCGATGAACCCACAGGCTGGCCAAGCCATCGTGGAAATCGGCCCAGGTCTGGGGGCACTGACTGAGCCAGTTGGTGAACGCATGGATAAGATGACTGTCGTCGAGCTTGACCGTGATTTAGCGGCTCGCCTGCATGTCCACCCCAAACTGAAAGATAAGCTGACAATCATTCAACAAGATGCGATGACCGTTGATTTTGGTCAGATTGCTAAAGAACATGGGCAATCCCTGCGTGTATTTGGTAACTTGCCTTATAACATCTCTACGCCGTTAATGTTCCATCTTTTCGGCTATACTGATGCTATCGCTGATATGAGCTTTATGTTGCAGAAAGAAGTTGTGAATCGTCTTGTCGCAGGGCCTGACAGTAAAGCCTATGGACGCTTAAGTGTGATGGCACAATACTACTGTCAGGTAATACCTGTTCTTGAAGTACCGCCAACAGCATTTACACCAGCGCCAAAAGTGGATTCTGCTATTGTGCGTTTGATCCCACACAAGAGTATGCCTTATCCTGTTCAGGACATTCGCATGTTAGCCCGGATCACAACTCAGGCATTTAACCAACGGAGAAAAACGATCCGTAATAGCCTTGGGAACATTTTTTCTGTTGAACAGTTAACAGAATTGGGTATTGATCCAAACTCGCGGGCTGAAAACATCTCTGTCGAGCAATACTGTAAGATGGCGAATTGGTTATCATCTCAACCTGAAATTGCCTAAACAAATAAACAGGCGTTGCAGCAACAGGAGGTATCTATGCTCAATGAACCAAGAATTCATATTCAAGTACAAAGTACTTACGTAGAAAGTCAATCACAGCCGGAACAACAACGTTTTGTGTTTGCTTATACCGTATCAATTCGTAATCTTGGGCATTCCCCTGTGCAACTTATTAGCCGTTACTGGCGCATTACCAATAGTGATGGTCACCTAACCGAAGTTCAGGGTGAAGGGGTTGTGGGAAAACAACCTTTGATCCCACCGGGAACAGAATATCGCTACAGCAGTGGCGCTATTCTGGAAACACCTCTGGGGACAATGGAAGGTCACTATAACATGATCGATCACGATGGTCGTCCATTCCGTGTCGCCATTCCCGTGTTCCGGCTGGCTATTCCAACACTGATAAATTAATTATGGCTACATACCTTATTGGCGATATTCACGGCTGTTATCGTGAATTTCGCGCCTTGTTACAACAAGTCGATTTTAATTCCAGTGAAGACACTTTATGGTTAACAGGCGATCTGGTCGCTCGTGGCCCTGATTCATTGGCAGTACTTCGCTACATTAAGCAACTCGGCTCCGCAGTTAAACTGGTATTAGGCAATCACGATCTGCATCTGTTGGCGGTTTACGCTAAGATCAGCCGCAATAAACCGAAAGATTTGCTGGATGAATTACTCGCGGCACCGGATGTCGATGAATTAATAAATTGGTTGAGAAAGCAGCCAATGCTGCAAATCGATGAAGAACTGAAACTCGTCATGGCACATGCCGGGCTCACTCCACAATGGGATCTGGGAACAGCCAAAATATGTGCCCGTGAAGTGGAAGCCATTCTTCGCAGTGACAGTTATCCCTTGTTTCTCAATGAAATGTATGGAGATATGCCGAACAATTGGACGCCAGAGTTAAGCGGACTTGCTCGATTACGTTACAGTACCAATGCCTTGACCCGAATGCGTTATTGTTTTCCACATGGTCAATTGGATATGAGCTGCAAATCCAAACCGGAAAATGCGCCTGCCCCACTAAAACCCTGGTTCGAATTACCACGCAGCATTCCTGAAGACTATTCAATTGCCTTTGGTCACTGGGCTGCTCTGGAAGGTCAGGGCACCCCCGCTGGCATCTACGCTCTGGATACCGGGTGTTGTTGGGGAGGTAAATTAACCCTGCTTCGTTGGGAAGATAAACAGTATTTCAGCCAAAAATCATTATCCAAATCATAAGCTTGGTAAATAAAATAATAAACCTGGCTGTGACACTGGAGTGCCCCAAGGCACTCCACACGTAAGATTAACTCACTCTCGGCGTTCCAGAATTTCAAAACAATAGCTATGAGAATTGTTTTCATCTGCATCGTGATATTCGGTAAACGTTGAATTCCATTCATCTGGTTCATAATCGGGGAAATGCGTGTCACCAATCACTTCTGCATCAATGTGAGTCAGGTACATACGATTAACCAGAGGAATAAACTGCTCATAAATTTTTCCTCCTCCCATCACCATAACTTCTTTAACATCGCCAGCGGCTGATAAAGCAGCTTCGATAGAGTTAACCCAAGTCACCCGATCATCATTTGCAGGTTGACTGCTAATCACGATATTCAGGCGCCCTGGCAGAGGGTGGCCAATAGACTCATAAGTCACTCGCCCCATTACAACCGGCTTTCCGAGTGTATTGCGTTTAAACCAGGCTAAATCACCCGGCAAAGTCCACGGCATGGCATTTTCCATACCGATAACTCGATCCATAGCCATCGCAGTAATCAAGCTGATAATCATTAAATCACCTTACAGCCAAGTAGTATGAAAATTTGGGACACTATACGGAAAGGGTTACTCACAGTCGATAAGATTAGCCATTTATCCGAACAAATAGTGAGTTTGCCCGCGAATTGTTAAACAATCCGTTGTTTAACAGATTATTACTTAACAAGCAGGCAGCAAAATAACAACTTTATTCCATTTGACAGAACATCTATCTAAAACAGAGCCAGAAACGAGTAAAGTCAGAGCAAAGATTTCATTTAAAAACCAGCAGGATTGACAATTAACTGTCCGGCAACTCCACGATCTGCCATCTCCAATATCTGGCTGTAATACATGAAAGGAAAATGTTCATAAGACGGCTGCATCATATTAACCAGCAATTCTGCCCGGCTATCGATCCAAACGGTATCTTTCCAGCCATAATCCTGTGGTTCTGGACGGTTGCCATTCAGGCTGATGACCTTAAATCTTACCCCTTCAATATGGAAAGGCTGGGGCACTGACGTTGTGACTATCCAACGTTCCCATGCGCCTTGTTGGCTTGTGATATCGATTCGATGCTCATTCAGCAGTGAGCCATTAATCCCTTGAGAATAATTGCCCAAATCAATCTGACGATTTTGAATGGTAGAGTTGATCTGTGGATTATCAACGATAAGCTGAGTCGGTAGTTGATCTGTCACCAAAGGAAGCAACCCGCTGGCTTTCAGGGTTAATACCGTCGTTGACAGCAGTTTGGTCGAAGGTTCAAACATGCCTTTCAAACGATCGATTACGCCAGCAGATTCTCCCGCAGTAACGGTAACACTTTCCACTTTCGACATATCAATCAAGACTTCTCGCCGTTCTCCCGGCGCAAGTGACAATAATTGTACCGCCACGGGAGCAGGCAGCAAGCCTTGATCAGTGGCAATCATGTAGAAAGGACGCCCATCACTGAGTTGCAATTGATATCGTCGGGCATTGGATGCATTCAGAAAGCGTAACCTGACCCAACCTCTGGCAACCTCCACAAAAGGATTTTCGACACCATTAACAATTAAGGTATCGCCAAGAAAACCTTGATTGGCTGGCGGGTTATATTGCGGTACACCAAAATTATTCAATCGCTTATCTTGCAAGATAACAGGAAAATCATCGACACCATAATGTCTGGGTAAAGGCAGGCAGTGGCTACTTTCGTCTTCCACCAGCCACATACCAGCAAGGCCGGCATAAACATGCTGTGCCATGCGATTTGGGGTATTGGCATGATACCAACAGGTCGATGCAACTTGATCTATCGGGATAACCGGCGACCAATTTTCCCCCGGCGCCATCAAACGAGCCGAACCGCCCATCAAGGTTCCAGGCACCAGTAATCCCCCGACGGTCATTGAAACCGGTTCAGATAACCGATTGCTATAGATCAGTTTGACATCATCCCCTCGATGAACCCGAATGGTTGGCCCCAAATAATGTCCGTTGATGCCCCAGACTGGCGCTTTATTATGACCATTAAACGACCAGGTGGCTTTTTGTATGGCTAAAAACAGGGGTTGCCCTCTGCGGGATTCCAGTAAGGGAGGGAGCGGCAATTTTGTTTGTTGATTTTTGTTGGCCCGAACAACAAAAGGAAGCGCCCCTAAACACATTGCCAAACCAGAAGCCTGAATAAATTGGCGCCGACTCAGTGACATACTTTCTCCACAGAAGGAATAGTCTCTCTACGATAAAAATAATTTTCACAACCCAAATAGCAATTTCCAATGATTGCCTAATTCAAATAATTGCAGGGATGAATACCCTGATATTGTGGCTATCAGAATTTATTATTCTATCGATTGCGTTTAATAAAAACGTTAATTCATTAAACGCAATCATATCGCGAACAGGAGAGAATTTCTAAAATTATCGAAAAATTATAGCGATAATCAGTCCAACATGTGGGAGAACATAATGGATCATTCAGGCCAATTAACCATCATTTAATTATCCACGCTGATTAAGTGCCTCGACTTCTTTATCCAATTCTGCAATTTTAGTTTTCATCATTTGTCGGCAGTGTTCTGCCAATTCACGAACCTGTTCTTTGGTATATTTCGTGGTGTCAATTGGAGGCAACATTTCAACAATAACGGTGCCATTATCCCAACGATTTAGTTTTATTTTATCGTGTGTTGTAGAAACACAGACCGGCACGATAGGTACACCTGCTGTAATGGCGGCATGAAAAGCACCTGTTTTAAAAGGCATCAACCCACGGCCACGACTGCGCGTTCCTTCTGGAAACATCCAAATCGAAACCCGATTTTTTTTGATCTGTTTGACAACCTGTGAAATCGTGCCATGTGCTCTTGTCCGATTATCCCTGTCGATCAAAATATTACCTGTCAGCCAATAAAGCGGGCCAAAGAAGGGAATAAAGACCAGGCTTTTTTTGCCCACAGTGACTGTACGTGGCTGTACCGCATTCGACATCGTAACCATGTCGTAATTATTTTGGTGATTGCCGATATAAATGCTAGGCCCATATTCCTGTGCTTCCTCTGGAATACGTTCCAGCAGCTTGATGCCAAGCACTTTGTGCAATTTGCCAAACGCATGCCCGAAAGTCATAACATGACGTGGGTTGCGTGGGCTGAATAAACAGTAGATACAGCCAAAAATAAAGATCAGTATCACAAACAGGATAACAATAATTCCCCGAATGATTGCTAGCATAGCGGCCCCTTGTTGAAAGGCCAGTGCATTCATTACACTGGCCTAAAATTACGATTTATACCTTTCACCCTGCAATTTGCAGCTTAATTGCTTGTATTACAAACTATTTCAACGCGTTCAATACGCTGTAACCCACGAGGCAGAGACACGCCCTTGCGCCCTCTCTCTGCCCTGAATTTCTGTAAATCCTCAGGGCGAAGCAGTAACTTGCGTTTGCCAAAATAAAGCGTGATTGAAGATTGTGGCGGCAATACCAATAACCAAGCCAGCATATCTTCGCCTGATGCAGCCTGTGCCGCCGGGATGGAAACAATCTTATTGCCCTTACCCTTTGAAAGCTGCGGCAGATCAGCCACCGGAAACATCAACATACGACCCGCGTTGGTAATCGCCAGTAACATGTCTTCCTGTTCGTTGTTAATCTCCAACGGCTGCATCACTTTGGCATTTTCAGGCAAAGTAATCATCGCCTTGCCCGCTCGGTTCTTGGCAATCAGGTCATTGAAAGTACAGATAAAACCATACCCCGCATCAGATGCCATCAAGAATTTCTGTTCTTCTTTCGCCATCAAAAGATGCTCAACCGATGCCCCTACCGGCAACGCCAGTTTGCCTGTTAGTGGTTCTCCCTGCCCTCTGGCTGATGGCAAATCCAACGGATCAACGGAATAACTGCGCCCTGTGGTATCAATAAAGACCACTGGCTGGTTACTCTTGCCGCGCACCGCACTGCGGAAGCTGTCACCAGATTTGTAATTCAAGCCAGCCGGATCAATATCGTGCCCTTTCGCACTACGTACCCAGCCCATCTCTGACATGATGACGGTAATCGGCTCAGAGGGCAGGATGTCATGATCACTCATGGCCTTCGCTTCCGTACGCTCTTTCAGCGGGGAGCGACGGTTATCACCGTAGCTTTCTGCATTGGCAATAATTTCTTTTTTCAGTAATGTATTTAACTTACGCTCAGAACCCAAGATCGCCTGAAGTTTGTCACGTTCTTTCGCCAATTCATCCTGTTCGCCACGGATTTTGACTTCTTCCAGTTTTGCCAAGTGGCGCAATTTCAGTTCAAGAATGGCTTCTGCCTGCGTTTCGGTTAATTCAAAACGCTGCATCAATACTGACTTCGGCTCATCTTCATTACGAATAATATGGATGACTTCATCAATATTAAGATATGCTGCCAGCAAACCTTCCAGGATATGCAAACGCTTAAGCACTTTTTCCAGGCGATGGTTCAGGCGATTACGCACTGTTTCACGGCGGAAAACCAGCCATTCACTGAGGATCTCAACCAAACCTTTAACCGCAGGACGGTTATCCAGGCCGATCATGTTGAGATTGACGCGATAGCTTTTTTCCAAATCGGTGGTTGCAAACAGGTGGTTCATCACCTGCTCGACATCCACGCGGTTAGTACGGGGAACAATCACCAGGCGGGTTGGATTTTCATGATCAGACTCGTCACGCAGATCATCCACCATCGGCAACTTTTTCGCCCGCATTTGGCTGGCGATTTGTTCTAAAACCTTCGCGCCAGATACCTGGTGAGGTAAAGCCGTGATCACTACGTTACCTTCTTCTTTCGACCAAACCGCCCGCATCCGTACCGAACCACGACCATTTTTGTAGATCTTGCGGATATCTTCTTTTGGCGTGATGATCTCAGCTTCTGTTGGATAGTCTGGCCCTTTGACATATTCCATCGCCTCATCAAGCGACAGATCAGGCTTATCCAACATGGCTATCAGTGCATTCACTACCTCACGAGCATTGTGTGGCGGGATGTCGGTCGCCATACCAACGGCAATGCCCGTGGTGCCATTAAGCAAGATATTAGGCAGACGTGCAGGCAAACACTTAGGCTCCTGCAATGTACCATCAAAGTTTGGCACCCAATCTACGGTTCCTTGCCCCAACTCAGACAGTAACAATTCGGCATATTTAGACAAACGAGATTCGGTATAACGCATCGCCGCAAAGGATTTTGGATCATCCGGCGCCCCCCAGTTTCCTTGCCCGTCGACTAACGGATAACGGTATGAGAAAGGCTGAGCCATCAAAACCATAGCTTCATAACAGGCCCCATCACCATGCGGATGATATTTACCGAGAACATCACCGACAGTACGGGCAGATTTTTTAAATTTGGCTCTGCTGCTCAGCCCAAGTTCTGACATCGCATAGACAATACGACGCTGAACAGGCTTTAAGCCATCACCAATAAAAGGTAACGCCCTGTCCATGATGACGTACATGGAGTAATTCAAATAGGCGTTTTCAGTGAACTTGTGGAGCGGCTGACGCTCCACACCGTCGTGAGTTATCTCACTCATGTAATAATTTCCTCAGGATCTGTATTGACTACCTTTGCGCTGTATTTATGCACTAAATTCATGCGCTAAATTTCGATATCAATGGAATCACCCTTCTCTTGCAGCCAATTACGGCGATCTTCTGAACGTTTTTTCGCCAAAAGCATATCCATGACTGAGAGCGTTTCTTGATAATTTTCATCGTCGATAGTCAATTGCACCAGACGGCGAGTGTTAGGATCTAACGTGGTTTCACGCAACTGCATTGGGTTCATTTCACCCAACCCTTTAAAGCGCTGAACGTTCGGCTTGCCCCGCTTGCGGCTCAAACGATCCAGGATGGCACTTTTTTCCCCTTCATCCAGCGCATAATGTACTTCTTTGCCAAGGTCGATGCGGTATAGCGGCGGCATTGCCATGTAGACATGCCCACGTTTCACCAATGTCGGGAAGTGACGGACAAACAGGGCGCACAGCAATGTTGCAATGTGTAATCCATCAGAGTCTGCGTCCGCCAGTATGCAGATTTTACCGTAGCGCAGTTGGCTTAGATCATCACTATCCGGATCGATACCAATCGCCACAGAGATATCATGAACTTCCTGCGAAGCCAGTACTTCATCCGAAGAGACTTCCCATGTATTCAGGATTTTTCCACGCAGTGGCATGATCGCCTGAAACTCACGATCACGAGCTTGCTTCGCAGAGCCGCCCGCAGAATCCCCTTCTACTAAAAATAGTTCAGTAACATTGAGATCTTGTGCAGTACAATCTGCCAATTTACCCGGCAAAGCAGGGCCATTGGTCAGCTTTTTGCGTACCACTTTCTTCGCCGCACGCATTCTACGCTGCGCACTGGCAATTGCCATTTCAGCGAGTTGCTCCGCATCTTGAATATGCTGGTTCAACCACAAGCTGAATGCATCTTTCACCACACCAGAAACGAAAGCCGCAGACTGGCGAGAAGAGAGGCGCTCTTTGGTTTGGCCGGCAAATTGTGGATCTTGCATTTTAAGCGATAGCACATAAGCACAGCGATCCCAAATATCATCAGCAGAGAGTTTAACCCCACGTGGCAATATATTGCGGAACTCGCAGAATTCACGCATGGCATCCAACAAACCTTGACGCAAGCCGTTAACATGGGTGCCACCTTGTACCGTTGGGATCAGGTTGACGTAACTTTCCGTCAATAATTCTCCGCCTTCCGGTAGCCAGAGCACTGCCCAGTCAATCGCTTCAGTATCTCCACTTAATGTGCCGACAAAAGGCGCTTGTGGCAATGTTACCAACCCGTTGACGGCTTCTAACAGATAATCTGTCAACCCGTCGGCATAACACCATTTCTGCTCGGTATCATTCAGTTTGTCCTTAAAAACAATCTCAACACCCGGACACAGCACCGCCTTGGCTTTTAGTAAATGAGTCAAGCGGGTGGCAGAAAAACGGGGTGTATCGAAATAGCTTTCATCTGGCCAGAAATGGACACTCGTTCCGGTATTGCGTTTGCCACAACTGCCGATGACTTCCAATTCTTGTACTTTCTCACCATTTTCAAAGGCGATTTGGTGTACCTGACTGTTACGACGAACAGTCACTTCCACGCGCTTGGACAAAGCATTGACCACCGAGATCCCAACCCCATGCAAGCCACCAGAGAATTGGTAATTTTTATTGGAAAATTTTCCGCCCGCATGTAGGCGGGTTAAAATCAATTCAACAGCAGAAACTTTTTCTTCAGGATGGATATCAACCGGCATACCACGGCCATCATCTATCACTTCCAGAGACTGATCGCTGTGAAGGATTACTTCAATATGCTTCGCGTGACCAGCCAGAGCTTCGTCCACACTGTTATCGATCACTTCCTGTGCCAAATGGTTCGGGCGGGCTGTATCAGTATACATTCCGGGACGACGACGAACTGGCTCCAGGCCACTGAGGACTTCAATGGCCTCTGCGTTGTAACTAGATTGAGTCATGTTGTAATTCTGTCGGTTGCTTCGTTATTAGAGGGCCAATCAGTATTGATATACTGTTGATAATACCAGTCGCTTACCTATTTTTGGCAATTTTTTTACTATTGCCACTGGTCAGCCCCAAGAAGTCAATGATTTGAGGGAAATAATATTCGAAGCCAATAAAAGCATGATTCCCACCGGATTCAACTGTCTGTCGGCACTGCATCAGGTAAGCAACGGCTTGACGGTAATCGAGCACCTCATCCCCTGTTTGCTGCAATAACCAAATAAGATCAGGTGATTCCAGCGGGTCAATATGCATCACTTTGAGATCATGTATATGGCTTGGTTCGAGAGTATAGCGCTCTTCGGTATAGGGATTCACGTTTTCCCCAAGATAATTCTGAAGCAAGTCGAAAGGACGTACCGCAGGATTGACAACCACGGCGGGCAAACCAAAGCACTGGGAAAGCCAGATAGCCAGATAACCGCCCAGGGAAGAACCTACCAGCCCGATATTTTCACCGGCGTGTTCCATTACCAGTTCTTCCAGTAAGATGGCCGCATCTTCAGGATAAGGGGGTAATTGCGGCACCAGCATGTCAATTTCAGGGTGCCGCTGGTGTAACCACGTTTTCAGCGCATTCGCTTTTGCGGATTGAGGGGAACTATTGAAACCATGTAAGTAGAGTAACGTCGACATTAATACCCGTCCGAATCTAAATCCGGGCAAAACTCGTTATTCTTAAGCCTGTGAACCTGTGTCTGCAATCTCGCTTCTTTATTATTGCCAGCCACAGACAGTTCGAGATAACGCCATCCCGGAGCCACTGTATCAAGCATAAAATTAGTACAATGTGGCTTAAATTGCACACAGGTTGATGGGGTTGCCATAACACGAATACCGTTCCACATTTCATCCACTTCTTGATGGATGTGCCCACACAGTATGGCTTTCACCTGGGTTTTGCCTTTCAAACATTCTGATAATTCGGGGGCATTACGCAAACTGTGCTGATCCAGCCATGTGCATCCAGATGGAATCGGGTGATGGTGAAGCATAATAATCGCATGGCGATCACTGTGTTTATCCAGGCATTTTTTCATCCACTCAAGCTGATAATCCGTCAATTCACCATGAGGAACACCTTGCACCTGACTGTCCAGCATAATCAACTGCCAATGCTGTCCGATAACGATCTGCTTGGAAGGTGAAATGCCTGCTGCTGCCAACGTGTCAACCATCGCGGGTTGATAATCATGATTACCGGGTAACCAAACACAAGGTACAGGTAAACGAGCAATACCCTCAGCAAAATGCTGGTAAGCATTGATGGTCTGATCCTGTACCAAATCACCTGTCGCAACGATCAAATCAATATCGAGATTTTGCTGCAAAATCATATCCAATACCGCATGATAACTGCGATAGGTATTAACTCCCAGCAATGAATCTCCCTTATTAGCAAAAAGGTGCGTGTCGGTAATTTGCAGTATTCTGGCTGTGGCGCCTTCTGCCACAGGTACTTCAAGCAGGCTTTCCAAAAGGTTTCCTTTTCCTGTCGATCATAAGGATTATTTTAACGTGTCTTTATGCAAAAGATCTGCTGGCTGGGGCACACTTCCCATTTTCCAACGTAAATTAGGAATGATTACCCAACCACTTTTTCCTAAGTTTTTCATGGTGCAATGCCAGCCACTGTATTGCAATAACTGAAGCCGCATTATCGATAATACCTTCTTCTACCCATTGATAAGCCTGTTCACGACTCACAACCAGAACACGGATATCTTCATGCTCACCTTCCAGACCATGAACCCCTGATGCAGTGGCGGCATCAACTTCACCGACAAAGATATACATACGTTCTGTCGTACCGCCAGGGCTGGAAAGATAACTTAACGCAGGCTGACAGCGCTTAACCTCAATCCCTGCCTCTTCCACGGCTTCGCGACGGACGACCTGTTCTGCGTCTTCTCCCTCTTCGATCATGCCGGCAACCACTTCCAACAGCCACGGCGTATGACTGGTTTCAATCGCCGGAATACGGATTTGTTCAATCAAAACAACTTGATCGCACACCGGATCATAAGGCAACAAAATGCCGGCATGACCTCGCTCAAAAACTTCACGTTTAATGGTTTCACTCCAACCACCGCGAAATAAGCGATGCTTGAATTGATATTCAGTCATTTTAAAAAAACCACGATAAAGCGTTTTTTGAGAAATAACTTCGACGTCTTGTTTAGTAAAAGTATATGGCAATGCAAGGTTTTTACTCATAAAATCTCCTGATTAGTTTTTAAAATTTCCTATTATTAAAAGGTATTTTTTCATATTGATCTAAATAAATTCATTTTGATGATACAAACAAGCAGAAAAATGAGGCAATATGGCACAAACAGCCACCCTACCCTGCTGGCATTCTCTGCTAGAATCTGTGGTATTCGTTTTTATGCAGAGGCAACTTAAGCAAAATAGCTGCACAACAAGGAACGCAAATGAAAAAATTGCTCTCTCTTTTTATTGCTATGAATCTGGTAGGTTTTAGTACTTCAAGCCATGCTGCGGATTTACTCCAGATTTATCAGCAGGCAAAAGAAACAAACCCGGAATTGCTTAAGGCACAAGCTGACCGCAATTCAGTGGTTGAAAAGATTAATCAAGCTCGTAGTACTTTATTGCCTCAATTGGGGCTGAGTGCAGAAGTTAATTATGGTAAGGGCTTTCGGGACTCCAGAAATTCAGAATCTCATGGCACAGATGCGGGTCTGCAACTGACGCAAACCATCTTTGATATGGCGAAATGGAATCGTCTGAGTCAAGCAGAGAAAGATGCAGGTATTGAAGACATCAAATTTCAAGCCGCTCAACAGCAATTAATTCTCAATACTGCGCAAGCCTATTTTGATGTTCTGAATAAAATTGATACATTAACCTTTACCGAAGCTCAAAAAGCCTCACTGTACCGTCAACTGGATCAAACCACTCAGCGTTTTAATGTCGGTTTAGTTGCCATTACCGACGTGCAGAATGCGCGCGCCCAATATGACTCAATTCTGGCAACCGAAGTTTCTGATCGCAACAATCTGGAAAACGCGCTGGAAAAACTACGTATGATTACAGGCGCTTACTACCCACAGTTGGCTGCACTGAATATTGATCAGTTCAAAACCAAACAACCAGAATTGGCTGATAAAGTGCTGAAAGAAGCAGAAACCCGTAACCTGAACCTGCTGTCAGCCCGCTTAATGCAAGATTTAAGACGCGAGCAAATCAAAGAAATGCAGACAGGTTATATGCCAACGGTTAATTTAAGCGCAGGTACAAGTATTTCTAACAACCATATACGCGGAAATAAACGAGCAGATGAGTATAGAGGCGGTAATAGCGTTAAGCTGTCTTTGAACTTACCGCTATTCAGTGGCGGAGCTACCTATTCTCAAGTAGAACAAGCAAAATATAATTTTGTCAGCGCCAGCCAAGATTTGGAAAACACTTATCGTAAAGTGACACAAGAAGTGCATTCCTCCACCAATAACATTGCTGCCGCAATCAGTAGTGTTGAAGCCAATAAACAGGCAGTACTCTCTGCGCAAAGTTCATTGGATTCAATGGAGGCCGGTTATCAGGTAGGAACCCGTACTATTGTTGATGTTCTGGATTCGACAACTAAACTTTACCGAGCCAAACAGGATCTGTCTAAAGCACGTTACGACTACTTGCTTTCCCTGTTACAGAATAAACAGGCGCGCGGCGTTTTGAATGAAAATGATTTGCTAGAGTTGAATAAGATGTTAGGCGCGCAAATCTCAACCTCTGCCAGCAGTATCATTAAAGAGATGAAAACGCCGTCAGTTCGCTGAATTAATGCACTATCGTTCTCAATTGAAAAACGTTATATTAAAAACGCTATACTAATAAAGAAAGCGGCCCGCGATTGCGTGAGCTGCTTTTTAACACATCCCTGAGAGCCACACCCATTGAACACAATAAAATGGGTTATAGCTCTTAATCTTATCAGATACCCTCAAGATGGATGCCCCTATGACAATGAAACGGACAAAAGAGATAAACCGCGATTCTTTCCGTAAAACGTGGCGAAGCTATCGCCTGACACCTGTAGCGCTTGCTGTCAGTGCTGTTTTTATGCTTGCTGCCTGTGAACAAAACGATGAAACGGTATCACTCTATACCAATGCCGATGAGTGCTCCCAGGCGAATCCTTCTCAAAGCGAACAATGCAAAACCGCCTATAACAACGCCCTGAAAGAAGCGGAAAAAACCGCACCGAAATATGCGACTCGCGAAGAGTGTGTGGCTGAATTTGGAGAACAACAATGCACGCAAGCCCCTGCTCAGGCGGGAGTCGGTCAGGCTCAGGCACAAAGCAGTAGCAGCAGTTTCTGGATGCCTTTGATGGCAGGTTATATGATGGGACGCTTAATGGGCGGTAGCTCTGCACCATCACAACCGCTGTTCACATCACAATCGGCTTCCAGCCCAGCCAATGGCAAATTTGTTGATGCAACAGGTAAAAGCTATGGCCCTGCTACCGCAGGTGGTCGCAGCATGACCGTGCCAAAGACGGCGATGGCACCAAAACCAGCAACCACAACTACGATTACCCGTGGTGGGTTCGGTGAATCTGTGGCGAAACAATCTGCCATGCAGCGTTCGTCTGCCAGCTCAAGTTCCAGTTCTTCCCGTTCTATGGGTGGTTAATCAAAGATGAAACGCATTGGTATTACCGAGCGCCCCGATTGGCGCGAAAAAGCAGCAGAGTTTGGTTTTAATTTTCACACGATGTATGGTCAGCCTTACTGGAGTGAAGACGCTTATTACCAGTTCACGTTGAACCAAATTGAAGAAATTGAAGATGCAACGGCAGAACTGCACCAAATGTGTTTGCAGGTCGTGGAAAAAGTGGTCGATAGTGAAGAACTGCTGACCAAATTCCAGATCCCAAAACACTGTTGGGAATTTATCCGTTCTTCATGGGTAACCAGTCAACCTTCGCTCTATTCCCGTCTGGATTTAGCCTATGATGGCAAAAATCCCCCTAAGTTGCTGGAAAACAATGCCGATACCCCAACGTCACTGTATGAATCGGCTTTCTTTCAGTGGATCTGGCTGGAAGACCAGATTAATGCCGGCAACCTGCCGTCAAATGCTGATCAGTTTAACAGCCTACAAGAAAAGCTGATTGAGCGTTTTGCACAGTTACGTGAAAAACATGGGTTTAGCCTGCTGCACATGGCCTGCTGTCAGGATACTGAAGAAGATCGTGGCACCATCCAATATTTGCAGGATTGTGCTGCGGAAGCCGATATTCCCACAGAGTTCCTGTTTATTGAGGATATCGGGCTGGGTGAGAAAGGGCAGTTTACTGACTTGCAGGATCAAGTGATCAGCAACCTGTTTAAGCTGTATCCGTGGGAATTTATGTTGCGTGAGATGTTTTCCACCAAGCTGGCTGATGCTGGTGTCCGTTGGCTGGAGCCAGCATGGAAAAGCATTATCTCCAACAAAGCACTGCTGCCAATGCTGTGGAAAATGTTCCCAAATCATCCTAACCTACTGCCTGCCTATTTTGCGGATGAACGCCCTTCAGACATGAACAGCTATGTCATTAAGCCACTGTTCTCCCGCGAAGGGGCTAATATTCGCATCATTGAAAACGGCCGGGAAATCGCCAGTGCGGATGGCCCTTATGGAGAAGAGGGCATGATCATCCAACAGTTCCACGCATTACCGAAATTTGATGGTAACTATGCCCTGGTCGGTAGCTGGTTAGTGGATGATCAATCTGCGGGTATCTGTATCCGTGAAGACCGAGAGTTAATCACCCAAGATCTGTCACGCTTCTACCCGCATATTATTTTGGATTGACTCAATCAGCCAATCTGAATCGATAACATACTTAAAGAGCCGTCTTCAATCCCTTCAACTGGCGTTGAAATTGGCTCTTTTTTATTCCATGTCCCCATCACATACAACAATGGCAGGAAGTGTTCTGGTGTTGGGTTAGACAATTGACCATCTTCCCTGTCCAAAGCATTAAACAGAGGATGAGGCTCTTCCATGCTGGTTAAACTTTCACGCACAAACTGCTCAAAAGAGAGTGCCCAGGGAAAAGGTTCTGCTCCCAATTTTTCGGCCGGCAGGTTATGCACAATATTTCCACTGCCCATGATTAAGACGCCTTCATCTCGCAGTAACGCTAATTTTTTACCTATTTCATAATGAAAAGACGCAGGTTGATTACGATCCATGCTCAGTTGGACAACCGGAATATCGGCATCAGGATACATTTTTGCCAATATTCCCCAAGATCCATGATCCAATCCCCATTTTTCAAAATCAGTCTCGACTTCAATCGGTTCAAGGATATCCTGTACCAATACAGCTAGTTCAGGAAAACCTTTAGCTGGATACTGTTTTTCATGCAATTCTCTGGGAAAGTTACCAAAATCGTGGATAGTTCTGGGCCGTGTCATCGTTGTCACGGCTGTACCATTCGTGTACCAGTGCGCAGAAATCACCAGAATCGCCCTTGGCCTAGGTAATTTCTTCCCCAGTTCAAACCAAGCACGTGAGTAACAGTTATCTTCAATGGCATTCATTGGGCTGCCATGACCAATGAACAAAGCAGGCATTCTCAGGAGACTCATTTTCGCCCCTTATACAACAAATTAAACATTCGAATAATGAATTCGGATTATGATAAAAAAATTATGACAGGATTAAGACATTCCTTCCTTGAATATCGTCAATCAAAAATGATGGCGTGTCTTAGAAATACTGAAAGGCTACAGGGTGTGGACTGTAGCCTTTCAACGTACATGCGTATGGCTCCCCGTCTTTCAAGCTACCATACAACTGCATGGCAACCCAAAATCTGTTGAGTATAACCGATATTTCCTGCCCTAATCTGTTCTCTATTCAAATTAAAAAAACAGTATTATTTAGGGACCTTTTAAAACCCGTTAGCTGGCTGCCTTTGCCATTTTTAAACGGTAATCTACCAAATCCTCAATAGTGACTATCGGCATATTATGCTGCTTTGCGAATTCAATGACTTCAGGGGCTCGAGCCATTGATCCATCGTCATTCGTCAATTCACATAACACTCCTGCTGGTTTGAACCCCGCCATTCTGACCAAATCAATAGTCGCTTCGGTATGACCACGACGGGTTAAAACCCCTCCCGGTTGCGCGCGCAGAGGAAAAACGTGTCCAGGTCGGCTCAGATCACTGGGTTGTGCGTCATCTGCAATAGCGGCCTGGATTGTGGTGATGCGATCTGCCGCAGATACACCTGTTGTCACGCCTTGTGCAGCTTCAATTGAGACGGTGAAAGCGGTTTGATATTGGCTTGAGTTATTTTCCACCATCATGGGCAGTTTTAACTGCTGACGGCGCTCTTCGGTCAAGCACAGGCAAACAATTCCACTACCGTGGCGGATAGTTAATGCCATTTGTTCTACCGTCATTGTTTCAGCGGCGAAAATCATGTCACCTTCATTTTCACGATTTTCATCATCCAATACCATCACGCCCTGACCCGCACGCAAAGCAGCAAGCGCACGTTCAACACGTTCAAATGGCGTCCCATATGAGGAAAGTAGCGTCTGATTCATGGTAAAGAAACCTCTTTAAATGTATGGATTACCAGAATCAGGGCAATTTTGAGGAGTTCGTGCTGCACGAAAATATGGCAACAGAAACAACAGACGAGCGCAAACACTCGATTGATGCTGTTATTCTCTCCCATCCGGACTATCACCGTCGGCTCCAGAATCACACTGGATCTGCTGACCTCTGTTTTATCCCCAAAACAACAAAGGGATAATGACAAACAGAGCGCTCGCGGGCTGCATAAAATGATTATTCGACATTTTACGTTACCGCCGGTAGGGACTTTCACCCTGCCCTGAGATAAACGATTTCACTATAGCGCTAATAATCGGCAGGAGCAATCAACAAAATCAAATATGAAACCTGGCTCTCAATCATTTATGCTTTCGTCATGGGGTATTAAAATACTGCCAAGACCATTACGCTATAAAACATGCACTATAAAATACACTTACATTATATAAAGGATAATTATTATGCTTGATCCAAAGAAAATTGAACAAATAGCCCGCCAACTCCATAACGCCATGCCAAAAGGTGTTAAAGAATTTGGCGATGATGTGGAAAAAAAATTGCGTACTGTTCTGCAATCCCAGTTGAGCAAGTTGGATCTTGTTAACCGCGAAGAATTTGATGTACAGACACAAGTCTTGTTGCGCACCCGTGAAAAACTGGCGGCAATGGAACAACGCTTGAATGAATTGGAAGCTCGCCTTGAAGAAGCAGACAAGAAAACTCAGTAGGCGAAATAATGTGGTAAGAGAGAATGCCATGAAGACAATTGCGTGAGGTGATATGCCGCTATGCGCCAAAAAGCATAACGGCACATGATGCCAAACTTACTGGCTCTTAATGGTTTTAATGATATTGGTTGTGGAAATACCATCTTCGAAGTTTAATACCTTAACCTCGCCACCCGCAGCCCAAACCTCTTCACTACCGGCAATCTCTTCAGGCTTGTAATCCCCACCTTTGACCAAAATATCCGGTAGGATATCCGCGATTAAGCGCTGCGGTGTATCTTCCTCAAATGCCACAACCCAGTCCACAGATTCCAACGCTGATAACACTGTCATACGTTGTTCCAGCGGATTCACCGGACGGGTTTCCCCTTTCAAACGCTTGGTGGATGCATCACTATTGACGGCAACGATCAAACGATCTCCCAATTTACGGGCGTTGGATAGGTAAGAAACGTGCCCCGCATGGAGGATATCAAAACAACCATTCGTCATGACAATCCGTTCACCACGCTGACGCGCCAGTGCAACAGCTTCTGTCAGTTTGGCTTCACTCATTACGCCAAATCCGGTTTCTGCACGTCCACGCACTGCATTTTCCAGCTCAACCGGTGACACAGTGGACGTACCTAGTTTGCCAACCACCACACCCGCTGCCACATTGGCAAGGTAACAGGCTTCGTTTAACGGCTTGCCAGCGGCTAATGCCGTTGCCAAGACACCTATCACCGTATCTCCTGCACCCGTGACATCAAAAACTTCCTGTGCCTGAGTCGGCAAATGCAGGGGGGGCTGCCCAACCCGCAATAAACTCATGCCTCGTTCAGAACGAGTGATCAACAGCGCTTGCAGCGCCAAATCCTGTACCAGCCTCGTGCCTTTCTGCACTAAATCATCATCATCCTGGCAGTGTCCTACAACCGCTTCAAACTCTGACATATTTGGCGTTAGCAATGTTGCGCCACGATAGCGGCTAAAATCGCTGCCTTTTGGATCGATCAGTACAGGAACATTGGCTTCATTAGCGAGCTTAATCATCGCCTGAATCTGGCTTAGCGCTCCTTTAGCGTAATCCGACAGTACTAACGCGCCAATATGGGGCAAGGATTGCTGAATTTTTTCCAACAGCGGTTGGGCATCGATATTCTGGAAGCCCTCTTCAAAATCCAGACGCAACAATTGCTGATTACGCGATAAAACACGCAGTTTCGTGATAGTTGGATGAGTTGGGACAGAAACAAAATCACAACGGACTTTCACACTACTGAGTTTCTCACTCAATGCCCGCGCTGCATCATCAATGCCCGTTAAACCTACCAAACGTGAATTCGCCCCCAAAGAAGCAATATTCATGGCTACGTTAGCCGCACCTCCAGGGCGCTCTTCTATGGTTTCTACCTTAACCACCGGAACGGGTGCTTCCGGTGAAATGCGGCTAGTTGGGCCGTACCAGTAGCGATCTAACATAACATCGCCAACAACCAAAACACCTGCGCGGTGAAAATCAGGGAGTGTTACTTTCATCCCATGCTCCAAATATCAAAATAAACTGTTGCGGATATTACCATAACCAGACTTAGTGCCAGTCAACTCGATCAGGAAAAGCAACGGCATCAGCAGCGATACTCTAACCATTTTTGCCAGCTATCACGTACCAATGCTTGCTGCTGGCTGAAATATCCAGCAGAAACTCGGCTGGATAACGCCTGCAACGCTAAATGATGCAATTCATCACGCATAGTAATGTAAGCCTGCGTCAGCGCCATCGCCTCCTGCTCGTCCATAATATTATGCTGCGCCATTAATTCGAAAATTCGCACATTATCAGACCAGCGAGTCAGCCTGATATTTTCTGGTGCATAACGCAGCACCTGATACTGAGCAATAAATTCAATATCCGTGATCCCCCCCGGATCAGCTTTGATATCAAATTGATCTTGCTGCTGACTGCCCAAGTGCCGATACATTTTTTCTCGCATCTCACGCACCTGTTGACGCAAAAGATCAGGATCACGGGGAAGGCATAATGTTTCACGGCGAATGCGTTCAAAATCACGCCGCATTTTCTCATCACCGAAAACCATGCGTGCACGAACCAACGCCTGATGTTCCCAGGTCCACGCTTCATTTTTTTGGTAATCATCAAAGGCTTCAAGGGTACTGACCAACATGCCCGATTCACCGGATGGACGCAAACGGGCATCAACGTCATACAATACCCCCGACACAGTTCGGGTACTGAACAAATGTAGGATGCGTTGAGTAAGGCGCAAATAAAATTGGCGAGCCTCAATGGAACGGGCACCGTCTGTCATCACTCCCATTGGGCAATCCAACAAGAACACCAGATCCAAATCAGAGCCATAACCGAGTTCCCAGCCACCTAATTTGCCATAACCAATAATGGCAAAGCCCAACCCCTGCCGCTGGGATAAATGAGCGGGGGCGCCATAGCGTTTTACCATTTGGTTCCACGCCAGCCGTACAACAGCCTCAATAATGGCTTCCGCCAGATAAGTCAGATGATCACTTACCTTCATCACAGGCAAGACGCCCGCAATATCTTCTGCTGCGATCCGCAATAGTTGTGCCTGCTTAAATTGACGTAAAGCCTCCAGCAATTGCTCTTCATCATCCTCAGGGAGCCGCAATAAATATTGATAAAGCTCATCACGATAAGCTTCCATCGGCAACGGTTGATACAGTGATTTGGGATCGAGTAGCTCATCCAGCAACAACGGATGACGGGCAAGCTGGCTGGCGATCATCGGAGAAGCAGCACAGAGCCGGATAACATGAACCATGACCAGTTCTGATTCCAGCATCAGTTCCAGATAAGTCGTGCGACTGACAATACTGAGCAACAGGGAAATAATCCGCTCTAAAACGATATTGGCATCTTGCCTGACTGCAATTTCTGCTAACAGACGTGGCATCAACTGGTCAAGCACATCCCTTCCCCGTGGGCCAATGGTGCGCTTACTGACGTCCCGACGGAAAAGCGTCATTACATCAAGCATCTTCTGGGCTTTTTCTCTATCAAGATGAGGAATCAACGCGCTAAGTTCATCTACATGCAAGGCTTCCTGCCATAAGCTCTTAAACGGGATATGGCTAGCCTCCTCATTCTGCTCTTCTACTTCATCGCCGATCAACTGTTGGAAAATACTTCGCACCGCACTCATTTTACGTTCGGTTTCTGCCATTAATTCATCCCAATTGGCAAAATTCATGCCCCAAGCAAGACGGGCACGATCTAATTCATTATCCGGTAAAGTTTGCGTTTGTTGGTCATGAATAGATTGCAACAGGTTTTCAAGCCGCCGTAAAAACAGGTAACTTTCTTCAAGATGCTTTAATTTTTCCGTTGGCAATAAAGCTAAGTCATTGATAGCCTTTAATGTTGGCAATAATGAGCGGGATTGCAGGCTCGGCTCCCTTCCCCCACGAATAAGCTGAAAGACCTGGGTGATAAACTCAATTTCACGGATCCCACCTGCGCCTAATTTAATATTCTCTTTTAATCCCCGACGACGGACTTCCCGCTCAATCATACCCTTCATATTGCGCAAGGATTGAATTGCACTGAAATCAATATAACGGCGAAAAACAAACGGGCGCAACATCTGGCGCAGTTCCTGACAATAAACCTGATCATCATTGCCCAAAATGCGTGCTTTCACCAAAGCATAACGTTCCCAGTCACGCCCTTGTTCCTGATAATAATCTTCCAATGCCGGAAAGCTGAATACCAAAGGCCCACTGTCACCAAATGGACGTAATCTCATATCAACACGATAAACAAATCCGTCTACGGTTTTTTGATCCAACACCTTAATTAATTTCTGGCCTAATCGAGTAAAGAACTGAGAATTATCTATTTCTCGACGCCCACCTTGCGTTACACCATTTTCTGGATAAGCAAAAATGAGGTCAATGTCAGAAGAGAAATTAAGCTCTCCGCCCCCCAATTTTCCCATTCCCAAAATCAGCAGCGGCTGTGCCACTCCATCGCTATTAGTAGGTGTTCCCCAATCCTGACAACAACGCAGATAAAGCCAATCACGGGCAGCGATAATCAAAGTTTCAGCCAACATGCTTAATTGCTGTAATGTCTGTTCTGTCGTACTGCTTTGCAATGCCTGCGACCATGCAATCCTGACCAAAATCCGATGGCGGAAAAAACGTAAACACCGCATCAAACCATTTTCATCATTTACCACCAGCAGCGCTTGTCCCAGCCAATGGGAATAACGTTGCCACTCTTCCGGTTGGGGGGGATTTTGGCGAATATCCTCTAGCCATGCAGGATGTGATAACACGTTTTCTGCCACAAACTCACTCAATGACAGCACCGCCTGTTCAGCCGATGAAAAGGGCGTTATTGTTCCCTCTAATGGTGAAAAATTCGCAATGATATGCTGTAATTGTCGGGCTAAAGGTGATGAAAGTGGCTGCATAACTGGTTTTTCCTTATGACTGTTTTTTTAATAACAAAAGGGGATTATCGGGGCTGAGCCAGCAACCACTGCATTAATGCCAGCTTACATTGCAACCAAGAAGTGCTATAACACAGTGTTTCAGAATACAATGTTCCAGCCTCCGCATTGTTCATGGATAAAGCAGCCTTTAACTCCAGCAATAAATCCAGAATCGGTAAACGTTCAGTTTGTCTTTTTGTCAGTTCTATCATCCATTGCAAAACCTGCGCCAATCCCGTTTTCCCTTCTGGCAACCCCGCCAGCCATCCTTCTTCTTGCTCCTGCCATTGCGCCAAAATTTCAGGCAGAAGCACAGACAATGGCTGCTGCCATTCCAACTCTTTCGGTAATTTTGGTGATGTTTTATGAGACAAACCATGAACAAGCGCATATCCTCGTGCAGCCTTGCTTTTATTTGCTAAACGCAGGCCGTTCTGTGACGCCAGTTTGTTTGCTAATGACAGAATATCGATGATATTTCCATTTTTTAGTTCCAGCTCAAATTCACAAATAGGTGACGTTTGATCTCCTGAATCTTTATTGCCAGAAAAAATAGTTCCCTGATCCAATACCACTTCAATTTCACTTTCTCCATAAGTCACAAGCCATTTTTCACGGTTAAAGTCGGTACTGAATAATTCAGCCAATTGTGCCTGTAGATAAGCGAGATCGGTATTTTCAGGCCAGATATAGTCGGGAAACAACGTCAGGTCTAATTTAGGTTGGTACAAAGGGATATTGAATTCAGGACGTTGGTGTAACCCACCTATCACTTTACCTGCGGTTTTGATGGTCATCTCATAGTGCCCGTCAAACCCACGGATACGTAGCCCCATATCCCAACGCCGCAATTGATTATCAGGCGTCTCAAAATAAATATTAGTCAGGTGTTGTGGTGAAGTGTAATCATGAGGAAACTGAAATAATTGCTGGCGAACTGCCGGTATCGCATCAGGCTTTACGGACAGTTTCAATTCTATTTCTACAGAACTCATATTTTTTATTCCTCAATGGATATTACAGAATTTTTTTCTTAATCCTGTTCACACTTTCTTTCACAGATGAAAAACTTTTCACAGAAGAGAAAAATAAACCACAATAGGGTGTTATCTCAACAAACATCACTTTCACTTCGCCAAAAAAAACCTCAAAAGGCTTGTATTCGGCCAGTTGATATCGCATTCATTCTGGTTTACTGATTGCACACACAAACTTAACTCTTTACTATCCTTTGAGTAGTTTAAATTACGATTAGTCCATACTTGATTGATCCATACACAGAGAACAGTTGAGCACAGAATGCAAAAACTACATCAATTATTTATCTTGTTATTGAGTTTCACTCTTCCATTATCCGTACACGCTGAAGAAAAACGCTATGTCTCCGATGAGTTATCAGCTTACATTCATAGCGGCCCAAGCACTAAAAACCGTATCATTGGCTCATTGAATGCCGGCGAAGAAGTCATATTAGTCAGCCCTAAATCAGATAATGGTTTCCTGCAAATTCAGGACCGCAAAGGGCGTACAAGCTGGATACTCGCAAGTGAACTCAGCGCCATTCCAAGCCTGCGTGAACGCCTTCCTGCAATGGAACAAGAGATCAAAACACTGACTGGGAATCTGGCCACTATTGACGATAAGTGGAATAAGCGTACCGCTGAATTGCAGAACAAAGTGGCAAACAGCGATAAGATCATCAGTGATCTGAAAAAAGAGAATGCCCAGCTCCAGAGTAAATTAACTGTGGCTGAGAAAAAGGTAGAAGTTGCCAATTTGCAGTTGGATGATAAACAAAGAGAGATCATCTTGCAGTGGTTTACCTATGGCGGTGGGGTTGCGGGAATTGGCCTGATTCTGGGGCTTATATTGCCACACATTATCCCTCGCCGAAAAAAGAAAGATCGTTGGATGAGCTGATTTAAGGAAACAAGAGTGAAAGTCTATTTGGTTGGTGGCGCCGTTCGCGATCAATTATTGGGTTTGCCCGTCACCGAACGGGACTGGGTTGTCGTTGGCAGCAACCCAGAGGAACTACTGTCTCAGGGATATCAACAAGTTGGGAAAGATTTTCCTGTTTTCCTGCACCCTAAGACCCATGAAGAGTATGCGTTGGCTCGCACTGAAAGAAAATCCGGGCAGGGATATACCGGTTTTACCTGTTATGCTGCCCCCGATGTGACGCTGGAAGAAGATCTGCTGCGCCGTGATTTAACGATTAACGCTATTGCACAAACTCGTGAAGGCGCATTAATCGATCCCTATCATGGCGCCAATGATCTCAAAAATCGTATCTTGCGCCATGTTTCCTCTGCGTTCGCAGAAGATCCATTACGTGTGCTGCGTTTAGCGCGTTTTGCGGCTCGTTTTGCCCATTTAGGCTTTTCAATTGCACCAGAGACGCAAGCGCTCATTACAGAAATGGTCGCAAATGGTGAATTATCCTCATTGACCCCTGAACGCGTTTGGCGGGAAACTGAAAAGGCGCTCACTTCACAATCACCACAAGTCTACTTTCAGATTCTGCGTGCTTGCGGAGCATTGGCTGTACTCTTGCCTGAAATAGATAACCTGTTTGGCGTTCCTCTGCTTGAACATGATACCGGGCTTCATTCATTGCGCGTGTTGCAAATATCCACCCAATTGAGCGAAGAGACAGACATTCGTTTCGCCTCACTATGTAGCCATATCGCAATAATGCCACTGAAACAAATGTGCGAACGACTGCGCATTCCCAACTCGGCACGCGACCTAGCCACGATTGTGACGCAATATCACAATTGGGTACATACTGTAGAACAATTACCGCCAGAAACCTTGCTGAGCTTGTTTAATGCCGTGGATGCCTGGCGCAAACCACAACGCATTGAACAACTGATTACCTGTAGCGAAGCAGACAACCGTGGATACCCAGGAGCAGAAACTTCACCCTACCCACAAGCTGATTATTTACGTGAAATGTTTGCGATTGCCAGCCAAGTCAGCGTCCAGGAAGTGATTGCCCGTGGATTTCAAGGAGCCGAGATTCGCACAGAATTGGAACGTCAACGACACATTGCCATCGCCGACTGGAAACAACAATCGATTGATTAAATTCACCCATCAATTTAGCGCCCCAAACCATTAATTAAATTGGGACGCTTTTTCAATTAGCCCGCACTTCGCTCAATCACTACACCTACACTTTTTGCATGTGCAACCGCACCTGGTTTACCGACCTTAACCTTGACCCAAGGAGAGTGAAATTGGTTTAGCAAAATACCTGCCACTTCTTCTGCGACCCGTTCGACCAAAGCAAAACGTTGGCCTGCCATATGATTAATAATCGCCTCACTCACCTTGGCATAATCCAGACAGTGCTCAACATTATCACTGGAAGAGGCTAGTTTGTTGTCCCATCCCATTTCGATATCGAACACTAATTTCTGTTTAATTGTTTGTTCCCAGTCATAAACACCAATAGTGGTAATTACGGTTAATTCTTCAATAAATACGATATCCATCACGACCTTTTCCCCATTTTTCGGTTCGCCAGATACCACTTCCGACGAAATGTGCGTATTATCCATTGTTAGACTTAAGAAAACGACCCTTATTCATTGGAGATATCTTATGAGTGCAATCGCGCTTGGCATGATCATCTTCGCGTACTTATGTGGCTCTATATCCAGCGCGATATTGATCTGCCGCCTGGCAGGGCTTCCCGATCCCCGTCAGCATGGTTCCGGCAATCCTGGGGCAACAAATGTACTGCGCATCGGTGGTAAATGGGCTGCATTGGCAGTGCTGGTTTGTGATGTCCTAAAAGGGCTAATACCCGTTTGGCTGGCATACAAACTCAACGTTTCCCCATTTTATTTAGGCATTACCGCCATTGCTGCCTGTCTGGGGCATATTTATCCCATCTTTTTCCATTTCAAGGGAGGGAAAGGCGTTGCAACCGCTTTCGGTGCCATTGCTGCCATAGGTTGGGATCTGATGGGATTGATCGCGGGGACATGGATGCTAACAGTGTTGCTAAGCGGCTATTCCTCATTGGGTGCCATCGTCAGTGCATTAATTGCACCTTTCTACGTCTGGTGGTTCAAACCTGAATTCACTTTTCCTGTTGCCATGCTGTCATGTCTGGTACTTGTGCGTCATCACGATAATATTCAACGCCTGTGGCGAGGGCAGGAAAGCCGCATCTGGCAGAAATTGAAAAAGAAACAGGAAATGACCGATAAAGAGAAAACTCAAGCAATTAAAGAGCAAGAGCAGCAAGAGGACTGACGTGGAGAAAGCCTATGAAAGCACTTGTTTATCATGGCGTCGGCAAAATACGCGGGGAAGGAAAAGTACAATCCCAATTCATTTGCAATAGTCCACTTTACCAGAGCCTATACGTAGCTTTGTGTAATTATGGGCGAAAAACAGTTACAGGCTTTTTTCTGGCAGGTGTTTTTTCAGCTCTCCGTGTCACCGGGTTAATGCTTAGCCCGGTGACACGAAGAAGACAAGCACAGCGCGTCAGTATTTTCCTAAACAAATCAAAATAATTGCTACCTCATTGAGCAAGAAACTCTTTCTGGCTGGCAATTAGTTTGCACCATAGACTTTACCCGAACCTCAGCCAATCAAAGAAAAACCCCGAACAGTGAAACCTATTGCTGAACGCATCGCAACAATGCTCGCTACAGCTATTACGGGCGAATCTCAATATCTGGTGAAAAAGGGGTTGCAATGCCCCAATCAGCGGTTATTGAAAGATGGCTCTTTATTGCGGGTGGTTCAGACGCTGGACGGCACAATTACAGGCGCACAGGCCATCAAACCAAACGGTGAAAAACGCCTTGTTGCTGGTACTCAAAAAAGGGAAGTTTTATCCCCATAATCATTTCATTCCATACTATTGTATAAATAGATGGCCTTGCCTGAGCAGAAGACGTGAAGCGCCCCACATTAAGAGCGCAGTCAATCATATGAATTCATCCTAGTATTTCATAAAGCTTCTTAATTTCCTTTCTCCAGCTCTCCTGATTTTTGGGCTTCTGGTGCTTCGGTTTTCTTGCCAAATCCTGCGCCAGATTTTGCTCCAATACCACAATACGTTGCAGGATCTCTTCCTCATCTGCTAATGCTTCCGCCCCTTCAAGCGCGCTTTCCTGATCTTTAACCACTTCTTTTTGATAAGGGATCACTTTTTCATTAAGAAACTGATAATACCCATCACTGGATGTGACCTCTTCCAGTTTGCCATTGTTAATCAGCCAAAAACGGTTAGCGACGTTATCAATAAATGCCCTATCATGCGAAGTGATTAATATCGTCATCTCGTTATTAATTAATTCATTCTCCAATTCCATTTTGCCAAAAATATCCAGGTGGTTTGTTGGCTCATCGAGGATCAGGAAATTGTGCTTATTTAATTTCAAAATCAAAAACATTAATCGGGAACGTTCGCCACCACTTAATCGCCCCACCAATTGGTTAAAATCTGCATACTTAAAACCTGTCGCAATCAGTTGCTGTTTACAGGTGATATCATCGATATTCGGTGTGTTATTTCTGACTGCATCGAAGATCGATTCATTCAGCGGAATTTTTTCCAATTCCTGATCGAGATAACCCAGATTACACTGCGGAGAGAAGGTATTTGTGGCCTTGTTATAGTCCTCAACCAACGTATGAATCAGAGTGGATTTCCCCACGCCATTATCACCTAATAAGGCGATTCTATCTCCGGGGCGGATATACAAGCCATTAATTGAAAATAAAGGATTAAATTGCCCATCCTGGTGATAGCCAATCCATCTTTCCCCAATTTGCAGCATATTTTTCGATTTTATCGAGTCGGCATCCAACGATAATCGATAAGTTTCCCCTTCGGTTATTTTGGTTTTACTCTTTTCGAGTTTTTCTGCCCGTTTTTCCATCGACTTGGCTTTTCTGGCAAATTTTTCGTTATCGTGGATTTTTCCCCATAATGCCAAACGGTTGGCACTCTCCTGTATGCGCTGAATGTTCTTTTCTTCCGCTTTCAAACGTAATGCATCCGCTTTATCTTTTTCTTGTAAGGCAATAAATGCCTGGCTAAATGGCAAAGAAAATGCCGTCAATTGTCGGTCACGCAAGAAAATCGTCTGGTTGGTGACGTTATCCAGAAAATTTCGGTCGTGGGAAACGATAATAAACGCGCTCTTTAGGCTGTTATTAAAAAAGTCCTCGAAAAATTTCAGGGTATTGGCATCCAAATGGTTACTGGGTTCGTCAAATAAAATAATATCGGGCTCTACAATCGCACTCATGGCAAACATCAATTTTGTTTTTTGCCCACCACTGAGATCAGCAACTTTTGTCGTAAAATCAGCATCCTGAAAACCAAAATCATAAAGCATGGATACCGCTTTGTAGTCACCATATTCATCTATTTGTTTTACTTTCTGGGAAATAGATTCAAACAAAGTCATCTCAAGCAATGCGTCGTCAATAAACTGAGATACCATCTCCAATTTCAAACCATTAACATATTCGATGACCCCATCATCCGGTTTTTCAATGCCTGCCAGTAGCTTAAGTAAATGGGTTTTTCCCGTACCGTTATAACCAACCAAAGCAATTTTATCGTTTTCTTTAATAGTTATAGAGAGATGACTAAATAATGGTTTTGAATTAATACTAAAGTTAACTTTATTACAATGAATCAGCGTTGACATTTTTATGCCCCCATCGTAAGACCTTTATTAATCTCAGAATGTTGATTATTTCCAGTCAAAACTTATATATTCAAAGAAAAGTCAGGTCAAGTTTTCATCATAATAAATGAAGGGATAACTGCGACGTTTTTTATATTTTAATGTGATTATTTATTAAGGTAACTAATTTATAAAAATAAACGCTACTCATATTATTGAGCCGCGTTTATTTTTATTTGTAACCACGTTACTTGCTCTCTCTATCAATAGATACATCCTTAAAATGGAATAGCCGTTTTTAAGAAAATTTGGGCACCCGATGGGCGATTACTGACGACAAAGTCTTTCTGCCACTTCAAAGTAACCAACCAGCCTTTATCATTGGCATAGCGAATAGAAGGACCAAAACCCACCGCCCTTGCTTTACCCTGTGCGGAATTTGGCCCACTATCATGAGTGGCCTGCTGAAAAGCGTAGCCGCCAACGCCCACAACCAACCCGTTGCCAAATCCCCAACCCAGTGCATAATCTGCATGAAGTGCCTGGCCGGAAGTTGTTTTGGTGTCCTTGTTGCGGAAGTTGACATCATACATCACTTTTAAATCTGCATTGATGCCGCTAACAGGGAAATAGCTGATCGCCCAAACAGGCTGGGCTGTCCAATAGTTTTTCCCCAGGCTGGAAAGATCGTTGCGGTCATAGTGGCCTGTCGGCGCGTTAATATTCAAGCCAATAACATAAGCCAAATCTGGGGCGGGATGGTAACCCAAGGCGGGGCCAAAGGTGATATCCCCTATCCCTTTGCTGTTGTCATATTTGCCAGCGGCATCAGCGGTGACATCCAATAATGGCACGATAGCATGATAAGCCAGTTGGCCGCCAAAGACCTGCTTCTCGGTCACCCAAACCAATCGAGGGGCAAGGACATTCACGTTGACTTTAAAACCAGGAACAAGGATCAAATCGCCGTGATTGCCCCTAAGCTTGGTATAGTGAATATTGCCACCATAAAACAGGGCATGAATGCCTGTGAGCGGTAAAGCACCGGACAAGTAATTATCCAGACCATCAGGATAGGCGCCAACACCACCTTCTGTTGCCATAGCGGAATGACTTACCATAGCTAAAAAACCTGGCAGTGATAAAACTGCTGCATAAAAGAGCCGTCTGAATTTTGACGTCATATAATCCTCCTCTCTGTAAGAGATGAATTGATAAAAAATGAAATGATTGGCTACTTTAATCAGCGTCGCGCAAGTCGGCGGGCGACAAGATAGCCGGAAGTCCCACTTAATCCGGGGCCTGGATGGGTTGAAGCCCCAATGTGAAACACGTTACTGACAGGTGTTTGATGCGCCTTGGCACCTTGCGCAGGGGCAAACGGACGTAGCCAGAAAAATTGATCAGGTGAACAAATGCCTGAATAGGGATCGCCTCCTGACAAATTACAGTTCAATGCCTGTAAGTCCGCCGGAGAATAGGCTTTGCGGCCAACAATAGAGGATGAAAAACCCGGCATCACCGTTTCCAGACGAGCCTGTACACGATCCGCAACCGCTGTGCGAATAGCCTCATTCCATTTGCCATCTGCCGGAATAGGAATTTCTCCCGCTGCATCGCCTTTTAGCTGCGTCGGCAACTCCTGCATTTGAATCCACAAAACCCAACCGTCCTTTGGAGCACGGGAAGGATCAAGAACTGTTGGCTGCCCTATCGCAAGTGTCGGATGACTTGGCAGATAACCATTGTTGGCCTGCGTCACGGACAAACAGACTTGTTCCATACTCTCCGTTAAATGGACAAGTGGTACATGGCTCAATTCAGGCTCACACCACGGTGGTGGAGCGTTCAAGGCAAAATGAACCTGCATTCCCCCGCGCCCATAACGATAGTTCCGCGCCCGTTGCAGGAGGGTATCGGAAACCTTATCCAGCAAGTGACCATAAAGCTGTTGGGGGGTTACATTACAGACCACTGCCTCACTGGCATGATAAACCTGTCCCGCAACCATAACACCAGAAGCACGGCGCTTTTTCCCCTGCCCTTGGGTGATGATCCGGTCAACGTTAGCATGAGTGATAAGCTGACCGCCATATTGCTTAATGATCCCTGTTAGCGCTTCTACAATGCGCAGACTGCCACCTTTTACCACCGGCATCCCGCCGGCAACCACGGCAGCAAAGGTGAGCTTACCTATCAGAGCGGAGCTGGCATCATCCGGCCCCAAACCCGTATGCAATACCCACGGCGCCAGCAGAGCGCGGCTGAAATCAGACTGTAATTCACGTTCCGCCCAGCGCCGGAAAGTTTCCAGCGAACTGCCAACAAACTCACTCAATCCATCAATACCGCGTTTGTGCCATTCAGAAAACAGCAATTTGAGTATCCCGAGACCATAGGGATTTTGCCCTAATAAGCCAAAGATCAGCGCGGCATCATCATGAAAAATTTGCTGTGCCATGCGCTGCAATGTCTCTCCATCACCTGCCGCGATTTCATCAAGCCGCAAAGCTGAGGCCAGAATATCCCGCTTTAAGGCAATTCCCTTGCCATTGGGTTGGATCAATCCCGTTGAATAATCGCTTTGCAAAAATTCCAAACCTGCCTTTTCCAATGCAGGCTTGAGTTCTTGATAAGCTGGACTACCCAAAAACAGCGGATACCAGCAAGAGAGCACATCATGGGTATAACCGGAAAAAAGTTCTTCCGTGCGAATACAGCCGCCAGGTACTGCATTGCGTTCCAGTACCAAGACTGATTTACCCCATTTTGCCAACAAAGCGGCACATACCAATGAATTGATGCCACTGCCGACAATGATCACTTGTGGTCTGGGAACTGTCATGGTATCGCTCCAGAAAAAGATTCAATCAATGCCAGAACACGCAGCGGGCTTCCCGAACCGCCGCCAATCTTGAGGGGAGCCGCAATAATGACAGCACCAGTGGGGGGCAACAAATCGAGGTTTTTCAGGCACTGCAAACCATATTTATTCGCCCCGTGCATCAACGTATGGCAGGGATACGTCACTGGCCAGCCATAAGATTGCCCCGCATCCGTATTAATGGTTTCTACCCCGAACCCGCGAATATCCCGCTCATGAATCAACCACTCTACCGCTTCCTGGCTTGGTCCTGGCGTGTGAGCACCATCATCATGCATATTGAGAAAACGTGCCGGATCGTCCGCCCGTTTCGACCAATCTGTCCTGAACAACAACCATGCTCCGGCAGGAATATGACCATGCTGTTCCTCCCAGGATTGTAAAAACTCAACCGTCAATATCCAGTCTGGATCTTGTGCCACCTGCTGGCTGGCATCCACCACCACCGCAGGCGCGACAAAATTATCCAAAGGAATGGTATCGACACTGTTATCGGGGTGATCTTTACCGCTTACCCAATGTATCGGCGCATCAAAATGCGTTCCGGTATGCTCACCACAACTAAAATTGTTCCAGTACCAGCCCGGACCATGCTCGTCATAGTGAGAAATGCGTTCCATGTTGAATGCCCAAACTTGTCCAAATTGTTCAGGCAACTGCAAGGTCGGAAAATCCGGCGTCAATGTCTGCGTAAGGTCGATGATTTTCACACTGCCTTGATTTAACGCCGTGACAAACGCATTTAACAGACTATTCATTAATCATGTTCTCCTGAATGTTTTCCAACAGAATCATTTTTTATATTCCGTGAACATCATGCAGACCGGTAAACATGCCGCCATGAAAAACCAATGGCTTACCTTCGATACTGGCAATTCGTTTGACCTGACCAATCACCAGTAAGTGATCGCCAAGATGCGTTTGCTGGTGATTGGCACACACCAGAGTCGCTATCGCTCCGCCAATCGAAGGGATACCTTCGGGCGTTTCCTGCACCAGAATACCCTGAAATTTATTTTCTACCCGTGAACTCGCAAAACGCAGGGCCAGTTCCTGATGGTCATAACTCAGGATGCTGATGGTGAAATATTCGCAATCACGGAACACAGACAGATTAGGTGAATGATTAACCAAACTCCAGAGCACCAAAGGCGGCTCCAGTGAAAGTGAAGCAAATGAGTTGATGGTCAACCCCACATTACGCCCCTCAGCAGTGCGCGTTGCAACAATGGCAACCCCTGTCGGATATTTGCCTAAAAGCGTGCGCAAATCTCTCGTTTCAAATTCGGTCGCGCCCCATCCACTATCAAACAGCGGCATTTGGTTATTCAGGGTATTTATGCTCATGTTATTCCCCCGTTTATGCCCGAATTTCTTCAATGAGCTGTGAATGGATGTATTCTTCACAGGCATGGGCATCTTCCCACCACGGGAACAGTACCGGAGGATGGTTGAACGCATTGGCAATTGTGCTGCCGAGTGTCGGCAGACGCTGGGCTGCTGCTAATAATTCCAGAACGTGTGGCTTTGGTGGGACAAGAAGACTGTTTGTCCATTCCACAACGTAATGACCATATTTCCAGAATTGTTCAAACGTATCGTTCATCCATTCAGCCGTAAACGGTTGGTCACCACGGGCAAGAATGGCTTCGTAATAGACTTTGCAGGCTTTTGTTGCATTATTTGAACCTTGTCCAGTCAGCGGATCATTCGTAACTACCGCATCCCCCAGGCCAAAAACCTGGCGACCAGAAGGCAACGTCAGCACGGGCTTACGCACCACTGGTGCAAAACGTCCCGCCAGAATGCCATTTTCATCGGTCAGCTCTACATGCTCACAACGTTCAGACTCCCACGGCAGGAAAGTTTTGAGGATCTGCTTGCTATAGGCCAGATGTTCCTTCGGTGTTCTGACCTCTTGCCAGCCATCCATTGCGCCACCCGGAATACCTTCAAAAACCATAATGTCGCAGGGACCATTTAGTGTCAGGGCAGGAAAAACGAAATATTCCCCTGCACCCGGGATCAGGTTAAAAGAAACACGGGAATATTCAGGCGTTGGCAGCATACCATTCACATAAGTCAATGCCAGTGCGCGCCGCGGTGTATCATATGGTGAGCGTGAAGCATCGCGTTCCAGCAATTTTACAATTTCCCCTTTTCCTCCCGCCAGAATGACCAATTCATGGCTGGCAGCCTGGCGTTCCAGTTCAGCAACCCCCACATCGCTAATTTCCAGATTACCGCCACGAGAAGCAAATAGTTCCAGCCAAAATGGCATCTTAATACGTTGATCGACAGCTTGCGCATATTTATCGAGCCGTGCACTCCATTCAATGGCTTTGTCATTGGGAATTTCGGGATGTGGCACGGTGAAACCGATTCCTTCAACGGGCGGGCATTGCGTTTCCCACTGATTCAATCCCAAATCACGTTCAAATTGTAAAGAAGCATCGAACATGCACTGGCTTGACAGAACCCGACCATTGCGAACATCATCAGGCGTGCGGTTGGTGACTACAGTGACTTGATAGCCCTTGTCTAGCAGACCAAGGGCCAGAGGCAGTCCAGCCTGGCCACCTCCGACGATAGCGATACGACGCATAGTATTTTCCTCTTTTGTTTTGGCTGCCGGAACTGAACCTATTCCGCCAACCGTGGAATAGCGGGTTTCGCCTGTTCTGGTCCCATTGCTGAATAACCACCATCAACGGCATAATCTGCACCAGTTACAAAACTCGCCAAATCTGATAAGAGAAATGCCACGACCTGCGCAATTTCTTCGGGATCACCAACACGGCCAAGCAGATGGTAATCTGCGGCAACGTTATCGGCTTTCTGTCGCTTCCCCTGAGTCAGCTCATCCATAACCCGTGACCAAGTCCACCCTGGTGAAACAGAATTAACGCGGATGTGGTCAGCCGCATAATCCATTGCCATACTGCGGGTAATTTGCAGCAACGCGGCTTTTGAGGCGGGATATAACCAGCGGCCTGTCTGGGCAATTGAGGAAGAAATGCTGGTGAAGTTAACAATGGCACCGCCTCCCGCTGCAATGAGATAAGGCCGGACAAATTGGGCTGCTCGAACAGCACTGATCACATTAATATTCAAGGCGGTCAGCCATGTTTCACGGCCAGCATCGGCACCATTATCCAGATAAGTGGCTGCAAGGTTGATGAGATAATCCAGACGGTGATAATGAGCAACAACATCATGTATTGCCTGAGAAAGTTGTTTGTCGTCAGTAATATCGACATGCCAGAAACGGATGAATTCCGGTTGCAGGCTGGCCGCTTTCTTCCCGCCTGCCTGATCAATATCAAAAATCGCGACCTTAACCCCATATTCACTCAATATCCTGGCAACGGTTGCCCCAATTTTGGTAGCTCCACCGGTGACAATAGCGACTTTATTATTTAAGCCCTGCATAAAGATTCCCCTTTTGTCATATGCCCACCAGAGTGATTAATCATGAAGGGGTATCATTACGTGAAATAGGGAGACGCAAGTAGCCGCTATATGCAGAAAAGATCCATTCAGTGCAGATTTGGCCTCTTACCCGCCCAAAAATGCAGGTAAGAAAACACAAAACAGGGATAAAGATGAGAGGTTACTCTGCTGGGGCATTCAACGCAGCAAGTGGATATTCGCTATATAGATAAACCATAGGTGGTGCCATTATGGCATACAAAACCTCATATCCCATCACAGCAACTCCACCAACTCCACCGCCTCCCTCACCAATTGACCCACCTTCTTCCATTCCTTATCTCGGATCAACTGTGGGCTGACCATCCATGATCCACCACATGCCACAATTTGTGGGATAGTAAGATAATTGCGAATATTCTCAACACTGATCCCACCGGTTGGCATGACCTTTAACTGTGGGTATGGAGCGAGTAGCGCGTTAATCATCGCAATTCCACCCGAGGGTTCAGCCGGGAAGAATTTAACAAAATCGATGCCTAATTCCAGCGCCTGTTCAATTGTGCTGGCATTATTCACGCCGGGAATGATAGGGATACCAATTTGCTGGCACGCCTGTACGGTGTTTGGGTTAAGCCCTGGTGAGACGACAAACTCTGCCCCCGCTATTTTTGCCTGACGAACATGTTCACGATGAAGCACAGTTCCTGCACCGATCAGCATATCTGGCCGCTCAACCTTCAGCAGACTAATCGCTTCGGCGGCACTCTCGGTACGAAACGTGATTTCAGCCACCGGCAAGCCGTTGTCTGCTAATGCATGACCAAGAGGAATGATATCTCTGGTCTCTTCAATGGCTATTACAGGCACGATTTTAATCTGACGCAGACGTATCATTATCTCTTGCATTTTCATTCTCTCCAATTTCGTTCGAATTAAAAAAACGGGCGATAACCCCTTGTGTCGCGGCTTGCGGAACAATCGCACCTTTATGCTGGATCACAACCCCTGCGAGCTGATGCCCCATTAATGCTGAATCATGAACAGATTTCCCATTTAACAGCCCCGCGATAAAACCCGCATTAAAAGCATCGCCCGCCGAAGTGGTATCAACGACAGGTGTAACAGGTTGAGTTTTAATATGCAGTGTGTCGTTGCAACCGCTTAAGTCACGATAAAAACAGCCCCGTTCACCCGCTTTGATAATGGCTTGTTTAACCCCCATTCTTTTCAGACGATGAAAACTTTCCTCAGTTGAAGTATCGCCCCAGAGATTTGCTTCATCATCGTCAGTGACTAACGCAATATCAGTGATGGCATACATTTGCTGATAACACGCACGGGCTTGGGCTTCGTTTTCCCATAAGGCCGGACGATAATTACTGTCAAAGAAAATCACTTTCCCTTCATAAGATAACTGTTTTAAATCAATGAGCAGCCGTTGGCGATCATCTTCGGGCGAAACCGCCAGGCTGATCCCGCTGAGATAGAGCACATCCATGCTCTGCAATTGCTGGCGCACTATGGGGTAATCAGGATGGCGCAAGAGATAACGTGCCGCCGAGTCATTGCGCCAGTAAAGAAACGTGCGTTCACCTTTTTCATCAAGTTGGATCAGGTATAAACCGGACTGATGCGCATTATCACGCAATACTAACGCAGTATTAATGCCCTCTTGCTGCCAGCGTGAGATTATACCTTCGCTCAAGGCGTCCGTTCCCATCGCCGTGACAAAATGGACATCAAATATATCGCCCCCAGCGCGAGCCAGATAAACCGCGCTATTCAGCACATCACCGCCATAGCTTTGTGTCATGGCACCAAATGGGATGCCATTTAGCTCAATCATACATTCGCCAATCAGGGCTATTTTCCGCATCTGCATCCTTTAATCCTTCATGGCCTGAAAATAACGTTCAGCATTATTGAAGCAGATATCCTGAACTATTTGCCCCAGCATTTTTTCATCATGGGGAATTTCACCATTTTCGACCCCGTTCCCCAGCATATTACAGAGAATGCGCCGAAAATATTCATGGCGGGTATAGGATAAGAAACTGCGTGAATCTGTCAGCATACCGACAAACTGGCTTAATAAGCTTAATTGGGAGAGTTGCTCTAATTGACGCTGCATACCGTCTTTTTGATCGTTAAACCACCAGCCCGATCCAAATTGAATTTTGCCCCCGATGTTTTTACTACCTTGCACAAGGCTTCTGCCCTGAAAGTTGCCAGTCATAGTTGCGATCACTTCGTTATCACGGGGATTTAAGCAATAGAGAATGGTCTTCGGTAATTCATCAGTTTTATCCATCTCATCCAGCAAACGAGATAATGGGTAAGCGATAGGATTATCTCCAATGGAATCAAAGCCGCTGTCTGGCCCTAACCGTTTAAACATACGCGTGTTGTTATTGCGTAAGGCACCAATATGCATCTGCATGACCCAGCCGCGTTTTGCATACTGCTTACCTAACCAAACCAGCACCGCTGTTGTGAATTGTGCGATTTCTAATTCACTGAGTGATTGCCCTTGTCTGCGCTTTTGCAAAATGATATCTAACACTTTTTCGTCAGGTATTGGCGCATAACGCAAATGTTCAATTCCATGATCCGATGCCACACAACCGTGATCCTGAAAGTGTTCAAGGCGACGCGCTAATGCCAGCAATAAATCAGCAAAACACCCGATGGTGACATCTGCGACTTCTCCTAATCGTTCGAGATAGTCACAAAAACCCGGTAATTCAATTTTGAAGACTTTGTCTGGACGCCAGCTCGGTAAGACTTTGATGGTGAAATCTTTATCTTTGGCAATCTGTTGATGATATTCGAGAGAATCAATGGGATCATCCGTTGTTCCTGCCATTCGTACCTGCATTTGCTGCATAATGCCACGGGCAGAAAATTCACTTTGAGAGAGTTTTTCATTCGCCTCATACCAGATAGCTTCTGCGGTGTCAGGCCCCAATAATTTTCCGCTAATGCCAAAGGGGCGTCGCAATTCCAGATGTGTCCAATGATAAAGTGGATTGCCGATCGTCAGGGGAACCGTTTTCGCCCATGCGAGGTATTTTTCGTAATCACTGCTTTCAGTACCAGTAATCAGTGCCTCTTCAATCCCTGCCGCACGCATCGCCCGCCACTTATAATGATCCCCCTCCAACCAGATTTGACCAAGATTGTGGAAACGGCGATTTTGCGCGATCTCTTTTGGATTGAGATGACAGTGATAATCATAGATAGGCATCAACGCCGCGTAATCATGATAAAGGCGGCGGGCAACATCATTATTTAACAGGAAATCTTCACACATAAAGGTTTTCATTACATTTCCTCTATGGTCAAAGGGCGGCAACCGCTTGGCGGCTGCCAACGTTCAGTAGGTTCTGGTAGGTTTTGGTGACGTTATCGACAAAGTCACGGTTTTTGACTAACTTTTTACCGAAAATCGATTCAATTGCCAGTAACGCTTCCACCACATCAACAGAATGACCATATTTGGCAAAAATCGCCGCAAAGGTCTCTTTTAATGGATCACGCACATCAATAGACTGGCCTTGTTCATCCACGCCACTGATATAGCGCATCCAACCCGCCACACCGAGCGCTAAATGGCGATAATCATTTCCCTGCATAAGGTGCCATTCAATGGAATCAAGCATGCGCTGTGGCAATTTCTGGCTGCCATCCATCGCTATTTGCCACGTCTGATGTTTTAACGCTGGGTTAGTGAACCGTTCGATCAATTTATCCGCATAGGCCATTAAATCGATATCTTCTGGCATCGACAGGGTTGGAGCTTGTTCATTCACCATCAGTGCGTACACTGCCCGACGATAATCGGCATTAGTCATCGTATCGGAGATATGGGCATAGCCACCCAAATAACCCAGGTAAGCCAGAAAGGAATGAGCGCCATTTAACATGCGCAATTTCATCATTTCAAATGGCACCACATCGTCCACAAATTGTGCACCGGCCAGATCCCAATCTGGACGCCCATTGACAAAGTTATCTTCAATCACCCATTGACGGAAAGGTTCGCAGGCAATGGCACAGGGATCTTCAACGCCCAGCCGTTGGGCAATTTCAGTTAACGTTTCTGGTGTAGCTGCCGGCACAATACGATCCACCATCGTGCAGGGAAACGTCACCTGATTTTCTATCCATTGTGCCAATTTTTCGTCCTGCAAACGCGCCAGACCCAATACGGCCTCACGGGCAACATGTCCATTTTCCCGCACGTTATCGCACGACAAAATTGTCACCGCAGGGAGGCTTCGTTCAAAACGCAATTTTAATGCCGCAGTGATATAGCCGATGGCTGATCTTGGCACTGCGGGATTAGCAATATCTTTAATAATCAATTCATTATTTGGATCTAAACGCCCGGTCGCGGCATCAGTACAATAGCCTTTTTCAGTGATTGTCAAAGAGATGATAGCGATATCAGGATCGGCCATCTTTTCGATAATCGCCTGAACACCGTCAATTAATGGATGCATCCCCTCTTTCATCGAGCCAATAATTTTTAATCTGATTTCTTCCTGCCCTTTTTCTGCGACGGTATAGCGCATGGATTGTTTTTTCAGATTTTCAATCAGTGAAGCATCATTTAGCATCAGGTTAACTTCACAGAATCCCCAATCACTGTCTGTCTGTTCTAATACATAATGTGTATAAAGCGCCTGATGCGCCCGATGAAACGCACCACAGCCTAAATGCACAATACGGGAAGTCAAACGTTCGGTTGTCCAGCGTGGACATGGAACAGAGGTTATCGCATTGACAAGATTTTTTTCCATAATCGACTCACAAATAAGCGGTAATGAGTGACATTCATTCACTACCCTGTAGGGTTCAAGGTCAGAAATTATTTTTGGAAAAATGCACGATGAATACCCAACTCAAGGCCACGAATTTCAGCCAGTCCTTTCAGGCGACCAATTGCCGAATAGCCGGGATTCGTTTTCTTTTTCAAATCATCAAGTATTTGATGACCATGATCAGGCCGCATTGGAATCAGGTGATTTTCACCCGCTGCCAATCGGCGATGTTCTTCTTCGGCAACCGCTTTGATCACTTCATACATATCCACATCACCGGCAAGATGCGCCGCTTCGTGGAACGTGGATGGGTTCTCCTCACGCACGGTTGAACGCAAGTGGAGAAAATAGATACGGGGACCAAATGCTTTGATCATCTGCACCAAATCATTATCCGCCCGCACACCGTAAGATCCGGTGCACATCGTATAACCATTGGCATTACTGTCTACCGTTTCGGCTATCCAATGCATATCCTCTATCGTAGAAACAATGCGTGGCAAGCCTAAGATCTCACGAGGTGGATCATCAGGATGAACAGCCATTTTGATACCAAGTTCTTCCGCAACCGGAATGATCTTTTGCAGGAAATAAGCAAAGTGCTCACGCAATTTGGCCTTATCAATGCCTGTATAACGTTTTAGGTGTTGGCGAAATTGTTCTAAGGTATAGCCTTCCTCTGCACCAGGAAGACCAGCAATGATCGTGTTTGTTAGTTTTTGTTTTTCTTCTTCTGTCATTGAAACAAAACGTGATTGTGCTTGCACAATTTCATCATCGGAATACGCTTTTTCTGCCCCACAGCGTTGCAAAATGTGGATATCAAAAACAGCAAATTCGATTTGATCAAAACGCAGCGCTTTTGAGCCATCAGGTAATTCATATTCGAGATCAGTACGAGTCCAATCCAGAACAGGCATGAAGTTGTAGCATATTGTTTTAATCCCGCAGGCAGCGAGGTTACGCAAGGTTTGTTGATAGTTTTCGATCCATTGATCATACTCCCCAGTATGCGTTTTGATATCTTCATGAATGGGAACACTCTCTACGACTGTCCACTCAAGTTGATTAGCTTCAATCAGTGCCTTACGTTGCTCTATCTCTTCGATAGTCCAGATTCCACCGTTAGGAATATGGTGCAGCGCCGTCACCACCCCTGTTGCTCCAGCCTGACGGATATCCGCTAATAAAACCGGATCTCTTGGCCCATACCAACGCCAAGTTTGTCTCATAATTCCCCCCTATAACTAATTCAAAACTAATTCAGGTAACCATAAACTCAATTGCGGCAGGTATGTCACCAGCGCTAGCGCCGAGATCAGCGCAACATACATCGGCAACAGTGGCTTCAATACCTTATCAATACTCACATCCCCCACAGAGCAACCCACAAATAAAGCGCTGCCGACGGGAGGGGTACAAATCCCAATGGCCAAATTAAATGTCATGATGATGCCAAAATGCACAGGGTCGATACCCATGCTCATCGCAACGGGTAAGAAAATCGGCGTGAAGATCAAAATAGCCGGTGTCATATCCATAAAGATCCCCACAATCAGCAGAATGATATTAATGACTAGCAGAATGGTCAGCGGATTATCAGAAACCGTCATCAACGCATCCGCAATCAGATACGGCAGATCAGCATTGGCCATCGCCCAGGACATACCCATTGATACGCCAATCAGCAGCAAAACAATCGATGTGGTCACCGCAGAATCAAGAATAATTTGGGGCAGTTGTTTGAAACTCACTTCACGATAAACAATCACTGCGAGAATAAAACTGTAGAGAACGGCAATGGCTGATGCTTCTGTCGCTGTGAAGATCCCCGCAATAATCCCGCCCATGATCACTACAATCAGCATTAATGACGGTATTGCTTTCCACGCTGTAGCAAAAAATTCGCTCCATGTTGGCCGAGGTGCAACAGGATAACGTTTCCTCTTGGCAATAATGGCAGACACAATCATGAGTGAAATTCCCATCATAATGCCAGGGATATAACCCGCTAAGAACAAGGCAGCAATAGAAGTCCCTCCTGAGACTAACGAGTACACAATCAAGGTATTGCTGGGTGGGATCAGCAAACCTGAAGGGCAAGAAGCGATGTTCACGGCAGCAGATAACTCAGGGTCGTACCCTTCTTTTCGCTGCATCGGCGCCATTGTCCCCCCGACCGCAGCCGCGGACGCCACTGCCGAGCCTGAAATTGCCCCAAACAGCATGTTCGCCATAATATTGACGTGCATTAATGATCCCGGCAAACGACCGCCAATCATTTTAGCCAGATTGATCAAACGCGCTGCTATCCCGCCCTGGTTCATAATATTTCCGGCCAGGATAAAAAACGGGATCGCCAATAAAGAGAAATTATCAACACCCGCAGCCATACGTTGTGCAACAACCGTGATTGCAGATTCCAGCGGCAATGTCATCGTAATAGCGACTAACGAAGATAAGCCGATTGCAAAAGAAACGGGAACACTCAATGCCAATAATATTGCAAATGTGCCAAAGAGTGCGGCAATGGTAGACCAATCCATACTCTAACCTCCACAATTTAATAATTTTCAGGCACAACGGGTGGTTGACCAGAAAAATGCTGAACAATCGAGATCACATCAACGAGCGCATAGAAAATCATCAATAATCCGCTAATCGGCAAACATAAATAGATGTATCCCATCTTCCAGCCTAATACCGGTGTGATTTGACCATTTTCCAATGTCGATGAAACAAGCAGGCTGCCACCATAAAGCAGCACAATGGAAGAAAATAAAATAATTGTTGCCTGAATAATCAGGCCGATAATACTTTTCTTGACTCCGGTTAATTTCATCATCAGCAGATCGATAGCAAGATGACGATGCTGTCCGGTGGTATAGGCAGCGCCAATCATTGCGACCCACATAAACAGATAACGTGCTAACTCATCGGTCTCCGTGCTCGGTGCATCTAAGACATAACGTGAAATGACCTGCCACGACACACATAAAACCAGAAAGGCCAGCAGGCAGATGGTAAAAAATGCCAAACTTTTATTGGTCATCGCTACAAGGTTTTTCATTTATCCGATTCCTGTCATTTTGGTTTACCAATTAAAATCCACACAGGAATTAGAATCTATACTGATCGTACTAAAAACGTTGAAATAACTCCCTGAAAAAGGGTGAGATAGATCACAAACACAAAAGGTCAACCAATTATGCTGTTTTTTGCGATTCAGATCGACCAATCGGATTTTACCCTTTGCCCAATCAGTGAGATCTGATTATGGTTTGTCCACAGAAAATCATAAAAACCTACATTCACCTCTGGAGAACCAAACATGCAGAACAACAAACGACAGGTTTTAGGTATAGCAGGCATAGCGGCGGGCGTAATGTTTATGCTGGGAACATCCCAGGCTTTCGCCGTAACAACCCTGAAACTCAGCCATAACCAGAACCGAGACCATGCTGTCCATAAAGCCATGACCGAGTTCGCTAACGAAGTGAAAGAAAAAACCAACGGGGAAGTCCGTATCCGTATCTATTCTGATTCTCAATTGGGCAACCAACGTGAATCTATCGAATTGATGCAAAACGGTGCTCTGGATATTGCTAAATCCAATGCGGCAGAATTAGAAGCCTTCTCTCCGGCGTATTCCATTTTTAACCTGCCCTATTTATTCCGCGATAAAGCGCACTATCAACAAGTCATTAATAGCGATATTGGTAAAGAAATCCTCGATTCAAGCCAAAACATGGGGTTTATTGGTCTCACTTACTATGATGCGGGTGCACGCAGTTTTTATGCGAAAAAACCGATTAGAACGCCTGAAGACCTAAAAGGTTTGAAAATTCGCGTACAACCCAGCCCAACGGCAATTGCGATGGTGAAAGGGCTGGAAGGAAGCCCAACGCCGTTAGCTTACGGTGAACTCTATACCGCATTGCAACAGGGGGTTGTAGATGCAGCGGAGAACAACATTACTTCTTTTACGCTAAGCCGCCATAGCGAGGTGACAAAGTTCTTTTCCCTGGATGAACATACGATGATCCCTGATGTGCTGTTAATATCGAACAAATCGTTGAATAAATTAACCACTGAACAACAAGATATTGTGAAAAAAGCGGCACTAAACTCCTCAAAATATATGATTCAACTGTGGGAAAAATCAGAAAAGGAAGAGCGTGCTAAAGCAGAAAAACAAGGGGTTAAATTTATTGTCGTGGATAAAACCCTCTTTCAAAACGCGGTTAAACCCATGTATGCCGATATTGCAAAAACCCAACCGGAGTTATTCGAAATGGTAAATCGAGTGCGTAAAGTAGAATAATTTTCTCTCAAAACCACCTATTGTAACAAGAATAGGTGGTTATATTTCTGGCATTGATGTCTTAGAATAACATCATTTTTAGTCGTTTCATTTAAGTATATTACCTTACGGCGGCATTAAATGATGAACTTTGCAGACTCCAGGCGTCCCTATCACGAAGTAGCCCAATCATTACGTCAGATGATTATAGAGATGGATTATTCTCCTGGTGATCGTCTCCCGACAGAACGAGAAATTGCAGAAAAATTCAGCGTTTCGCGTACTCTTATTCGTGAAGCGTTAATTGTACTGGAGTTGGAAAACCTCATTGAAGTACGCAAAAGCTCAGGTATTTATCTCATCCGCCTGCCGCACTCTTGTTCAAGCGATACAACCCTTAATGCCGCAGGGCCTTTTGAGTTATTACAAGCGCGCCAATTATTGGAAAGTAATATCGCTGAGTTTGCAGCACTCCAGGTGACTCCGGTCGATATTGCCAATATGCGCAACGCATTGGAAAAAGAGAAAAAAGATCTAATTTCGGGAGAAAGTGAATCCGGTGACAGGGAGTTTCATTTAGCCATCGCGCAGGCAACGCATAACAGTATGTTAGTTGAATTGCTTAAACAATCCTGGGCATGGCGTGAGAATAACCCTATGTGGATCAAGTTACATAGCCGAATTACCAATACCGACTATCGTAAAGCGTGGTTGAATGATCATCAGGCAATTTTGGCAGCGATGATCAAAAAAGATCCCGCAGCAGCGAAACAAACGATGTGGCAACATTTAGAAAATGTGAAACAGAGTTTACTTGAATTATCAGATGTGGATGATCCTAATTTCGATGGGTATTTGTTTGAGTCGTATCCGGTTGGTATTGGGAAGTGAGTTTTTGACGCTGAGCTGGCTGAAAATCTCAAGACCTCGGGAGATTTAAGCCAGTTCTTCCTCTTTATCAAAAAACTGACTGTTGAAATTTTGCTGAACAATGTATTTCAGCTTGCCATCAAAAGATGCAAAATATTTCTGTCAGATGAATCCGTGAAGAAAGTGATTTTGGCTGGTAATTCGAGCAGCTTCTAAAAAATGGACTATACCGATTCAATATTAACGTATTGCCATGTATCGTTTTATGATTGAATTCAATGATTGTCCAACCATAATTTAACGCGATGCTCGACTTTTATGGTGAGTTGAAATGACATAGCCGCTCCTTTATAACTTTAAGTTGACAAACAAAGAGAAATAAAGGAACAAAAGGCTATGTCACAACAAGATTTTATCATTTGGGTGTTTTGTTGGGTAGAGGATAA